>JALVJO010000086.1:9144-36883 GCA_027028245.1 Deltaproteobacteria bacterium
GCTGCAATAAGGATCTTTTTGAAATTCATTTCTTTCTCCTATCTTCTTATTTCAGAAATGCAGGGTTCCAGGTCTTCCAGAAATTCGTCCACGGTTTCGTAAAAGGTCTCGGCCGCATTAGAAAAATGCATGAGAATGAGATTGAGCCTTTCGGGTATGTACGGGAAGAGTTTTTTCAGGTTGACTATCCTGTTCTTGTAAAGGAGAGAAAAGTCTCCCTTGTCAATAAGAGCTGCGGTTTCAGGAGAAAATCCCTGGGAAGACAGGTTGGAAGGGGTATATATCTGCTTTCCAACAATATAGATGAGAAGGCTGCCCAGGCCGAATATATCCAGGCCGAAGGGGCTTTCTTCGAATTCATAGGTGTAGTCAAAATCGATCCAGCGGTATCTGCCCGTGCCGTATTCCTGCCAGAGATGGTCTCTTCTGATGTCCCCGTGGATTTCGCCGTTTTCATGGAGAAGTTTTATGGCCCGGCAGGATTCGATGAATTTTTCAAGTATGCCCGGAAGATGGCCATAAAAATAATCCTTGTGAGAAGTCTCTATCTCAAAGATTATGTGATCGAGTCTTTTCCCCGATACGATCTCGATGATCCGGACCACATTGCCCTTTTTGTCAAATCGGGAAAAACCCTGCATGAAGCGCTCGTCTCCCCTGACAAGGTCCAGGATCCTGGCCTCCTTTTCCGGGCTTCTGTAACAGGGGATCTTCAGGGTGCCCAGTTTGAGCAGGAATTTTTCATGGAAGACCAGCTTGAGTATCTTTCTGTCTCCGGTCTCCAGCTGGATGCACCTTTTGACCCAGTACTTCGGATCTTCAATGCCGAAACTCCGTTCCACCTCGTCCCTGAGGACGAGATAGTGCATGCCGTCAATCTCAATGACGTCTCCATAGGAGATTTCCATGTAGGCCGTGGTGTCTGTGAATATCTTTCCGTATTCTCCAAGGGACAGGCTGGGCCGGAGTCTTTTGACGAGTTCCCTGACTTCCTTTGACATGGGCCTTCTCCATTTCTTAGGGGAATGGTTATTTTTAAACTATATGTATTCTCTCTATTCAGGGAAATAGGAGAACAGGCATTTATTTGGAAATTCTTTTTCCCATCTATTTGGCGTGGAAAAGGGAAGGCCCTACCTTTGATCACCTGAAAAAAATCCCTTCCTGCTAACATCGCACTGGCAAGCTGACGATACGAAAAATAAAATCACCTGCAGCTTCTGGAAAAGATGGAAAAATCATCCAAGCTCTTTATCGGCCGCCAGCCCATTCTGGACAGGCAAAAACGCACCTTTGCCTATGAACTTTTGTACAGGGCAGGAAACAAGAATACCTTCCCGGATATTTCTGGTTCGCAGGCCACTATAAAATTGCTTGAAAATTCCTTCTGCAATTTGGGGATAGACAGGATTACAGGCGGAAAGCCCGCCTTTATAAATTTTTCAAAATCCCTGCTGGTGTCGGACCTTACCTTTCTCGATCCAAAGGGCGTGGTCATAGAAGTCCTGGAAAATGTTTCGGTGGACGAGGATTTGGTGAACACTGTTGTTGGCCTCAAGGAAAATGGGTTCAGGATAGCCCTGGATGACTTTGAGCCAAGCCGGGAGTTAAACTCCCTTCTTCCCCTTGCTGATTTCGTAAAAATGGACTGGCTGGCCAGCCCCCTTCCGGAGATTAAAGATATCTGCCGTGATCTTGCAGGTACCAATACCAGGCTGATTGCCGAAAAGATTGAGACGCCGGACCATTTCAGCATGGCCTACGAACTCGGCTTTGATTATTTCCAGGGGTTTTTCTTTGCAAAACCCGTCATCCTCACGGGGAAACATCTCAAGCCTGCGAGGAAGACGAGGCTCAGGCTGATGGCCGCAGTCAACCACAGTGATATGGACATGGAAAGGATTTATGCCCTTTTGGTCAAGGACCCGGCCCTCAGCATAAAGGTCCTGCGGCTGGTTAATTCTGCATCAGTGGGCCTTCCTGAAGAAATTTCTTCCATAAGGCAGGCAGTCTTACTCCTTGGCGAAAGGAAACTTAAGCAATGGCTTGCCATTATATTCTTGTCCAGCATATCAAGGGGCAAACCAGATGCCCTGTTCAATGCGGCTGTAGTCAGGGCGGGCTTCAGCGAAAAGATCGCCGGTCTCTTGGGCCGCCCGGAAATCGGCCCTCCGGCCTTCATGGCAGGACTGCTCTCCCTGGTAGAGGCGCTTTTCAGTATCCCTGCAGAAAAGGTGCTGCAGGGGCTGCCCTTGTCTGCCGAGATCATAGATGCCGTCATCTTCAAAAAGGGGTTTCTTTACCCCCTTATTCTCCTGGCAGAGGCCTGCGAGAAGGCGGACATGAATTTCATAAGGCGCTTTGCGGCCAGCTCTGGTGCAAGCATAGACAGGATAGGCCAGTGCTGGATAGATGCCGTAAGCTGGGCTGCCGAAAGCACCCAGGGTCTTGAAACTGCCTGAACCCGGGACACTGCCTGCAGCTGCAGGACTTCTCCAATGAACGAGCATTCAAAAAAACAGGGTTTTTCATTGACAATCTAACGGTTTCATTGTAATTCCATTTTTTGGCATTTTGCCTGTGATAAGGCGATACTGGGATACATGCTCCAGCCCTGAGACAAACCCGTGTGCAGATAAGGGAAAGATCTTTCCGGCCTGGCTGTGATGCTCTCCGTCCTGACAAGCTGTTTCTTCTTTCCTCCCTGTTATCCCTGGTAGATAAGGTACCGGGTTCAGTACGGCTGGATGACCGGTAGGAACGTCTCTAATACAGGCTGCAAACTGCTGTTAGGACGCAGTTTGACAGCCTGCTTTAATTTTTTTGACCGTTTAAAGGAGTAGAGTTATGTGCCGCTTAGCATTGAAAACCTCCAATGAAGCCTTTTCGCCATACGGTGTATTCGAGGCAATGGAGGCCATGCAGGAGGGTTATGACGGCAGCGGACTGGGGCTCATAATGAGGGGTATCCAGTTCACTGATTACAGTTATAATCCCAGGGATCCGGTCCTTTCCGGAATAGCCCATACTGAAGAGGCCCTTCACCGCCTGAATGCCTTTATGCAGGACAAGGGTTTTGCATTGAAATACGACCATGAATTCAATGTGGATCTTACCCATATAGAGGCGAAAGACAGGCATAAATACCTCTTGAGAGTCTATAAGATGCCTGAATCCTGGAACAATCTTTCCCAGGAAGAAATAGAAGAAAGGCTCATGCTGACCCGCCTTGCCCTTCGTAAAGACGGGGAAGAGCACGGGGGAGACCTCACGTCCTTTGCCTTCTGGCCTGATGTTATCATGATCAAGGAGGTGGGCTGGCCCCTGGAGGTGGGAAAGGCCCTGGGGCTTGATGAAGACAGGATAAAAGCCCGGGTCTGCATGGCACAGGGAAGGCAGAATACCAACTGGGGAATCAATCTCTATGCCTGCCATCCGTTTTTCATACAGGGCATAGCCACCATGACCAACGGTGAAAATACTGCCTTCATTCCCATCAAGGACTGGCTGACCGGAAAGGGCTTTCCGGGCTACATCGGCTACCAGTCGGACAGCGAGGTATTTACGCATATCCTGCACTATGTCTTGAAACAGTTGAAGCTTCCCCTCCAGGCCTACAAGCACGTAATTACACCTCTCAAGACAGAGGAGCTTGCAGAGCACCCGCAGGGGGATTTCCTGCTTGGTCTCAGAAATGCCTGCAGAAGACTCATAATCGACGGCCCCAATGCGGTCATAGGAACGCTTCCGGATGAGACATGTCTTCTGGTCATGGATGCCAAGAAACTTCGACCGGCTACCGTAGGCGGCAAACCGGGCACATGGGCAATGGCCTCTGAGATGTGCGGAGTGGATGCCATGATCCCTGATCGGGATAAATCCAAGGATTTTCAGCCCATGCGTCCCCATACTGTAATAGTTCCCCCAGATAGACAGGAGTATAAGATATGGTCCCAATTCGATCAGTTCCCTCTACCCCAAGCAGCTTAGCGGCAAACGATTTTCCCTGGATAATTGAGCACAGGGAAGACCGCTGCACACTGTGCGGCAGATGCACCGCCGTCTGCCCTGTTAATGCAATCAAGCTGTCTTACATGCGCCAGCGCATGCCTAAATTGGTCCTGAATGCTGCCGAGAGGAAGACGTCCTACCGTACCTTCGTAGGAATCAGGCAGAAGACAGACGTATCAAAAAGATGTGTGGGATGCGGTATGTGCGCAATGGTCTGTCCGAACCAGGCAATAAAACCGGTTCCGAATCCCACAAGGGACAGGGTGCGTTTCCAGAACACCCAGAAAGGCGAGGCATGGAAAAGAGGCGGCCGAAGGAATGAGCCCGGCGCAAACCTGCTGGACAAGATAATCTTTACCAGGATCTCCATGCTTACCGATCCGGCCCTTGATGCAGGCCGCCACGAGTTTTTCATGAATACCCTGCTGGGCCGCGTGCTTTCACCTGAAGAATACCTCAAGAGAAAGATTAACGGCGGGTGGATACCCCCGGTCAGGGAGATCTTTCCCTTTATTATAGGTTCCATGTCATTCGGCGCCCTTTCACCCAACATGTGGCTGGGTCTGCTTCAGGGCGTGGCCTATCTGAACGAGGTACACAAGATACCCGTGGTCATGGCCACCGGCGAGGGCGGGTGCCCGCCCTGGGTGCTCAAGAGCAAGTTCCTGAAGTACATGATCCTGCAGATCGCCTCGGGATATTTCGGCTGGGACGAGATAATCAGGGCCATACCGGAGATGAAGTGCGACCCTGCAGCCATAGAGATAAAGTACGGTCAGGGGGCCAAGCCGGGAGATGGGGGGCTTCTCATGTGGTTCAAGGTGAGCAAGCTCATTGCCCGTCTCAGGGGCGTGCCCGAAGGGGTTGATCTGCCGTCTCCCCCTGTTCACCAGACGCTTTATTCCATTGAAGAGTCTGTTATGAAGATGATCCAGTCCCTTTCCATGGCATGGGATTTCAGGGTCCCTGTATATCCGAAGATTTCAGGTTCCAATTCCGCCAAGGCTGTCCTGAACAACCTGGTCAGGAATCCCTATGCCGCCGGGTTGCTCATAGACGGAGTAGATGGAGGCACAGGTGCTGCCTATAACGTCAGCATGGACTTCATGGGGCATCCCATAGCTTCGAATCTCAGGGAATGCTACCTGGATCTTTGTGCCCAGGGCAAGCAGAATGAAATACCGCTTTTTGCAGCAGGCGGAGTTGGCAAGAACGGCAATGTCACCCAGAACGGAATGGCCCTCATAATGCTCGGCGCCAGCGGTGTTCATCTGGGTAAATACATCATGCAGGCAGCAGCAGGCTGCCTTGGTGCCGAAGATCATAACCGTTGCAATATCTGCAACATCGGTCTCTGTCCCAAGGGCATCACCAGCCAGAATCCCAAGATCTACAGGAGGCTGGACCCCGACAAGGTTGCAGAAAGGGTGGTTGACACCTTCCTTGCCATACGCACCGAGATGAAAAAGATCATGGCGCCCCTGGGAAGGTCCCAGAGTCTGCCCATAGGGATGTCTGATGCCCTGGGTATAGCTGACAAGGCGGCAGCCGAGAGACTCCAAATCAAGTACGTTTGTTAAAGAGGTCTGAAAAGTGAGCGATGCAATAACCATAAAAGGTATTGATGAAAAGGGCCGCAGGATCAGCTCCAAGGCCTTTGAGGAGATGGTCCAGAAGGCTGCGGAAAAATATGACAGGCTGATTCTCGAGACGTTTGGCCAGCACAATGTTGGCGGGCGCCTCAAGACCAACGGCAGGAAGATTCACATTGAGGTCAAGGGCCCGTGCGGACAGAGGCTTGGATGCATGGCAATGCCCGGCACTTCCATCCTGTGTCACGGTCCTGCCTCTGACGATGTTGGTTACCTTAATATCGGTGCGGAAATCACCGTGCTGGGGGATGCCACAAACGGTGTCTGCAATGCCATGGCAGAGGGCAAGGTCTACGTGGGAGGCTCCATTGGAGCCCGCGGCCTGACCATGACCAAGTGGAACCCCGAATACAACCGTCCCGAACTGTGGGTTCTGGGGTCTGTAGGTGATACCTTTGCAGAATTCAACTGCGGAGGCATCGGCATTGTGTGCGGCTTTGAGCCCTATACCCCGGAAAATGTCCTTGGATACCGGCCCTGCGTGGGAATGGTGGGCGGCTGGATATATTACCGCGGTCACACTGATAAAAGTTATGCCAGGACAAATGTGAAGGCGGTTCTGCCCGATGATGAACAGTGGAACTGGCTGGTGGAGCGCATGCCCCTGTTCCTGGACAGGATAGGAAGGAAGGATCTGCTTGAAGAGCTCACCATTAGGGATGAATGGAAGATGCTTGTAGCCCTTCCTCCCCAGGAGATCACCCTGATGTTCTCCTTGGACAAGATGCCCATGGTGGATTTCAGGAGAAACGTGTGGGACAAGGAATTCGGGGGCGATCCCATAAGAGACCTGGCCCCGGGTCTGGACAGATCTCCCATAGGCCTCATAGAAACAGGTGAGCTCAGACGCAGGAGGCCCTTTTGGGCCAATCGCGAATCCGCGGCCCCTTGTGCCTATTACTGTCCGGTGCACATCCCGACCATAGACAGGTTGCGGCTGATTCGTGAGGGCAAGATCCAGGAGGCCTATGAACTGGTGCTCCAATACACCCCCTTTCCTGCCTCGGTATGCGGTTCCATATGTCCAAATCTCTGCATGCAGCAGTGTTCGCGCCAGATGGTGGACGAGAGTATTGACATCGCCTACCTGGGAAGGGCTGAAAAGGACGTGCCTCCTCCCCCGGTAGAGCCATCCCTGGGAAAAAAGGTGGCAATAATCGGAGGCGGCCCCGGCGGCATGAACGCTGCCTGGCAGCTGGCCCTGAGGGGTGTCGAGGCCCATATATTTGAAAAGGACAACAAGCTGGGGGGCAAAATGGCCCAGGTCATCCCCTGGGACCGCCTGCCAAGGGCCATCTGGGATGCAGAGGTAGACCGGTTCATGAAGACCCCCAACATACACGTCCATTTTAATGAAAATATCACCAGGGAGAGGTTCAGGGAGCTTTACAACGAATTCGATTACGTGATCGTGGCAGTAGGGACCCACGAACCCAGGACCATCCCCTTCCCCGGCCACGAAAAGGTAATCCCCGCCCTTACCTTCCTGAGGCAGGTCAAGGAGGGCAATCCTCCTCCCGTGGGCAAGCAGGTGGTGATCATAGGTGCCGGGAACGTGGGCTGCGATGTCGCAGTTGAGTGCTTCAAGCTTGGAGCCGAGGAGGTCACGCTTGTTGATATCCAGAAGCCCCTGGCCTTCGGCAAGGAAAGAAAGGCAGCAGAGGCTCTCGGTGCCAAATTCAAGTGGCCTGTCTATACCAAGGAGGTTACGGATGAAGGCCTGGTCGATGCTGCAGACGAGCTCATTCCTGCCCAGACCGTGATCATTTCCATAGGTGATGTCCCGGCTCTCAACTTCCTGCCGGACACGGTGGAAGTGGTGAAGGCAGGTGGTGCTGCATGGATCAAGACCGACGAGGCAAACAGGACCTCAGATCCAAAGATCTTTGCAGTTGGAGATGTGGAAAAGCCCGGTCTTGCAACAAATGCCCTGGGTGCTGCCAGGAATGCAGCACTTGCCATCATAGCAGAGATAAAGGGCGAGGAATGGAAGCCCTTCAAGAAGCCTCTGATTCCCAAGGACAGGCTGAATCCTGCCCTTTACGAGCCGGAAACCTGCCCCAACGAGCATACGGAAACCCTAGAGGCAGACCGCTGCATGAGCTGCGGTACCTGCAGGGACTGCCACATGTGCGAGATGATGTGCCCGACAGGTGCCATAACCAGGGAAAAGCTGGAAGAGGGTGACTACAGGTACGTGTCCGATGACGAAAAATGTATTGCCTGCGGTTTCTGTGCAGATACCTGTCCATGCGGTATCTGGATCATGAGGCCCTATTAGAAAAGAACAAAGGAAACACAATTTTAGAATGGAAAGGCTGCCATGCAGGGCAGCCTTTTTTATTTGGATCCTCTCGTGTTTCTGTTCTAGGCGCGGCCTGCTGTGAATTGATTTAACGGGTTCTTTCTTTCTTATTTTAATCAAGGGCTTTCGTCATGATAAATCATATTACAATCTTCACAAATCCTTCGTTTATGGCCTGACAAGCATCAGTCAATCGTTCTGGGAGCAAAACATAAAATTTTCACAAGGCAATTAACTTCGTATAATAGTCACATAATCATTTTTAATTTTAAAAATTGAATTTGCTAATCTTGACATAATTAAAACTTATGTTAAACTATAAGTAACATAATTAATAAACAAGCAACTGGGTGACAATATTCACATACTGGATTAATGGAAAATATAACAAGTCGGGTTTTCTGGAGATCTAGACAAAATGATAACAATGGTTCTGATAAATATCCGTATCGTATGGGTAAAGACTAATTACATATTGGAAGGGAGGTGGATAAACAAGTTATTTTAAGAAGATAAGTAATTTTTAGAAGAATATCACAAATTTTAAAAAGGGAGGCATGTTTATGAAGGCAAAATTCTTTTCTATTTTTATGATAATGATTTTAGGTGCAGCTGCAGCGGGTTATTCTCAGGCATGGGCAGACCAGGATGACCTTGTCTGTTACAAGGGGGAATGCTGGCAGGAGGAGGGATTGACCCGCTTGGCTGGAAAGGGCTGTCCCACTCCCACGTTGTTTGTAAAAACCAGTCTCGGAGAACTCAAGTCTTATATCACAGGAGCAAAAAAGTTTGGGCTGACTCCGGAGCAGGTCAAAAAGTTGACTGATATCTATGACCACGCCAACATGGTCGTGGTAAGGGCCAGAGGGCAGCTTCAAAGCAGTACAGTATTGTTGATTTCAGAAATGACCAAGGAGATGCCTGATCAGAAAGAGGTAGAAAAGTTGATCGATGAGATTGAAAAATACTGCTGGGAAACTGTGGCACAATTGGCAAAGGATGTCCATGCAGCACGTTCCATTGTGAAATAACAACTTGAGGAGGTACAAAACATGACCAGAAATATAATATCAAAATCCATGTTCGTATTTTGTGTTTTCAGCCTGGCTGCTGCTTTTATGGCAACCGGAACCTTTGCAGTCCAAAAGCAGGTCAGGGCAAAAAAGACATGTCTTATGGGAGAATGCTGGAAGCGGATAAATGTCAATAAACTGGGAGAAGTGGGGTGTCCTGCACCCATGCTCATTGTAAATAATGTCCTGAGGGAAATGAACGGTTATCTGGCCCGTAGAGATGAATTAAACCTGAGTGAGAGCCAGGTAAAAGAGCTGAGATTAATAAAATACAGGTGTCATAATACCCTGATTAAGAAACGGGCGGAACTGAATCTCCTCTCCATAGATCTGCTGGACAATATGTCGTCCAACGAGTACGATCTGGCAAAGGTTGATGACCTGACCGGAAAGCTGAAAAATACCTGTCACTCCATGCTCTCAGAAATCATTAGTAAAGTTATCGAAGCACGCAGGGTGTTGACACCGGAGCAGAGAAAAAAGGCAAAGGAAATAGCCCTCTAATATCCATGGGTGGGAAAAGTTGGCAAAAATAGCTGAATATATCAAAAAAAGAGATAGGCTGACTATTCTGTTTGTTGTCAGCCTATCTCTCATATTTGTTTTTCCCGTAATTCAAGCCTTGGGAGATTCATCTTCGAGGAACAAAAAAGATAAAATGTCCATAGAAGAATTCTGCTGGGGTCTCGAGGATTATCAGGACCAGTCGCTGGGCTGTTCAGCACAGGATTTTATCATAAAGGCTTCCATATGCGAGATAGAATTAATAATAGATGAAGAAGATCATCTGGGGATGAGTTTAGAACAAAAAAGACTTATCCGGTTAAAGCAAAGTAAATTTAAGAGAAGTTACAGGCTGAAACTGGCAAAGCTGAACATCGAAGCAGCCAATCTGAATGAGATCCTGCAGGCGGAAAAATTTGATATGATGCAGGTGAAGCAGCAATTGCGGGTTGTAAGATCCCTTTGTTTAAGGTTGACCAGAAAAGCCGTATCCGCGCTCATTGGCATAAAAGAAGTTCTCACGCCTGAACAGAGGGAAAGGATGAGGAACATACTTATACCTGCCAGCCGCAAGATTGAAGCACAGAAAAGGTATCCCGTGATACCCTGTGGCGAATAGTTTTTCAGCGGGCACTTTTATCTGCCAGGGGTAAAATTATTTTTACAACGGTTCCTCTGCCCTCTTTGGATTCGATTTTGATATCGCCATTGTGGTCCTTGATTATTCCATAACTTACAGATAGGCCCAGACCTGTACCTTCTTTTTTGGTGGTGTAGAAGGGCTCGAGTATGTGACGGATTATTTCTTTGGACATACCGGGTCCATTGTCCTTTACAGTGATAATCGCCCTGCCGTGTTTCTTGTCAGTCCGTAGGCCGATTTCCAACTGGCCGCCCTGGGTCATGGCCTGAATGGCATTAAGAATGATGTTTATAAGGACTTGTTCCAGCTGATTCTGATTACCTGAAACCACCGTGTCATTGCTTTCTATATGGGTCTTTAATGTGACTTTGGAAAGCCTCATCTCATTTTTCAGAAAATGCAGTGTATTTTCTAATACTTTCGTCAGATTGATCCTTTCCATGACCGCAGTCTTTTTTCTGGAAAAACTGAGAAGATGATGGACTATATCTCTGGCCCTTTCCGTCTGTGACAAGATGTCCCTGATCAGCTCGGCTCTTTCTTCACTGTCCATTTCATCCACGCTTTCAAGCAGGACTTCGGCAGTAAGATTTATGTTGTTCAGGGGATTATTGATCTCGTGGGCAATGCCTGCTGTAACCTTCCCTATTGCAGCCAATTTTTCAGATTGTACCAGTTGTTCCTGTTTGCATTCTATGGTATCCAGCATCAGATTTATTGATTTCACGAGTTTGTCGCATTCTGCACATTTGTCTGCAATGGGTTCAAGAGGGATTGCTTTGAGCTTTCCGCTCATTATTTCTCCCGCTTTCTTACGTACATAGCCAAGTGGTTCCACAATCCATTCAGCAAGGCAGATGCAGAAAAGAAGTCCCACGGGCAGGGCAACCCAAAGCAGAATTATGGAAAGTTCCTTGTAAAGAGTGACTTCTTCATCAAGCCGGTTTTTTAGAGATCTCCCGTTGCTGAGCATTGTCTCCATGAGTTCATGTCCCCTGGTCCTCAATATAACCATGAGATTTTTTCTCAAGTCGGGCTTTATTGTGCCATGTATAAATTTTTTCATCACTGCCTCATATCGCCTGATAAGGCCCGGCACATTTCTGAAATATGTCCGGGCCTCAGGGGATATGCTCGAGATCCCATCTCTTATTGTGAAAAGATCCTTTCGGGCACTTCGAAGTTCATCTACGTTTCCATATAGCAGGAAATTTTTCTCCTTCTGCCTCACGAGAAGGAGTTTCGTAGTAAGTCTGTCTATTGTTTCAACAGATTTCATTTTGTCCTGGATCTTGGAAATAGAATAGATTGCAGTTACTGAAGAAAAGGCGGCTATTCCGAACAGGATGGCGAAGGAATAGAATAATTTTGTCTTTAGAGACCTGGTGGAAAAAATCATTGCGATTTTTTCTCTATACAAGCTCAGGTTTTCATTGGGCATGAGTCTATTCTCCTGTCATGGCAAGATAAAAAATGAATGAAGGAGTTTCTTCAGAAGTTGCAGGGTAATTTTTATTGATTGATCAGGTTGACGAGAGAAGGGGCGGGAAATAAAGATATTTTGTCTGCGGCGCTCTTTGTGATGTTCTGATACGCCGTAAAGTCTGTGGACCGCACGCTTTGTCATTTGCTTAACCACCTGTGTTGATAAAGGAAACACCATGTGGGCACAGGCTTCCTTATTCAGGAAGACCCACGGTTTCTGCTGAAAGCGCAAGTCCTTCAGCGATTTTCAACCATTGATGCAGAGTGGAACGGCAATGACCTCAGGACAGATCCCGGCAATTTACCGGATCATTTCAATATGATTTCTGTCTTGTTATCTCAAATTGAGCAATTCAAATAACTTAGAGAATAAGCTGCTGCAGATAATCCGCTAAGCAGGCACAGAAAGTCGATTCTTCAAGACAACAATTTGAGTCCGGTGCGGTCCTGAATAAAAAACGTTGATATTGCTTGTTTCTGGCTGAAATCCCTGACAATACCTGACAAGTTACAAGGCATAAGCTCCTATCTTGAGTTCCTTCTGGAGTTCTTCCACTCCATAGTAGTCAAGCGGATCCGTCCAGCCTGCGATCTTGGCGTCCTTGGCAGCCTTGTCCCTGGGTTTAATCTTCTTTAGTGCAGAGGCAACTTCCTGGGCCAATTCGTCAGGAGTCGATGCAATTTTTGCCAGGGGCCACTCTGGATACAGCTTTGTACTGCAGACAAACGGAAAGCCTTCATGGGTTTGTTTATGTATGATTTTAAAATCTGCCATGGAAATGGTACCGGCCGCGGCCATGCGCTCGAGGGTGTCCGTTCTCACAGTGCCTGCATCCACCAGTTTGTCTCTGACTGCCATAACTACTTTGTCATGGCTGCCTCCAAACTTTACTGAGGCAAAATCAGTATAAGGATTTATTCCGGCATCAAGAAATTCTTTCAGGGCCATCTGCCATCCTCCAAATGACGATTTTTTCACAGCCATGAAATTTTTGCCTTTGATATCTGCCAGGGAATTGATGGCAGTGTTATCAGACCGGGTAAAGATAACCCCTCCAAAAGACATGAGAGCCTCTCCCTGTCTGGAATTTATTATGGTGGCTATGGCTTGGGCGCCATATTTTTTATGTGCTGTGACGTACATGGAGGAATTGACCAGGAAAAAATCTACCTCGCCATTTTTTATGGCCGGCATAACCATGTCAAAACCAAGTGGGACAATTTCCACTGTCTTCCCGGGCATCTTTGCCGTAAGGTATTCACCCGTGGCCCCCCATTTTTTCATGGCCTTTTCAGGTCCTCTTTTTGCCAAAACGCCAATTTTTACAATATCCGCAGCAAAAGAGGAGTTCGCCAGTCCCAAAACTATGACAGCGATGACCAGATTGAATAGTTTCTTCATGTAATTGCCCTCCTTTCCGGCAGCATGGCTTAAACTGTCGCCTCTTAAGAATTTACCCAAATAAAAAGTTATTAAATCTTAATCAGCCTTATAATAAATTATTTTCGATGTCAATATAAAATTTAGTGAAAAAAGACACTTATGGAGGTTCTGGAAGAGAAATTAACGAATAGACATAAACTGTGAAAATATTCTTAAATATTTTTATCCTTTTTTAGAATTTCTAGAAAAATCTTTGTTTTTTGATTTCTTATTTTGTGCGCGTCGGGTGGAAAAAAATGCAGCATTATACAAAATTGACTGTCAAGCCTGTAAAAAAATCCTGGTCTCGGATCATCCAATGGGAATAGGCCATTGAGGCCCGGGCGGGAGCAGGAGAATATCTTTCTGTGTATGCAAAAGACCTTTAAGGGAGTGCAAAGCCTTCCCACATGATCCGGGAATCATGAACCATGAACTGCTGCCCGAATATGCGCCATCTGCCGGGCGCTTTCTGTCAGAAGGCTCTTTGAAAGCTCATCCCAGTCCTTTCTCCCCTCTGCCTCAAAGTCTGCAATTAAGGATGCATCCTTTATTACATTGTAATTCTTGATATCCTGTTCTTCCCTGATCTGTCCGGAAAGGGCCCTTTCCAGGAGTGATAAACAGTCCTGGGCAAGCTTTTCATCAGCTCCGGTTTCCAGGAGCCTTTTCATCAGCTCCTCAACTGAGTCACGGAACTTGCCAAATCCCGTGTCATGTTCGAGAAGGAGCTTGGCAAAACCGGAAAGCACCACAATTCCAAGGTCTGCACCTTCCTTTTTCCCGATCTCTTCACAAAGCTCCAGGAAGTTTGCACCACGGGCCACCTTCCGGCTGTCGTTCTGGTATATGGAACGGAGGGTCTTGGCCATGCCGGCCTTCATGATCTTGAGTTTGCTGTCTCCGGCCTTTTCTGATGCAAGGCCTCCCAGGCAGTGTTCGGCATAGGGGCAGTATGCGGCACAGCCGAAATCCATCTCAGGGTTTGGCACCTCTTGGCCGCAGTTCGGACACCTGCGCCTGGTATCATCCTTGAAAAATTCTATCATCTCGCCGCAGCCGGGGCACTTTACGTCAAAAATGGCACCGGGTTTCCAGTACCTGCTGTCCTGTCCGGGGCATTTCATGGCTTTTCCTCCAGGGCTCTTCTTCAATGAGGATAACCATTTTTGAGTCCTTGTGAAAGGGAGTAGCCTGAACCTTTGTGCAGCAGGCCGAAGGCCTTTCTTGCCAAACCATTTCAGCCGGTTTAGGCTTGTAATCCCTGGTAATTTGGAAGACAAATGCTTCAGGAAGAGGTGTTGGATATTGGCTGAATTCAAGGCAGGAGTTGCCTCCGGGCACCCGTTGGTTACAGAGGCGGCATCCAGTGTCCTTTCAGAAGGCGGCAATGCCTTTGATGCCGTGGTGGCTGCGGGTTTTGCCGCAGCCGTGGTGGAACCTGCCCTGTCATCCCTTGGCGGGGGCGGATTCCTTTTGGCAAGGCCGGCAGACGGCAGGGAGATCCTGTATGATTTCTTTGTAGATACCCCTGGAAGGGGGCTTTCGGAAAGTACCAGGGAGCCCCATTTCTTCCCTGTTACAGTGGAATTTCCAGGCTCCAGTCAGGTCTTCAACATAGGTCCCGGCTCTGTTGCTGTGCCCGGAAACTTGAAGGGTTTTATCCACGTGCATTCAAAGCTGGGCCGCATGGGGCTTTCCGAGATAGTTTCCCATGCGGCAGAATATGCCAGGGAGGGGGTGGTCCTGAACAGCCACCAGGCCTATTTCATTTCCCTTCTTGAGCCAATAATGCTCTTTTCCAGGCAGGGCAGGCGGATTTTTCTCAGAAACGGCCGGTACCTTGCAGAGGGCCAGATCCTCAAGAATCCTGATCTTGCAGATTTTCTTGACGAGATAGGAAGGACAAAGGGCAGGGTCATAGATGAATTTTATAAGGGCAGCATAGCAGAAGACATCGTTTCAGACATGGCCCAGGGGGGAGGCCTTGTGACGGCCCAAGACCTCGAGGCCTACAGGGTCAGGGAGCGGGAGCCCCTGAGGACGGGATTTTGCGGATACGAACTTGTCACAAACCCGCCTCCTTCCTTTGGAGGGTTTTATATCGTTCTGACCCTTGATCTATTGGAAATGCTTGACATAAGCGGCAGGTGCAGCTGGGGAGACAAGATCCACCTGTGTCTGCTTGCAAGGGCAATGCAGCAGGTGGAAGATTACAGGAAAGGCCTTGGGTTCAGGCTGGAAAGGCCTGAAAGTACCTGGTTCCATAAGGCCGAGCAGGCAATCCGCCCCTGTTTTTCCAGGGGAACTACCCACGTTAGTGTCTGCGACAGGGAAGGAAACATGGCAAGCATGACCACTTCCAACGGCGAAGGGTCGGGCTGCTTTGTGCCCGGTACAGGCATCATGCTCAACAACATGATGGGAGAAGACGACCTGCACCCCGAAGGATTCCATTCGTCCCCGCCAGGGATAAGGGTGGGCTCAATGATGTCTCCTTCCATTATCAAAAGGGACGGCCAGCCGGTGCTGGTTCTCGGAAGCGGCGGCAGCAAGAGAATAAGGACTGCCATGGTCCAGGTGATTGCCAACACTCTCTGTTTCGGGCTGCCTGCAGGGGAGGCGGTTGAAAGGCCCAGGCTCCACTGGGATGGAGAAATACTCCAGGTCGAGCCCGGCTTTGGAGATGATGCTCTAAGGGGTGTTGCCCGGGAATTTCCGGTAAATGTGTGGCAGGAAATAGACGTGTACTTCGGGGGCGTCCACATGGTGGATCCAGTAAACGGGCGTGCAGCCGGCGATCCGAGAAGGGGTGGGGCTGCTGTTATACTGGATCCTTAAATTAGGATTACGCACTTCAAATGCCGAACGTTTTTGCTGTGGGAACCTGTCACCATTTAGGTGAATATTTTTTGGCATTATATTAAAGATAATCTGCTGAAATTATAATAAAAAAATTATTTTGTTCGGCGTTTGAAGTGCATAATTTGGGTTAAGGATCTTTAGAGGGTTTATATCATGAAAATTGCAATATGCGGCAAAGGCGGAGTCGGCAAGAGCACAATCAGCGCCCTGGTGGTACAGGCACTTCTTGACCGGGGCAGAAAGGTCCTGGCAATAGATGCAGACCCCAGTCCTCATCTTGCAAGGCTTCTGGGGCTTAATCACAAGAATATTACACCTATTGCTGCCATGAAGGATCTTCTTCAGGAACGCTCCCAGAGAAACGGTCCCTTTTACAACATGAATCCCAGGGTTGGGGACCTGCCTGAAAAGTTCATGAAACGCCAGGGGAATCTCAGCCTCATGGTCCTCGGGGCCATTCCCCAGGGAGGGGCAGGATGCGCCTGTGCCGAAAACGCAGTCCTCAGAAACCTCTTAAATTCACTTCTTCTTTCAAAGGGAGAGGATATCGTCCTTGACATGGAAGCAGGCGTGGAGCACCTGGGCCGAGGCACCATCGCTTCTGTGGATCACATCCTCGTAGTTGTACAGCCTTACAGGGGCAGCCTTGAGACAGCGGAAAAGATCGAAAAACTGGCCGGGGATCTAAAGATCAGGAGCCTTCACGTGGTGGCAAACAATATCCATGACCAGGCAGATCTGGACTTCATAAAAAAGATCTGCGGAGTAGAACCCTCTGGGGCATTCAGGTATTCGCCAGGGGCCAGGAGTGCCGAAAGGGAAGGCCTTCCGGTGGCCGGTGCAGACAAGGAGCTGCTTGATTCTGCCGGTGAATTGATAGAAAGCTTGGAGTCCAATACATGAACAGGGAATATCACAACCTGGCCGATGTTCAGGGCATGGCCGATCACAGGAGGATTCCTCTGAACAGGGTGGGTATAAAGAATATCCGCTATCCCATAACCGTGCTGGACAAGAAAAAGGGAAGGCAGCAGACAGTGGCTAGCATAAACATGTATGTGAATCTTCCCCATCAGTTCAAGGGCACCCACATGAGCCGGTTCGTTGAGATCCTGAATGAATACAGGCAGGAGATAAATGTCCGCACCTTTGAGATGATCCTTTCAGCCATGAAAGAGCGTCTTGATGCCCAGGAGGCGCACCTGGAGATAGATTTTCCCTATTTCATAGAAAAGAGCTCCCCTGTCACAGGTACCAGGGGGCTTATGGAATACGGCTGCGGTCTTTACGGCAGCATGACTGATCACCTTGACATGATGCTCATAGCAAGGGTGCCTGTTACCACTGTGTGCCCGTGTTCCAGGGAGATCTCGGATTACGGCGCCCACAACCAGCGGGGAGAAGTAAGGGTGTGGGTAAGGTTTGACAGGTTTATCTGGCTGGAAGACATTATCCAGGTGGTGGAAAGATGCGGTTCCTCCGAGGTCTATTCAGTGCTCAAGAGGCCGGATGAGAAATATGTTACCGAATACGCCTATGACCACCCCATGTTCGTGGAAGACCTGGTAAGGGGAGTTTACCAGGGCCTGAGGGAGCTTCCGGAAATCACGTGGTTTGCCGTTGAGGCAGAAAATTTCGAATCCATCCACAACCATTCGGCATATGCCTATGCCGTTTTCCAGGATTAAGGGCCCTGGATCACAAAAAATAAAGTTACTGTTCAGCCCTGGATTTAATAAAGTAGCAGTCACCAAGGCCTGCCGAGCATCCACGCCCGGCAGGCCCTTTCCCTTTTTCGTTCCTAATTTCTATTTTTGATTTTTCCCCGTTCCCTCGCCGGCACTCCTCCTGGGGATTGGGAGGAATTCCACTGTAGGCTCTCTCTTGACCGGCTGGGGAAAAAGATTCATCAGTTCGTAGAACAACGAGGGCATATCGGTCTTGACGGGAAGCCCCATTGATTTGGCCTCGTTCCAGGAGATGGGATGGTCATGGGTCCAGGTCCCCTGGGAAAGAAGTTGTGCCAGCTCTTCTGCCTTTTCCCTTCCCATTTTGTCTGCAAGAAGGTCTGTCACGTTGAGTTTCATCTGCTTCAGGGCCTTTTCTGCAATATCTGCCATGACTATTGAATTATCTTCCACCTTGTCTATGGGCTTTTTCTCAAGCACCTTAAGGAGGGAAGCAGCCGGGCTGTTCCCCATCTGGGGATCCACCGGGCCGAGTACTGCATGCTTGTCCATGACTATCTCATCTGCAGCAAGGGCGATGAGGGTACCCCCGCTCATGGCATAATGGGGGACAAATGCCGTAACCTTCCCCTTGTGGTCCTTTACTGCCCTTGCAATCTGCAGGGCTGCCAGCACCAGGCCGCCGGGTGTGTGGAGTACAAGGTCTATGGGAACGCTGGAATCTGTCATGTGTATTGCCCTTATGACCTGCTCCGAGTCATTTATGTCAATGAATTTCATTAATGGAAATCCCAGAAGACTCATGGTCTCCTGCCGGTGCACCAGGAGAATTACCCTGGAACCCCTTTGTTTTTCTATCTTGGCAATGGTCCGCTGTCTGGCTGCCTCCAGCATCTTCTGCTTGAGCACAGGCTGAAGAGCGGTCATCATGAAAAATATCCAGAAGATATCCATGGGTGTCATAGCTTCACCTCGCAACTTAGATTTTCATGGCCGTATTCTTGGTATGATCTAAAACTATAAGCGGTCTCTGGGTTCTAGCAAGCCCCAGGGCCTGGTTTGATCCGGATAGCGTCTGCGGCAGTAGGAGTGATTGAGAAACAGACGGTAGATTGACATGCCGATTACGAATCCTCCGATATGGGCCCACCAGGCGACTCCTCCTGTCATCTTGGCGCTGAGTATGGAAAATGTCCCGCTGAAAACCTGCTGCAGGAACCAAAAGGCCAGGAAAAATACCGCAGGGACATCGAAAAAGAAAGGAAAGAAGAAGATCGGGATCATGATTATGATCCTGGCCCGTGGAAAAAGTACGTAATAGGCCCCCATTACACCGGCAATGGCACCAGATGCTCCTATGGTTGGAAGAGTAGAGTCCGGGTTGGTGTAGATGTGGATCAGGGATGCCGCCAGACCGCAGAGGATATAAAATGCCAGGAATCTCCATGGGCCCATTTCATCTTCTATGTTGTCCCCGAATATCCAGAGTGTCCACATGTTGCCGATAATATGTATCCAGCTTCCGTGCAGGAACATGCAGGTAAAAAGCGGCAGAATCGGCACGGGGGACAGCCCCGCAGCCATGGCCCAGTCAGGGTGGGTATATCTGGCAGGTACAACCCCGTACAGGTAGATCAGGTGTTCAAGAACCTTGGGAGGAAGTACTGTTTCAAAAAGAAAGACCACGGTGCAGATACCCATTATGGTCCAGTTCATCAGTGCAGGGCATTTACGGGGGATGCTGTCTTGGATGGGGAACATGGTGGATTACCCTAAATTATGTACTTTAAATGGCTGAAATATGCACAGACCTATTGAGAAGCTACTCTTGGGCGATCTTACGGGGTGCATAATTCAGGATTATAGCGTTATTTTCAGACTCAGGTCAATGGATTTGAAGGAATGGGTCAGGCTTCCGCTTGAGATGATGTTCACTCCGGACTGCGCATATTCCAGTATGTTGTCCTGGTTGATGCCGCCTGAAGCCTCCAGGAGGATGCCGGGATTGAGCTTCCTGGCAAGGGCGGACGCCTCTTTTACCTGCTCAGGGCTCATGTTGTCAAGAAGCAGCAAGTCGGCTCCTGCCTGAACGGCCTCCTTCAATTCATCCAGGTCTGTTACCTCCACCTCTATCCTCAGGGTGTGCGGTGCCTTCTGTCTTGCAGAAGCTACTGCAGAGGTGATGCCGCCGCAGGATGCTATGTGATTGTCCTTTATGAGGATTCCCTCAGACAGGCTGAATCGGTGATTAAAGGCGCCGCCTGCCCTCAGGGCGTATTTTTCAAGTATCCTGAGATTAGGTGTGGTCTTCCTTGTGCCCACGACCCGGCAGCCCGTGCCTTCTATCCTTTTGCACAGGGCCGCTGCAAGGGTTGCAATGCCGCAAAGCCTTTGGAGAAAGTTCAATGCCACCCTTTCTGCCATCAATATGGAAGATACCCGGCCCTTGATTTCAAGTAGGCAGTGGCCTTTTTCAAAGCGCGTGCCTTCTTCTGCGATATTATCAAAGGAAAGTCCCTGGTCCACCTGTCTGAAGGCCTCCAGGGCAACGAAAAGACCTGCAAGAACCCCGCTTTCCTTGGCTATTATGCGCCCTGTCCCTGTGGTATCCCTATCCACTGTGCAGGCCGTGGTGATGTCTCCGTGGCCCACGTCTTCCATGAGGGCAGAATTTACGATATGCCTGTAAAGCATCCTTGGGGGGATGAATGCCCCTGGGGTGGTTTTTTCCATCATCCCTCTATTCGGCCTCTTCAAGCATGCGAAAGTGTTTCTGGATCTTTTCCAGTCTTGCCTCAAGGGCCTCTTTTTTCTCTTTTTCCTTTTTTACGATTTCAGCAGGGGCCTTTTTCAGGAAGTTTTCATTACCCAGTTTCCCCTGGACCTTTGCCAGTTCCTTTTCCACCTTGCCCCTTTCCTTCTCAAGTTTTTTCATCTCCTGGGAGATGTCCACGAGGCCTGCCAGCGGAACGAATATTTCCACGTCCTCAGTGATAAAGGAGGCTGCGCCCCTGGGTTTTCCCCTGTCCGAGGCTATCTGCTCCGTCTCTGAAACCCTTGCCAGTATGGCTATCTCGTTTTGATGTCTTTCTATGGCCGCCCCGGCGGCTTCCGAATGCGGAAGAAATACCGCCCTTACCTTGCTGCCCGGGTGTATGCCCAGCTCAGCCCGGATGTTTCTTATACCTGTTATTATGGTCTTCAACAGCTCTATTTCCCTTTCTGCCTCCTGGAAGATGTGTTCCGGGCGCGGTTTTGGAAACTGGCTGACCATGATGCACTCGGTTTTTCCAGGAAGATGGTGCCAAAGCTCCTCTGTTACAAAGGGCATGAAGGGATGAAGAAGCCTAAGAGATGAATCCAGTACGTAAAGGGCCACGGCCCTGGAGATGTCGGCCCGCCGGGGGTTCTGACCGGAAAGATCCGGCTTTGAAAGTTCCAGATACCAGTCACAGTATTCATGCCAGAAGAACTGGTACAGGCCCTTGGCAGCCACGTCGAAATTGAACTCGTCAAGGGCCGTTCTCGTTTTGGATATGGTTCTTTCAAGCCTTGAAAGGATCCACTTCTCAGCGCTGCTGAGCCTTTCCGGCCTGACGAGATCTTCATAATCCTTCAGGTCTGATCCGTGCATGAGGACCAGCCTTGCTGCATTCCATATCTTGTTTACGAAGTGACGGTAGCCCTGGATGCGCTCCTCGGAAAGCTTGATGTCCCTGCCCTGGGCTGCAAAGGCCGCGAGGGTAAAGCGGACGGCATCCGTGCCGTACTGGTCCATTATGGTCAGGGGATCTATGACATTGCCCTTGGATTTGCTCATCTTCTGGCCCTGGGCATCCCGTACCAGGGCATGGAGGTACACGTAATAAAAGGGCACGTCTTCCATGAAGTGAAGTCCCATCATCATCATCCTCGCCACCCAGAAGAACAGGATATCAAAGCTGGTGATGAGGACCGAGGTAGGGTAGAAGAATTCCAGCTCCCTTGTCTTATCGGGCCATCCAAGGGTGGAAAAGGGCCAAAGCGCCGAGCTGAACCAGGTGTCCAGTACGTCTGATTCCTGGACAAGGTCCCTGGAGCCGCACTCAGGGCATTTTTCAGGCGCAGTCCTGGCAACGGTTACATGGCCGCACTTTTCACAGGTCCAGGCCGGGATCCTGTGGCCCCACCAGATCTGGCGCGAGATGCACCAGTCCCTGATGTTTGTCATCCATTCTTCATATGTGCGGATCCAGCCAGGAGGTACGATCCTTGTTTTCCCCTGCCGGACTGCTTCCAGGGCAGGCCTGGCAAGTGGTTCGATCTTTACAAACCACTGCTTGGAAAGTTTCGGCTCAACAACAGTCTTGCACCTGTAGCACTTGCCCGCTGCAAGATCGTACTCCTCCTCGTGGTCCAGGAGGCCCTGGGCCTCCAGGTCCTCAAGCACCTTCTGTCTTGCCTCAAACCTGTCCATTCCCTTATAGGGGCCGGCTTCTTCTGTGAGCTTGGCGTTTACATCAAATATGTTTACAAAGGGCAGGTCGTGCCTCCTTGCTATTTCAAAGTCATTGAAATCGTGGGCCGGGGTGACCTTTACGGCGCCGGTTCCGAATTCCGGGTCCACGTGTTCATCTGCAATCACCGGTATCCTTCGGTTCACCAGGGGCAGAATGAGGTGTTTGCCTACAAGGGCCTTGTAGCGCTGGTCGTCGGGATTTACTGCCACTGCAGTATCTCCCAGCATGGTTTCAGGCCGCGTGGTTGCAACCACCACGTATTCCGGCCCTGAATCATCCCTGTCTTCTTGGGCCACCGGGTAGCGGATGTACCACAGTTTCCCCTTGGAAAGGTCGTGGTCCACTTCTATGTCAGCAAGGGCCGTGTGGCACCTGGGACACCAGTTTATGATATAGTCTCCCCTGTAGATGAGGCCCTCTTCGTAAAGCCTTACGAATACCTCGCGAACTGCCCTGGAGAGGCCCTCATCCATGGTAAAACGTTCCCTGGACCAGTCGCACGAGCACCCGAGTCTTTTGAGCTGCTCGATTATCCTGCCGCCGCTTTTGGCCTTCCATTCCCAGACTCGCTCGATGAATTTTTCCCTGCCTATGTCGTGTCTCGTCAGGCCCTCGGCGGCAAGCTGCCTTTCCACCACGTTCTGGGTGGCAATGCCGGCATGGTCCGTGCCCGGCACCCACAAGGTATTGTAGCCGTCCATCCTTTTGTACCTGACCAGGATGTCCTGGAGGGTGTTGTTCAGGGCATGGCCGATATGAAGGACTCCTGTCACATTGGGAGGGGGGATGACCATGGAAAAGCTGGGTTTGTCCCTGTCCATGGTGGCAGTAAAAAGCCCTTTTTTCATCCATTCTTCGTACCAGCGTGTTTCGACGTCGCGAAAATCGTAGGCCTTGGGTAATAGTTGTTCCTCTGCCCTGGAAGGCATATCAAGCTCCTTGGTTGATTCGGGATTCTTTGTTTTGGAAAATTCAGCAGAGGCTAACATATTTCAATATCATCTGAAATGCAAAGATCTAAGGAGGTTTTAAAAATGAGCCGATAATTCAAGTAAATAAGAGGTGGAAATTCAGCTGCTGGGCAAAACTGACCAGGGGGTTTTCATGAAGCTTCAGGCCGGCAGGCATACATGGAAAATTCATTCTTGTTCAGCCGGTACTTATAAAATCCGCTGGTTGTTTTTCCAAAGGGGGAGATATGAATTTGACATTGAAGAAAATAGACCAGGATCCGGGTTCCCCGTTTTCCCAGGTTTCAAGGCAGGAGATTATCCATGCCATCAGGCCATACATGCGGGAAAAGACCTGTTCCAGAGGTCAGAAACTTGACCTGTCACATGATGACGGCAACTGTCTCTATTTTGTGGAAGAGGGAGGGGTAGAGGTTTCCTATGATTCAGGCAGTGCCCAGATTGTGGTGGCGCTGATCGGTGCAGGTGAGTTCTTTGGAGAAACCGGCTTCTTTGACGGAATCGGCAGGGTGAGAAGGATAAAGGCCTCTGAAGATTCTGTGATCCTGGTAATGGATTCAATACTTGCAAAGAGACTCCGTCTGGAAGATCCAGGGCTCTACGCGGATTTTCTGGCCCTGATAGCCCTTGCTGTCTGCAAAAAATTCAGGAAGGCCGTGTCCGATTTTCAGCCCCTGGCCGGATACAGCGCATCCCTTTCTTCAGGCAGGAGACCTCTTTTTCTAAAATCCAGGCCCATCCCCATTGATGTTTTCGAAACAGATCTGTGGAAGCATGTAAATGAAAAAGTGGAGGCATTCAAGGCCAAGATGTATGAGATCGCCTCATCTGCCCAGGCACAGGCCTCAAATGAGATGGACGAGGAACTCTACCAGCAGGTAAAACGGAGCCTTGACGGCTTTTCCCAGGATCTGGAACACCTTGCCGTCAGTCTTTCAGGCAGGCCCGAGCTGGCAGAACATATCTGGGGTTACATCTTCAAGGAGATCTTTCCCTATTTCATGCGAAGCCGGTTTGCAGAAAGGGCATATTTCAAGCCCAAGGGCTATGCAGGGGATTTTCTGATGATGGAGGCCATATACCGCAACGTTCCAGAAGGTGATGGAATCCTCGGTCTTATGATAGACAGGTACTGCCTGGACTGTTCACCCCCCAGGGCAGTTCGTGGAAGAAGGCGTATGCTGGCAGACCTCATTGAAAAACATGCCAGAAATATCATGGGCCGAAGGGACAGCATCGGCATCATGAACCTTGCCTGCGGCTCCAACAGGGAACTTTTTGATTTCATTAAGAGATTTCCAGAGAGCCACCTGCTGGACTGTCTCTGCATAGATGCCGATGCCGAGGCCCTTGAGTATACTTCCAGATACGTAAATGTCTTCAGACACAAAGCCAGAATTCGGCTTATGCAGGAAAACGTGGTAAAATGGGCACTGGGTCGTGTCAGGCACAATTTCGGGCTGCAGGACATCATCTACTCGGCAGGGCTGACAGACTACCTGGACAGGCGTCTTTTTACTACCCTTGTGAAAAGATCGTGGGAATACCTTAGGCCTGGAGGAGTACTGATTATAAGCAATTTTTCCAAGGCCAATCCCAACAAGGCCTGGATGGACCACATTTTCCAGTGGAAGCTTATCTACAGGGACGAGGCGGACCTGAGGGCACTTTTCAGAGACACGCCCTTTGGAGGAGAAATCGAAATCCTGTCGGAGCCGGAGAAGGTCAATCTTTTTGCAGTAGCCGTAAAGTAAAGGGCTGAATTTCTGATGGGTTAATTCAGTGGCTGCAGGCATGTCTTTCTGGGTGTCCCTTTGACCCAAATTATGCACTTCAAATGCCGAACAAAATAATTTATTTTATAATTTCAGTAGATTATCGTTGATATTATGCCAGAAAATATTCACTTAAAGGGTGACAGGTTCCAACAGCAAAAACATTCGGCCTTTTAAGTGCATAATCCGGGTTTAAAGGCCACGGGACCGTTACAAGAATATTGAAAAAGGAATCCGCATTAAAAGAAGCTTTCGAGGCTGAACTCTTTCCAATTCTCAAGAAAAGGCTGGAACTTGCACTTGTCCTTGCCATTTTTCTTGTTCCGTCTTTTTCCTGGGTCGATTATTTTTTCTATCCCGAGCATTTCAACAGGTTTCTCATCTACCGTCTTATTACTTCGGGCCTTGCCCTGGTTTTATTCCTCCTCAGCAGGAAAAGTTCGGATATCAGTTCCATCAGGAACATTGCTTTTTCCGGCTATTACCTGGTAGGTTTCTGTATCATTCTAATGATAAAAGATGTCAACGGGTTTGGTACACCCTATTATGCAGGCCTGCTTCTGCTGTTTATAGGTTTTTTGACCTTTTTGCCCTTTGATCCAAAGATCCATCTGGTCCACACCTCCATGCTCTACATCCTTTATCTTGCCACAGCCCTTTATTCCGGGAAAGGCAGCCTGACCAGGCTGTTTTTAGTAAACAACATCTTCCTGCTGTCAAGTCTCGGGGTGCTCCTGGTAGGGGTCCACTTCAATTACAAGAAACGCTTTGAAGAGTTCGATGCCAGAAAACGCCTGGAGGAAGCTGAAAAAAAGCTCAGGGAATATGCTGACAGGCTTGAAGATTCGGTGCAGGAAACCGAGTCCAAATATGCCACCGTGGTGAACAATGCCAGGGAAGGGATAATAGTTGTCAAGGATCTGAAGGTGATATTCTGGAACCCGGAAGCAGAGCGCCTCTTTTCCTGTCAGGGCGGCTTCTTTGAAAAACGGGATTTCCTGGAGCTCTTTCCTGAAGACCGCAGAAAGCTCATGGAAAAGACGTGCAGGGATACAGTTGAAAGCGGTACAATATGTACCCTGGACACCCTTGAGATAGCCTGTACGGACAGGGAGGCCATGTGGATAGAAGTTATGGCCATCCCAGTGAAATGGCAGTCCGAGGCCGCGGCACTCTTTTTCATAAAAGATATTACGGCAAAGAGGATCCTGGAACGTGAACTCATCCAGGCCCAGAAGATGGAGGCAGTTGGTACGCTGGCAAGTGGAGTGGCCCATGATCTGAACAATATATTCCAGATCATTGCAGGTTACGTCCAGATGGGCCTTGAAATCGCAGAAAGGGATTCCAGGATGAAATACTTCCTGGGCCAGATGGAAAAGACGGTGGAAAGGGCCTCCCTGGTTACCAGGCAGCTCCTTGTTTTCAGCAGGAAGAAGGAGGCCAGGCGGGAAGTAATAGATGTCAACAAGCAGATAGTATCCTTGAGCAGGCTTCTTCAGCGTGTCATACCAAAAATGATCAACATTGATCTCAGGCTTTCAGCCAATGCCGGATCCATATCAGCCGACCCGATTCAGCTGGAACAGGTGCTCATGAATCTTGCACTGAATGCCAGGGATGCAATGTCCGAAGGAGGGGAACTTGTCATTTCCACCAGCCGTATAAGCAGGGACCCCCAGCTCTTGCCCGCCTTGGATCCAGAAAATCAAGCCGAAGGCAGGGACGAGTTCGTATGCATCCAGATTTGTGACAACGGCACCGGTATGGCACCGGAAGTGCGTGAAAGGATTTTTGATCCTTTTTTTACCACCAAGGAAGAGGGAAGGGGAACCGGCCTGGGGCTTGCCATAGTTTACGGCATTGTAAAGGCCCACGGGGGCTGGATTACCTGTGAAAGCGAGCCTGGTAAGGGCACCATCTTTTCGGTCTTTTTCCCTGCCTGTCAGGAGGATGAGGCAATAGTTGAGAAGATGCCTGAATCCGCGGGCCAGCCGGCTGTATCATCCGATGTCATATTGCTGGTGGATGACGAGGAGCAGATTCGCGACATAGGAAAGAGCATGCTGGAAAAGGCGGGCCTTCGTGTGATCCTGGCCTCAAGCGGCGAAGAGGCCCTGGAGTTTTTCAGGAAAGAAGAGGGAAAGATAAGCCTCGTGCTCCTGGATCTCAACATGCCTGGTATAGGCGGCTTCAGATGCCTGAAAAAATTGAAGGAAATGAAGCCGGATATCAAGGTGATAATATGTACCGGCTATCTTGATGAGGAGACCATATCCAAGATCCGCCAGCTTGACGTGGAAGATTTTGTCCACAAACCATTCCGCTTTTCCGAGATACTTCCCGTTATCCGGGCGCGGCTTTCCGAATAGGCATTTCGTCCCGAAATCCGTATCATCCCGGAATCGGCGACCTTCGGTGCTGCTTCTTCAGGGAGATTTTTCATCCCAAACCATGCACTGGATATGTCCAGCAAAATGATTTCTTTCGTAATTTCAGTAGATTATCGTTAATATAATGCCAAAAAATATTCACTTAAATGGTGACAGGTTCCAACAGAAAAACATTCGGCATTTGAAGCCGCAAGGGGCTCGAAATTTCACCGAATTTGTCCCGCGATGCTGCGGGATCAGGCAATTGAAGTACCATAGTACGCCTCCTTGCACCTTCGGCAAACTTACGAGCTGCATAATTCGGGTTCATTGTCCAGATGAAACATAAAGATAGCAAATTATTCAAACATATGTCTCATAGGTTCCCTATTCTGTTCTATATCTGAACAATTTTATCCCATAAATCGGTTTCCACACCTAAATTATCCAAAGGATTGTTTCAAAATAAAACA
>JALVJO010000087.1 GCA_027028245.1 Deltaproteobacteria bacterium
TCTTTGCGATATGGGCAATTTCAACACATGTAAAGGCCTGAATATGTATATCCGGGCGGACATCCTTAATGGCCCTGAGCATGTCCGTGTAATACGAATAGGGCAGTTCCGGATGAATACCGCCTACAACGTGAACCTCCCGAATGGGCTCGTCCAGCCGATCCCTGATCTTTTGGGCAATTTCTTCTATGGACATGCAGTAGGCCTTTTCATGGCCGTTTTCTTTTCCAAAGGCGCAGAACTTGCATAGGTTAGTGCACACGTTTGAATAGTTTACGTGCTGGTTGTAGATATAATAGGCCTTATTGCCATTGAACCTCTCCCTGACGATGTTTGCCAGAAACCCCAAAGCCGGCAGCGCGTGGGTCTTGTAAAGTCTGAGTCCGTCTTGTGCGGTAAGTCTCTTTCCCTCCAGCACCTTTTGATAGATATCCTCCAAACCTGCTTCCCTTACGGCCTTTTCCATCATGATCTTCATAGATTGAAATTCCTTCAGCACATCAACAATAAGAAATTAAAGATGAGGGGGAAGATAGCAGGGGGATTACAAAATTCCAAATATTATGTGGAAAAATTGCTCTCCAAGCAGTGCTTTGATACTACTGATACCTGGGAAATCCTTGGTCAAGGCTGCGGCACCTGAGAAGATCCGTCTTTCTGGATGGGAGCAGGCCTTACTTCCCTGATGGACACCTCGAATTTCAACACCTGGCCGGCCAGGGGATGGTTGAAGTCAACCATGATGGCGCCCTTCCACACATCTCTGATGACTGCAGGCCTGGTAATGCCCAGTTCGTCAGGGACCTTTATGACCTTGCCTGTCTCAACCGGACCAGCTATCCTCTCAGAAGCCACGAGCATCTGTTTCTTGGGATCATAGAGACCATAGGCATAGAAGGGATGTACCGTTATGACCTTGGAATCGCCAGGTGCAAGACCAACTATACCTTCTTCTACAGGCCGGGGAAAACTGCCGCTGCCGCAGACAAAGCTTGCAGGCCCGCCGCTTTTTTCTGATGAATCCACTACCTTTCCAGTCATCAGCCTGACCACGTAGTCCATTATCACAACACAGCCTGATTCCACTGCCTTTTTACCGGGCTGAACCTGCTGGGACGGACCTGGAGAAAAGGTATTGCTGCCGTGTTCCTGAACGTCCATGCCTCAATTTTCCTTGTCGTCTTTTTTGGGTGGAACCGGGATCCTGAAAAAATCGACTCCCTCATCCTTTAGTATCTTCTCTTCTTCCTCTGTAGCAACCCCACGTATACTGCGCTGTTCCTTTACGCCGTAATGCATCTTAAGTGCTTCTGAAGTAAAACGGGGCCCCACATCTTCACTGTTCTTAACAATATTATTGTAAATGCTATGGACTGCAGCAAGCAGTGCCTCCTGCGGTACCGGCGACTCGCCCCCTGCTGCTCTTTTAAGGTTCACCGGTGAGAGCATCTTTCTGACCCTGGTGCTTCCGCAGACAGGACACTCCAGCATTCCAAGTTCCTTCTGTTCCTCAAACTTACTCCTGTCCTTGAACCACGCCTCGAAGACATGGCCGTTTTCGCATCCAAGGTCATAGACTATCATGGCCGTAAACCTGCAAACATCAACACGTAAATATTCTACAGAAACCTTTTCTGAAGAAATTCACACTCCTTTGGAGAAAGATCAAATCTTACCTCTGCCTCCAGTATTATTTCCTTCCTGGATTTTTCAGGGTGCTCTTTAACCATTGTCGAAAGCCACTTAACTGCCTTCCTCAGCCTGTCTCCCTCTGGCAAAAGTTCTTCGGTAGCCATCTCTAATCCTCCTCAAAAAAACAATCTCACCTGAAAACATGCCGCAGGCTTAAGCTTTCCATGGCAAATACTTTACCAAACGCCAGGCTGGAGAACCTTCTCAAAAAGGTTCTTTCATGACTTCTGGGCTATCGCCTCCAGTATACCTCCCAGAATCTCCGCTGTGGCGCCGATAACCTTGAGACATTCCCTTCTCCTGCTGTCAGGACCATCGCTGTAGTAGGTCTTGACCTGATGCCTGTCACGCCAATCTATCCTTGCAATATCCCTGCATCTTTTTCCTCCGTATTCCCGGGTCAGTGCCTCAAATTGCTTCACGAGCTTATAGGCATACTTCCACATGAGCTTGTGGTCCTTTTCGGACGGTTCCCTTTTGCCCATGGCAAGCCCGAGTACCGCAAGAGCACCGGAAAGACACCCGCATACATCTCCCGTACTTCCCATGCCGCCGCCGAAGGGAGACATGGCGGCCGCAACGTCTGGAGCCTGCCTGCCTATCTTTTCACATCCGGCTGCAAACACCGCTTGGCTGCAGTGAAACCTGTCATCATATAATTTCCTGGCCTTCAGATTCATTTCTTCAGGTGTCATCTGGATAATCTTTCTCCGTTTTTATCTTAATGCTGCTATTTAAAATAGTAGTAAAACAGGATGTTCAAGGCAAGACTGAAGAAGGTGAGCCAGACTGCCCCAAGGCTTTGTAAAGGCAATTCGACAGCACCACAAATTCCTTTACTTCAAGGTCCTCAGCCCTGATGTCCGGACTGATGCCGGAGGTCCTTAAGGCAAGTTCCATTTCAGGCTTTTTCCTTCCAAAATACGATGAAAGACAGTTTATAATCTTTTTTCTCCTCTGGGAAAAGGATGCTTTTACGGTTTTTACAAAAAAATCATAGTTTACCGCACAAGGTTCAATTTTTTGTTGAAAGTCAAAACGCACCAGTGCCGAATACACCTTAGGTCTGGGCGTAAACATTGCTGGCGGCAGATCCATGACCTTTTTTACATCTGCACAGTACTGGGAAATCACCCCGAGTATTCCATAGCTTTTTGTCCCAGGGGAGCTTGTAATCCTTTCAGCCACTTCCCTTTGAAACAAGAAAAAGGCCCTGGAGATAAAAGGCCTCTGCCTGCACACATGGAAAACAACCTGAGTTGAAATATTATATGGCAGGTTGCCTGCAAGATGGAGTTTTTCTCCTGTTTCTGCGGAAAGGGCTTGATAGGAAATCCTTAGAATATCCCCGGATCTGAGCTCAACATTTTCTGGAAGAATCTGCTGCCTCTGGTGCCACAGGATGAATCTTTCATCAATTTCAAAGGCAATAACCCTTGCACAAACCCGTGCAAGAAACATGGTAAGATTGCCTGTTCCTGCACCAAGCTCAACAACAGTGCCCCTGGTATCCCTGCAGACGAGACCTGCAATCTTTTGAAGTGAGGCCTCGTGGACCAGGAAATTCTGGCCCAGGGCCTTTTTGGCAGAAGGGAAAAGACCTGTTTCAGTTTTCATGAATGTTCAATGAACCAGCATATAGTGTATATGTTTTATTGGGAGCATTCTCAGTTTGTCTCCCATTTGTGCTACTGGCAAGGAAGGGGTGTTTCTTGAAAGGTTTCACCACAAGGAAGCCAACTTCAGCCGCAGTCAAGCCGATGAGATTGGCCATGTCTGCATTCCAAAAGAATTTGAAATCTGCATAGCGGCTTGGTGAACCTTGAAAGAAATGCACCTTCCTTGCCATTCCTCGTCCAGGGACAAACTGGGAATACTCCCGTTTTATTGGGTTATTGACTGCGACTTAAGAAATCTTTCCTGGCGTCTTTTTTGCCTCCTCAGGTAGAAATAGAGTGCCAGGAAATAAAAAAATATTCCCACAGGCAGTGCCAGCACCATACCGCCTGCCAGGAGACAATACATGATCTTTGAAAATTTGATGAAAATCAGCTTGGAGGCCTCAATAAATCCGGCTTGCTGCAACTGATTAAGCATCGAACACACCTGTTCCCAGGTGATTCTCACAGAGGTTATCCACACGCCTATCTTCCATGCCAGATAATACTGGACAGGTATGGTCAGCGGATTGCTCACTATCCAGTTTGCAATAATTGCTGCAACCACATTCCCCTTGAACAGGGTACAAAAAAATATAGTAAGACCGGTATGGAAGGGTATGGTCGGGGTAAATCCTACAAATGCCCCGATCCCCACGCCCCGTGCCAGCACAAAGGGGTTTCCCTGGAGCCTTCGGAGCCTGAGCCAGTAATATCTGAAGGTACGTTTTAATCCAGCCGGCCTGCTGTCAGCCCTATTAACAGAAGACATGCTGCCTCTAATACCATAAAACAGGGGAAAATATCACTGATAAAAAAACATCTGCATTTTGGACCTGCACCCACCCTCCTTGAGATGCGGCCTCGTCCTTTAAAAACAGGCAGGTAGTGCTGGCTTTTTCATGGGCTTACTGCTAAACCAATATTAGAACGATTAGATCCGTAATAATCTTACCAATATATTTCACCAAAAGGAGAAACAAAAAATGAGTTTGCTGAAGGAATTCAAAGAATTTGCAATGCGTGGAAATGTGGTGGATATGGCCGTAGGCATCGTGATAGGGGCTGCCTTTGGAAAGATAGTTTCATCCTTTGTGGCAGATGTCCTCATGCCGCCCATAGGACTCCTTCTCGGAGGAGTGGACTTTACAGGTCTTGCCCTAACCCTCAAGGAGGCATCCGGCAAGGTTCCTGCAGTAACCTTGAACTATGGCAAGTTTATCCAAAGTGTAGTTGACTTTACCATTATTGCCTTTGCAATATTCATGGTAATAAAGGCAATGAATGCTCTTCAGAAAAAGGAGGAGGCAGAACCGGCTGAGCCTCCAAAGCCCTCCATGGAAGAGGAGCTTCTTTCTGAAATTCGTGACATTCTAAAGGAAAAGGCCTGAAGAAGACTTTTTCCATCAGCCCATATTAAAACCAGCTCCAAAAC
>JALVJO010000088.1 GCA_027028245.1 Deltaproteobacteria bacterium
TCTTTTTTGCCATCAAGCACAAAAGACCTTGCTACCTGTTGAAAGACGGGGTTGAAATCGATTTCCTTACCGAGGACAGGTGGCTGATCGAGGCGAAATACGGCCAGAAACTTACAGACAAACAGGCACGGCTATTTGAGTCCGTGGATGCAACAAGGCGCCTGGTGGTAGATTCCATGGAAGGCCTTCAAAGGCTCCGGGAGATCCGGGAATTCAGGAGGTAACTGCCCCGGCCATGTCTAAAAAAGAGATTTATGCCCCATATGTAGCAGCGGCTGTTTAAAAATGTCTCCTTATTCCAAATTATTCTAACTCATCTTTGACAGTTGGTGATATCGCAGGGCATAAAATGGGCCTCCTGGGACAAAAAAGCGGGGCTATCGGGGGTATTGGGCAGCTTTTTTGAAAATTTCAGAAATGGCCTTCAAAAAGGAAAAAATAACCCGGGCTCCTAAATCCATGATAGGGAACAAGGGATACCGAGGATATCTGAAGATATCCAGGGACAGTGTCAGTATTGACACAGAGGGGAGTGTCAGGCTACCTGCGGCAAGGTATTTAAGGTAGTAAGAGTTGCAGCTCCACCTGCAATTCGTGAAGTCCAAGCAGATGCATGAATTTTTTTCATCAATAGGTCTGAAGTAGTGCCAAGGAATATCGGTGCGCCCTTATCCTATTGATTTTACATTATATTTTTTTGTCAACTGTCAAAGATGAGTCTACATTTCAGAAGCGATACGACCCACTTCCATCCATGGAATTACCCTTATCCCGGAACGGGTATAGGACTCCTCTCCTCCATAACATAGGAAGGCCTGATCTATATCTTCTTTGGCAAGCTTCAGCCATTTTTTAAGGTTCCTAAAAGCGTCCGAGGTTAGTGTTTGCCCTGATTTTATCTCTATGGGCATTAGTCTGGTTCCCTTTTCCACGATCACGTCTACTTCATCCCCTATATTGTCTCTCCAGAAGAAAATATTTGCTTCCCTCCCGCGGTTGTATTGATGTTTGAGGAGTTCTGTAATAACCCAGTTCTCGAACAGGGAGCTGCGAGCGGCATGGATGCTTATATGCTCCAGATCCCTTATTCCCTGCAGCCAGGACGCAAAACCCACGTCATGAAAATACAGTTTCGGTCTTTTGATCAGGCGTTTATTGTAGTTTTTGTAATGAGGTGGCAGTAAGAACAGGATATAACTGGCCTCAAGGACCGAAATCCATGACCTTGCAGTATTGTGGGTAATTCCGCAATCATTGGCAAGGCTACTCAAATTGAGGAGCTGGCCCACACGTGCGGCACACATTCGAAGAAACCTCTGAAATGTACTGAGATTCCTGACAGCGATTAATTGGCGCAAATCTCTTTCTACATAGGTCTGCATGTAACTTTTAAACCATAGGGCGGGTTCCAGTGGCCGATCATAAAGAGGGGGATAAAGCCCCTTTAATAAAAGCTCATCCACTGTATTTGGGGCAAGATTTGCTTTTTTTACCTCTTCCAGGGAAAATGGCAGGAGCTCCAAGATGCCTGCCCTTCCTGCCAGGGTCTGGGTAATCTTGCTGAAAAGCCCAAATTGTTGGGAACCGGTAAGTATAAATTGACCTGGTTGGCGATCTCTATCCACTATACCTTGGAGGTAGGATAAGATTTCAGGGCATCTTTGTGCTTCATCCAGAATGGCTCCTTCAGGAAATCTTGCCAGAAATCGCCGGGGATCCTTTTCTGCAAATTCTCGCTCATCAGGATCCTCAAGGGAGATATATCTTTTGTCAGCAAATACGGCCTGAACCAGGGTGGTCTTACCGGATTGGCGCGGTCCCGTGACCGTTACCACATAATAGCCCCGGGCCATCTTTTGTAATGTGTTGGCGGCAATTCTGTGAATCATGTAAGCTATTTTACAGATAGTAAATTGAATTTACAATTTGTAAATAAACTTTTTCAGCCATTTGCGCGTAACGCCCATTTCGTTAAGATTTTGGGGTCAAGCCGAATCTCTCAAATGTCCTCAGACAAAAATTTCAAGAAGGCGTTAATCAACTAAGGAAAGGTCGTAATCCCCTCCAACGGGTCAATGACCTCAGACGAAATTTGTGAGATTAGAGAACGGGGTTGCATATCCAGTGTGGGCTGTTGCCCGATCACTCAACTATGCCTGCAATTTCAAACCCGGCTTCATGGGGAATGGGTGGCCGGACAAAATCGGAATCAGTGGCCGGTTTGCGTCGGAGCAAGCACCCGATTAAACGTCTTTTGCACTTTTCTCGTATTTAATCCAGATTATGTCGTCCAGGAGCCTTTCAAGGATTCCGTGAAAGAACGGGGTGGTGATGGGGAAAGTGGTATTCAGGAAGTCCGAAAGTCCCTGGCGAACCTGATTTGCAAGGACAGAGGGGATCACGTCAAAGTGCTTTTGACGCCGAGGTATCCATTGGAAGGCCAACGACCAAGATGCGACGCAAAAGCCACATCGATGTTTATTCTCATCTCTTGCTCCTATGGTCAAAATAACGGCGGACGCCTTTCTGATTGTCAATCAGTTTGATATAAAGGAGGAAGGAAATACTATTCGATGAATGCAGAGATAATGTAGAAAAAGTTTTTGGAATCGATTTTTTTGAAAATGTTTGAGTCAGACAAAAAAGTAGCCGATTTAAATTGACAGAAGCGGGACCAAAATGGTACCAATAAATGAGAAAAGAAAACCAAATTACGACCTAAATAGACTCAAGGGACTAATTAGAACGGAAAAAATTATTATTACAAAATCTTCCGAAAAAAGTGCGTTTTCTATGGGGTTTTCCAGACAAGAGATACTGGATACGATTTTAGATCTGACGCCCAGGGACTTTTACAAATCCATGACTGCTTATCGCGATCACAAGATATGGCAGGATGTTTATAAACCTCATTTCATGAAGGAAGACACAGCCTTTGATCTTTATATAAAATTGCAAGAATCCATCGACGAAAAATGTGTGATCATAAGCTTTAAGAGCTCTGAGGAGGACGACTATGTATAAACAGGGAGATACATGCCCAATCTGCGGAAGCGGCCCTCTCAAGGCAACTAAAAACAAGGAAGACCTTGAATACAAAGGCCATATTCTGTCTCTTGAACTTACCTCCTATTCCTGCGATGTTTGTCATGAAAGCTTTTTCGACAACGAGGAGATGAAGGCTAATCAAAAAACAGTTAAAGATTTTCACCGTAGTGTAGATGGCCTTCTCACTTCTGATGAAATAAAAAAAATTCGTCAAAAATATGGCCTTTCCCAGAGGGAATTTGCCAGAATTCTTGGGGTAGGAGAAAAGAGTTTTACAAAATATGAATTGGGGTTAGTAGGCCAGAGCAGAGGTATGGACAATCTCTTAAGGATAATAGATGAAATTCCTGAAAGCCTAACCTTGTTGAAACGGCGCATGGTAGCCAAAGAAAAAGATAGAGAGCGCATAGTCACAACAATAATTGATATCGGAAATTATAAATTTGAGCGCAAAAAATCCAGTTACAGATTGGAAGGCACAAAATCAACAGAAAATACATCCAATGAATATCAAGCTGCATGAAATTAGGCTCCTAAAATCAAATTTCTTACTGAATGAGGAAATTCTGGAGGAAGGAAAGGAATATTCCATCCAAAGAGAACTTATCATCAGTATTAGTTCAGATGATGATTTGAAAAAGGTTACGGTAGTCTTAAGAGTAAGAAATAAGAACGAAGACTGTCCCTTCTTTTTCGATATTTCTTATCAGGGATTTTTTGAACTGATGGGAACCAAACAGCCTACCAGAGATAAAATAGACAAAATTGGCGCAATTAACTGCGCTGGCATAATCTTCCCTTATCTTAGAGAGCATCTGGCCGATTTGACAAGAAGAGCTGGGCTGCCTCCCTTCCATTTACCGCCAGTCAACTTTGTAAAAGAATACAAGGTAAAAAGGAAGGAAAATGAATAAGGATGCACTGAGGAGATGCTTACAGCACCCGACAGGCATTGACTTTACGATAATGTCGTATATGATCTAAATAATCTATACGACAGGAGCGTAAAAAGAAGTGGAATCCCTCTTATTCCGTTTTAATCCGTGGTGGGAATCATCCAACTGGCCGGCATTCATTCCCAGGGAAGGCTATCTAAATAACCTTCTCTCCCTTAAAGACACGAGAGACATCATCCTTCTTACAGGGCTCCGCAGAATAGGGAAAACCACCCTGATGAAAATGGTAATCCAGGCCCTGATCAGAGATTTTGGCATTGATCCAGGTCATATCTTTTATTGTTCTCTGGATTTTTACGGCCTTGAACACCGCTCAATTCTGGAGATCGTGGAGGAATTTCTCAAGATCCAGAAGGTATCCACAAGTGAAAAATCCTTTCTTTTCCTTGATGAAGTAGCCTGCAAGGAGGGCTTCAGCCTGCAGCTGAAAAATCTTTATGATACTTTCAACGTCAAGATTTACGCATCCTCTTCGTCCGCCTCGGTCCTTGGAGATGAAAAGGCGCTCCTTACTGGACGGGAAAGGGTGGTGGAGGTTCTGCCTCTGGACTTCCAGGAATTTCTCAGGTTTAAGGGTTTCTCCATAAAAAAGGCTGACCGCCACCTTCTTGAATCTGCATTTTCGGAATACATGGAGACAGGCGGGATACCGGAATATGTCCTTACAGGCGATCCGGAATACATCAAGCAACTGGTTGACGATTTAATCTACAAGGACATAATCAGCCGCCACAAAATCAAGGATGAAACCTCGGTCAGGGACTTTTTCCGCCTT
>JALVJO010000089.1 GCA_027028245.1 Deltaproteobacteria bacterium
GAGCCTGTTTCAGCCAGATACCGGCTGAATTTTTCTGCCCACTGGTTCTGCACGTCTAATGCCAATGCCCAGGGCAGGTATTTTTCAAAAAGTGCAGGCACCTTTTCCGGAGGAACAAGCTGTTCCAGACGCTCCTTTTCTGCGGTCTGCAGGAAAAGGCGGAATCCTTCCAGCTGGTCCATTATCTTTCGCCCCCTCATGGTGGGGGCCTTCATCAACTGGTAGAAGGCTCCGTTCATTGCTATCAGGACCAGAAATACCGCAAGGCTGTGAAATCCTGCAAGTTTGCCGTAAAAGCCGCAGCCTATGAACCAGAATATTATGAAGGGGATGGCAAAGAGAACAGGTGAGATAGTCTTTTTCAGCACGCCCAGGGATTTTGACCTGAATACCTCCTTTAACCCCATGTAAGCAGTATAGGCAAGAAAGGCGCTGAAACCGGACCAGCCGCTGAGCCAGAGGCTCATGAAGGCCGCCCCGAAGGGATCGCTGCTGCCCACGGCCATGACAGCCAGGGTCAGGATGGAAAGCAAAAGGCCGGGCACCAGCTGTTTAGTATTGGCAAGGAAATATATCCGTTCAAAATGCAGTTTCAGGCTGTTTTTAAGGGACTCGATGGCAGATTTCAGCTCAGCTGCATAGGAACGTCCGATCTCCACCTCATCAAAGGAGTAAAACAGCCTGCTGAAAAGTGCCTTTTCCCCTTCTGAAAGTGGTCCCTTTTCCCCCTGCCTTTTTCGTACCAGTCTGAATTTTCCACCTTCTTCATGGATTGAAAGATATCCCTTTACTGCAAGATTTATCACCGCTGCAGTGAAGGCCTTGTTGTCAAAGCCCATTTTCATGATGTAGCGGCCGGCTGCAGGGCCGAACTGCTTGGGCGGGTTGAATCTCGGGATAACCGTTCCCTTTTCAGGGTCCTTTCCAACCCTTTTCCATGTGAGATAAAAGTACATGAAGGTTGCCAGTACTCCCAGCAGACCCCCGGCAAAGGAGAGGTTGTCTCTCAGCAGGAAGAGGATATTTTGCCCAAGGGTTGGTCTGGTCACAAGGCCAGGAGGCCATGCAGCAGCCACGGTAAGACCCTCCCCTGGCATTAAAGGCGCCGTTGTCTCAAAGGCTATGGTACCAGGGGCCTTTTCTGTCACCCGGGCCCGGTTCTGTCTGGACCCAAACCTGCCTGTATAGGATGAATATTGAACAATCCTGGCTCTTGCAGGCAGTATGATCCGGCAGGAGGCCTTTTCTATGGGAAACGCCCACCTGTTTCCCGTGACATTCCAGTAAAGTTCGTCGTATTCTTTGAAAAAGCCTATCATCCTTTCCATCTTGTAGACGATCTGAAAGGTATGAACACCTTTGGGGAGAAGGTGTTTGCTGCTGCCGATGTATATCCTGGTGTTGTCTCCCCTGCTTGCTGTATGATATGGGGCAGGCCGTCCGTCCAGCCTCACCTCAAGCAGCTTGAAACGTGAATTTATTACAGAGCCGTCTGCTCTCCGGTATCTGACCGGCATATCCCTGTATATGCCGTGCCGTATGTTTCGCCCCAGGCACTCAGCCTTTATATCTTCTGTTACGATAATGGAGGAGTCAGGGTCTACTACAATTGTACTTGCAAAATTGAGTATGGCCTCTGATGCACCGGCAGGGCAAGGAGCCATGCTCAGGAGGAGCAGCATGCAGCAGGCTGAAAACAGTAATGGGGAATATATGAGGTTTTTCAGAAAATTTTTTCGGATCTTCATGGCAGTTAGAATGATACTTTGGGCACAGCCCTTTCGGCATTGTCTGTGAGCTGGAAAAAGGGCTGTTTCCTGAAGTTGAAAATGGAGGCAATGATGGAATTTGGAAATACCTCGATGGCGGTATTCAGATTCCTCACGGTGCCGTTATAATACCGTCTTGCCATCTGTATCTGGTCTTCTATTTCCGAAAGCTGTTCCTGGAGGTTCAGGAAGTTCTGGTTTGCCTTCAGTTCAGGGTAATTTTCCGCAATTGCAAAAAGGCCCCTCAGACTGGAAGAAAGCAGGGACTCCGCCCCGCTTCTTTCCTGCATGGATGAGGCGCTGAGCGCCCGTGCCCTGGCGTCTGTCACCTTTTGGAATACGTCCTTTTCATGCTTCATGTATCCCTTGACGGTCTCCAGCAGATTAGGGATGAGGTTGGCCCTTCGCTTAAGCTGGACGTCTATACCGCTCCACGCCTCCTGGCAGAAATTTTTCAATTTGATCAGGTGGTTGTAGGCGGCAATGGTCCAGCCGACAGTTCCGAGTACGACAAAAATTATAGCATAGGTTGTGATGTTCATTTTAAATGCCTGTGTGATGATTTGTGATTTGTTTTTTGATACACCTTTAAGGATATGTTTTTATTTGAATCGGCATATAAAAACATTCAGGTAAACAAAAAGCGTGTTTATGGCAGGGGGCATCAGCCCTCTCCAAGGTATGCACTTATGACCTCCTGGTTGTGTTGCACCTCGTATGGGCTGCCCTGGGCCAGGAGTTCTCCGTAGTTGAGAACCAGGACGTGATGGGAGATTTCCATTACCAGGCTCATGTTGTGCTCCACCAGTATGATGGTGATACCTGACTGGCAGATCCTTGTTATGAGCCCGCACATTTCCATGGTCTCGGTGTCATTGAGGCCGGCAGCCGGCTCATCCATGAGAAGGAGCCTGGGACGTGCAGCCAGTGCCCGGGCAATCTCGAGTTTTTTCAGGATGCCGTAAGGCAGGGCGTCGGCAGGCATGTCTGCAACATCGAGAAGGCCGCAGAATTCCAGTGCCTCCATGGCCATCCTTCTTACCCTTTTTTCTTCCCTTATCACTGAAGGAAGCCTCACGGCAGCAGATATAAGGCCTGCCCTGGAATGGAGATGGCAGCCTACCATGACATTTTCAAGGGCTGTCATGTTCAAAAACACCTGGAGGTTTTGAAATGTCCGGGTGATGCCGATTTCTGCAATCCTAAAAGACGGCATGGCCGTGATGTCCTTTCCCTGGAAAAGGATCGAGCCGGATGAAGGCCTGTATACGTTTGTAAGCAGGTTGAACAGGGTTGTCTTGCCTGCGCCGTTTGGTCCGATTACTGAAAATATTATCTTTTCAGGCACGGAAAAGTTCAGGCCTGCAATTGCCTTCAGCCCGCCAAACTGTTTTTCAAGCTCTCTTACTTCAAGCAGCGGCATCGGCTGGTTCCCGGCGTTTCCTGTTTATTATCCTGGAAAATGTCTGCTCCAGGGCTACAAAGAGCCCCTGGGGCAGAAAGATCATTATTACCATGAGAATTGCACCGAAGATAAGGACCTCAAAGTCTTCGAATACAATCAGTACCTCGGGCAGCAGCGAAAGGAGTACTGCACCTACTACTGCCCCGAAGGTGGAGCCGAGCCCGCCCAGGACAACCATGGTCACAAGCTCTATTGAAAAGAAGAAACTGAATGATTCCGGGCTTACAAAATCCTGCTGGTGTGCAAATAGACTGCCTGTTACGCATGCAAGGACTGCCGAGAAGACAAAGACATGGGATTTGACCCTGGCGGTATCCACTCCAAGCATCTGGGCTGCAATTTCGCTCCCGTGCACTGCTGCAAGTGCACGTCCGGCACGGGATCTTGCAATATTCAGGGAAAAAAGGACGCTAAGAAGCATGAAGACCGCAAAGACCCAGTACCACTTGAGATCGGTGTCAACGGCGCAGCCGAAGACAGTAAGGGCAGGCAGCCCTGACATGCCGTCAGGCCCACCGGTCAGCTGGTCTGCCTGGACGAAAAGGATATGAACTATTATGCCGAGCCCCAGGGTTGCCATTGCCAGATAGTGCCCCTTGAGTTTAAGAATGGGCCTTGAAAGTACATATGAAAGGGCTGCCACTGAGACCGCACCGGCAGTCATGGCAAGCCAGGGGTTTACGCCGTACTTGATGGTCAGTACTGCTGAAAAGTAGGCCCCGAGTCCGAAAAATGCCGCATGCCCAAGGGAGATCTGTCCTGCATAGCCCATCAGAAGGTTCAGGCTGACAGCCAGCACGATGTTGGTGCAGACGGTTACCCCCACCACGGTGACGTAGTAGTTGTCCGGGAAAAGGACAGGCAGGGCCAGGGTGACCAGGGCAAAGATATAGTATCCGGAAAGCCGTTTCATACCCTTTCCGATTCTCCCTTGCCCAGGATGCCGCTGGGCCTGATGAACAGGACCAGCAATATCACCAGGAAGGCTATTGCATCTTTGTAGCCCGAGGAAATGAAGCCGGCCCCCACGGTTTCAATGATTCCAAGGAGCAGGCCGCCTGCCACAGCGCCGGTAGAACTTCCCATTCCCCCGAGTATTGCCGCACAAAATCCCTTGAGACCGAGCATTACGCCTGAGCCGTAGGTCATGAAGGTGATTGGTGCAACGAGTATGCCTGCTGCAGAGCCCAGGGCCGCAGACAGGCCGTAGGACACAAGGAGCATCTGCTTAACGTTTATCCCAACGAGATAGGCGGCCTTCTTGTTGAATGAACAGGCCATGATGGCCTTTCCCATGAGGGTTTTGTCGAAGAAGTATTTTACTGCCATAACTGCTGCGGCAGTTCCCACCATGACCCAGATGTTCTGGGGCAGGATAGTGGCGGAGCCTATTGTGATTGGTTTGTCTCCGGTAAAGGGCGGCAGGCCGTATATCTCCTTGCCCCATATCAGAAGGGCAGCTCCCCTGAGAAAGATGGATGCGCCTATTGTAATGATGATGGTGGTTACGACAGTAGCGTTTT
>JALVJO010000090.1 GCA_027028245.1 Deltaproteobacteria bacterium
GCAAGGCCCACCGGGACCTGAACCGCTCCAATATAGTTTTCGATATTGCCGGCAAGGCTCTCTGGCTCCATGAAGGACCTGGCAACGTTTTCAAGCCTGGCTCCAGACACTGCCCTTGCCCACTCAAGCCTGGTCCTTATTGCCTGCGCTGAATAGTGCTCCTTCTTTGAAAATCTGGGAATCCTTCCAGGATCTGCCTCCCTGCTAGGTTCCAAGGCCTCTATATCAAAAGGCCAATTTGCGCCCCCTTTGACTGCATCCCTCTTTTTGCTTCCGCAGCAAGATAGCTCAATAACAGTAGAATCCCCGTTGGAGCGAACCTGCATGATTTTAAGGCTTCCAACCCTCATGCTGTTTCCATTTTCTCCCAGACAGATGTGAGCCACTTCCATGCCTGGGCTGAGCCCAATACACTCTCCCACCTGTATTTCAAGACCGTCATCCCAGTATCCGGCCAAATGACCTGAATAGATTCTGCTCCCAACGGTAAAAGATACAGGTAGTTGTCTTACCTCATGAAAGATCTTTTTCCCTGGCATTACCTGCCCTCCTGGAAAATACAAAGACTGAAAAGACGAACCCCTAAGTAATTAGTACCCAATTTTTTCCATATTGTTTAGGAAATTTTCTTCCCTTTAGTACTTTAAAAAAGATTTGTGGAAACATGCATGGATATTGGTCTTCATGCTAATTTAGGGCGTAAGATCTCCCCAAAAAATTCAGAGAGGTTTGTCAGACTTGCCACTTCTGGGAGCGCACATGTCCGTTTCAGGCGGACTCCACACTGCCTTTTCACGCATGGAAAGGGTCGGGGCAGAGTGTCTCCAGGTCTTTACCCGAAACCAGCGCCAATGGAAGGCACCTCCACTGAAAGACGAAGAAATCAACCTTTTCCATATCAGATACCAGGAGAGTGGAAGGCCTCCTGTTGCATCCCACGCCTCCTACCTCATAAATCTTGGCACATGGAATGAGGAGCTTGCGGAAAAGTCTGTGGCCGCCTTGGCGGAGGAACTTGACCGGTGCCACCTCCTTTCCATTCCATGGGTTGTTATTCACCCAGGAAGCCACGGCGGCAAGGGTCTCCAAAAGGGTATTGATAGGGTGATAAGAAACCTGGACCAGGCCTTTGAGCTTTCAGGGCCCGGAAATCGTGTGAACATACTCCTTGAGACCGTGGCAGGCCAGGGAACTGCCATTGGAAGCACGTTCCAGGAACTTGCAGCCATTATTAACGGCTCATCCTTCCCATCTCGACTTGGCGTCTGTGTAGATACATGCCACATATTTTCAGCAGGATATGACATTTCTTCCAAGAAGGCCTATGAAAACACCAAGGACGAGCTCCACGGGATCGTAGGCCTTGAAAAGGTCAGGCTTTTTCACCTGAATGATTCCAAAAAGGGATTGGGAGCCCGGATTGACAGGCACGAGCACATAGGAAAGGGAAGGATTGGGCTTTCAGGCTTCTCCCTCCTCTTAAACGACCCCCTGTGGGCAAAACATCCCATGATCCTTGAGACCCCCAAGGGAAAGGAGCAGCTTGAAGACATTGAAAACCTCAAGGTCCTTCGCTCTCTTCTGAAATAGACCGGGCTTCAGGGTATATATTATCTTTCTACCAGATCAAGACCACAGCTATGCAGAAGACACATGCCATTTGATGTGTAGATACGGCGCTTTAGGCCGTGAATTTTTAGCATGTTCAGGAAAGGGAATAGGGGCATTAACCCATATTGGAATAGACGAGATTTCACATTGCAAGGGCCGTAAATACACCTTTATATCAAGGAGTTTAATTCTGTCCCGGAATTGAAAAAAGGCTGTCATCCTGGTTCAGGCTTTACAACCAGGAGCAGTACCATCAAAGTCTGTCCTAATAAGACTCCAGACGAGGGATATGATTTTCCTCATGAAGCATAAGAAGGGATATGGCAAAGGCGAACATAAAATCAGCAAAAAGTTTGCAGAAAATCAGATACCACTTGATAAAATCACTGGATCCATCCTGACAGATGCCTGCCAAGCAAAAAAGGTGGGCTTTATTTGGTGTTTACCCTTAAGTCCCGCAATTTAATTGCAAATTAAATTTGACAGTCTGGTATGTCTTTTTGTACAATCAACAAAAATCATTCATTAACTGAATGATGAATGATATTAAATAAAATAACTACTTGTTTTAATTACTCTTTTTTATAAACGTCAGGAGCCCCTGACAGGGACGGAGTGTGCCCGCAGCATGACATTAAATCCTTCAGCCAACCCCCCTGCGTGTTTTCCTGACTGGCTCTTCACAAGAACTCCTGACACCCCAGAAAATGCTTCATGGTGGGTCGCAAGGACCAGAAGCCGCCACGAAAAGGCCTTGGCATGGCAGTTTTGTGCCCGTCGCATCTGCTATTACCTTCCACTTGTTAAAAGACCTCAAAGGAGTGCCAGGAGAATGCGCATGTCTTTATTGCCGCTTTTCCCTGGTTATATCTTTTTATGCTGTGAAGCTCAGCAACGTCACTGGGTTTTCAGGACCAACAAGGTTGCCCAGTTGATACAGGTGCCTCGTCCTGATCAGCTGGTCTCTCAGCTCAGGCAGATACAGCATGTCATACAGAATGAGAACGGTATTGAACTCACTGATGTACTCTCAAGGGGAAAACGGGTGCGCGTAGCATATGGCCCCATGAAAGGTATAGAGGGCACTGTAATCAAAAAACGAAACCGAAATCAGCTTGAAATTGCAGTGGATGCCATTGGAAGGGGCATAAGGGTCAGCATAGCTGCAGACATGCTGGAACCTGTGCCACGCAGACATCAATCCTCATGATAGACCTTGCCAAGTCGCATTTTTTCCTTGCAACAAAGGAGTTCAGGCGCCTTGCCATTCTGCTTGCCATAAACCACTCTCCAAATCTGAGCCAAAAGGCTATAGCCCAATCTGCCAACCTGAGCGGCGCCATGGTAAACAATTACATGAAGGAGCTGGTTCGGGAAGGGTTAGTAAAGGTGGCCAGGAGGAACAAGAGAGACAGGGATTACCTGATTACAGACAGTGGACGCCAAAAACTCTTTTCCATGCTTATGCGGTGTTCGGCAGAGATAGTTCAGCTTTATGCCCAGGCCAAGGATGAACTTGTTGAAAAATTCGCCAAGCTTTTCATTGACGGCAATCCGCACAGGGTGATTCTTTTTGGGGGGGCGGAAACAGCCTGCATGGTAATCCAGGCCATCCACCTGTTTCCACAGGCCAGAATAGTTGGAATCGTGGATAATGACAGCACAAAATGGAATACGCGTCTTGAAGGATATACCATCACACCACCCCAATCACTGAAATCTATTTCCCATGACACGGTGATAATATCATCCTTTGCCAAACAGGATGAAATATATGCCTCCATACGAAAACTGGCAGACCAGGGAATAAACATTGTCAAGCTCTCATCTCTCTAAACTGAGCATGCCCCCACACATCAAAATCGGCAACAGACGCATTGACGAAGAGGGCCCCACCTATATCATTGCGGAAATTGGCATCAACCACAACGGAGATGAGTCAATGGCCCACAACCTGGTTGACAAGGCTGCAGAGGCCGGCGCAGATGCTGTAAAATTCCAGAAACGTCACCTTGAAGCCCTGTATCACCCCGACCTGCTGGAACATCCTGAACATTATGAACAATACTTCCAGTACATGATTCCCCTGCTTAAACGGGTAGAGCTTTCGGAAGAGGCAATGAGCAGGCTCAGAGATCATGCCCGTGCAGTGGAGATAGACTTTATCTGCACACCATTTGATATTAATAGTGCCTCCTTTCTTGCATGTATTGAAACCGACGCATTCAAGATTGCCTCGGCAGATCTTACCAATATCCCGTTGATTGAACATGTAGCCACCTTTCACAAGCCCATGATACTGTCAACAGGCATGTCAACATGGGAGGAAATTGATCACTCGGCTTCCCTCCTTTCAGACCTGAATGCAGAATTTGCCCTCCTTCACTGCCGGAGCGTTTATCCCGTGTGGCCCAGGGAAGTAAACCTTCGCATGATTAACCAGCTTAAAAGATACAATGTGCCGGTGGGCTATTCCGGGCATGAGCTTGGAATAACCGTCTCTCTTGTTGCCTCATCAATGGGAGCCTGCATCATTGAAAAACATTTCACCCTTGACAGAAACCAGGAAGGCCCGGATCACAAGGTAAGCCTTGAGCCATACGAGTTCAAAAGGCTTGTGAGAGACATACGCATAGCGGACCAGGCTACCGGCAAAAAGAAACGGTTCTTGCTCAGGGGAGAGGTACTTAACAGGGAACTTTTTGGAAAAAGCCTTGTGGCAGCCAGTAAAATAAAAAAGGGAGATATAATAACCAGGGATAAAATAACCGTACGTGGTCCTGGTAAAGGGATTTCTCCACTGCACCTTGAAAAACTGGCAGGCAAAAAGGCATTAAGAAATATCAATGAAGGAGATTTCTTCACAGAAGAAGACATCGGGACGGCCAGCCTGAGAAAAAGGACATTCAAGTTTCAGGGCCAATGGGGACTTATTGCAAGGTTCAGTGACTATGAATCAATGTTGCAGTACAACCCAAAAATCATGGAATTTCACCTGGCGGAAAAAGACTTTCAGCTCCCCTTTTCCATAAAAGAACCGCTGAGCATGGGGCTCGTTGTCCATGCCCCTGAATACATGGGTGAAAAACTGCTGGATCTTTGTTCAAACCATGAGGATACACGACAGGCATCAGTTGAGCTTGCTGTCAAGTCCGTAACACTTACCAGTGAAATATCAAAGTTTTTCAAGGGGAGGCCAAAGGTGATAGTACATCCCGGGGCCATGAGCATAAACCAAAAACTCGACTCAGCCCGACTTGCTGCCAACCTTTCAAGGTCAATAATCGACATCAGAAGGCTGACATCAGACTTTGACATAGAACTCCTCCTTGAAAACCTTCCCCCCTACCCCTGGTACTTCGGTGGCCAGTGGAAGGGCAACTACTTCATGGATGCAGAAGAAATTGCGGCTTTCTGCAAGGAACACGGCATCAGGATCTGCTACGACCTCTCCCACTCCGCCCTATACTGCAATGCCAAGGAAAAGGATCTTGCAGATGAAATAAAAACCCTTCTCCCCTTTACCAGTCACCTGCACCTGGCAGATGGCTATGGACTTGACGGGGAAGGCGTCCAGTTTGGCGAAGGGGATATTGACCTTGACAATATCCTGCCGCTCTTCAAGGGGTTTCAGGGCACCTGGGTTCCTGAAATCTGGAGGGGTCACCTGAACCAGGGACAGGGATTCCTGCAGGCCCTGACCTTTCTTGAAAAATACCTGGACTGAATTTAGCCATGAATATCCTGATGATCACACAAAACGATCCTGCCGGCATGGCAATCGCCTTTACCAATGCCATCAACAGGTACACTGAGCATTCGTGCAGACTGATTACTACAGAGACCAGGTACAACTTTGATTACCAAAAAGATATTCACCTGCCAGATATTGGTGAGGATGGCTTTGACGAAATCAGGGATCTGCTGTCAAAGGCCCATATCATACACTTTCATCTCCTTGCTGATGAAAACATTGAGTTGGGCCCGGTAAGGATTAAAGAATTTGTCAAGGGCAAAATGCTTATCCACCATCACCACGGCCACCCGCATTTCCGCGCAAATCCAGAGTATTACAGGGAAAAGTATAAAAAACTCCGACGTAAGGTACTTGTAAGTACCCCGGACTTGCTGCAACTGGTCCCTGAGGCAGTGTGGCAACCTAATATCGTACCTGTTGATGATCCATTATACCTGCCTCTTCCCTCTGACAACGAAAATAATGAGCGCTTTATAATAGCTCATTCTCCAACAAGAAAGGAGTTAAAAAATACAGAGGAAATCATTCAGGTCTTTGGAATCCTTCAGGAAAAACTGTCGCAGAAATTAAAACTGGACATTATTGAAAATACCCCCCACAGGGAGTGTCTGCGCCGGAAGCAGCAATGTGACGTATTTTTTGACCACATGCAGGGATACTTTGGTGTCTCTTCACTTGAGGCCCTATCTCAGGGCAAGCCTGTAATCGCAGGGCTTGATGAATGGAATATAAGTTGTATCAGGGAATTTACCGGCTGTGAAAAGCTTCCATGGCTAATCGCAAGGGATGCGGATTCACTGGGTAGGATATTAAAAAGACTCTTTCAAGAAAAAAACTTGCGCATAGAGTCAGGAAAGGCCTCCAGAAGATTCATGGAACAATCGTGGAACACGCCAAAAATCGTTGATCACTTAATAGGCCAGTACTGAGGCCTTCAGCAGACTAGAAAACAAGTCGTCCCAGATTAAGAGGACTTACAAATGTATATGACCCGCGCGCATTTCATTGGCCGCATGAACGAGATACGAAAGACTACAGTAAGGACCGGGGCCACTCTTGGCGCAAACAGCACCATCGTAGGTGGGAACACCATTGGCCGCTTTGCATTTGTAGGGGCCGGGGCGGTGGTGACCAGAGACGTGCCGGACCATGCCGTTGTCTACGGTAATCCTGCAAGACAGGCCGGATGGATATGTGAATGCGGACACTCTCCTGACAACTCCCTGGTCTGCCAGGCATGCGGCAGCAGTTACGCTCTGACACCATCCGTCACAGACAAACTGTGAAACTCTGCCCCGTATCCGAATTCCCACAGAGGGTTACACTTGAAATCACAAACAGGTGCAACCTTTCATGCCCGTTCTGTCCCCGCCATTTTATGGATGATGCATTGGGAGACATGGATCCGCATCTATTCAGGCGGCTTGTTGACGAACTTGCTGCCGCAGGAACCAAGACCCTTGTACCATTCTTCCGCGGTGAACCCTTGATGCATCCCCGTTGCACAGAACTATTGTCCTATGCCAAGGATAAGGGCATGGCCATTCAGCTTGCAACCAACGGATTATTGCTTAAAAAAAATATTGCAGAAACCATGATCGATATCGGCCTCGATTTTATCTCTTTCAGCGTGGATTCCATCAACGCCGAGGAGTATCGGACAATCCGAAGGGGTGGAAGCCTTGAAACGCTCCTAAACGCCGTTGACATGCTGCTCTCAGAAAGGCAGAGGCGCCACAGCAAGGTGCCAACCATACAGATATCCGCTGTAGATACAGGCATGAATCCGGAAAAGAAGGCCCGTTTCCTCTCCTTCTGGCAAGCCAGGGCGGACAGGGTAAGGATTTATCCACAACACTCTTCAGACGGTAAGTTCGGAAGGCTTCATCACCGGCCTTCCATGCCACGCAGACCCTGCCTTAAACCCTTCCGGGAGTTGGCCGTTTACTGGCACGGCAGAGTGGCAATATGCAACCATGACTGGAACAGGAAAGGCAGTCCGAATATCGGCACTGAAGGTATCACAGGGGTCTGGAAAGGCAGCTGGTACAACGCTATTCGCCACAGGCAGGAGAGACTGGAATTTACACACGACGACATATGCATGACATGTGACCACTGGCCCCAGTATTCCGAAAGGCACTCCATAATAGGGGAGCTCGTTGAGACAGGATGAAGATCCCCCTTATGAAACCCTACCTGCCAGGCACCGTAAGCAAGGAGATACAGAAGGTGCTTGACAGCGGCTTTCTGACTGAAGGGCGCACAACCCGGGAATTTGAAGAATCCATAAGTGAATTCTTGAAGGCCAAATACGTCCTGGCGGTTTGCAACTGCACAGCCGGCATTGAGATAGCCCTGAGGGCCATAGGTGTAGGACCAGGCCATGAGGTGATTGTCCCTGATTTCACCTATCCTGCCACTGCCAATGCCGCACTTATAACCGGTGCCAGCGTTACCCTGGTTGATGTAAGCCCTCACACAATGCTTATTGACCACAAAGACCTTGAGGCAGCAATTACCGATAATACAAAGGCGGTTCTTCCCGTTTCCCTCTTTGGTAATCCCCTGGATTTTGAGTTTTTATCAAGGCTTAAGGAAAGGTACGGATTTTACATAATTGAAGACGCCGCCTGCTCCCTTGGGGCAATGTATGGTGGAAGACCTGTGGGGACCCTTGCGGACATTACGGTCTTCAGCCTGCATCCCAGAAAGTTCATCACCACAGGGGAAGGGGGCTTGATCACCACAAACGACAGGGGCCTGGCCAGGTGGATGGACTCTTACAGGCACTTTGGCATGGAACCAGATTGTGCTGATCACCGCCAGCTCTTTAACTCTATCGGGGGCAATTACAAACTTTCAAATGTCCAGGCTGCAATCGGGCTTGCCCAGATGACATACATAGAGGAACTTCTCAAGGAAAGGGCAGTGCTTGCAAAACGTTATAAGGCCATGATAGCGCCAATTTCCGGGGTCAGCCTTCCACTGGAAACAGATAATGCCTTTCATTCATACCAGACATTCGTGGTATTCGTGGAGCAAAGGGACCGCGTCATGCAGATTTTGCGCCGTCAGGGCATAGAGGCCCAGATTGGAAGCTACAGCCTGCACACTCAGCCAGCCTTTAAGAAAGAAGCGCGCTGCAACTGGAAGGGCACCCTCTCCGGCAGCCTCTACGCCTACCAGCATTCCCTGGCCCTGCCACTCTACAACGGCATGACCAGGAAAGAGCAGGAAAGCGTGGTGAGCGCCCTTAAAGAGGCCGTGACATGTTAAAGGAACCGGACCTGCCAAGGGTTGCCCACATTGGCTGGCTGGCCTCCTCACATCTTGAACGAAGGGCAACAGAGCTTGCCCGGCAGGGCGTGCCAACCGTAGTCTTTACCGATCATATTCCATCCCGTCTGATGAGGGAGAGCCTTCCCTTCAGGGTTGAGGTCCTTCCAGGGGGACTTACACGCTTTCCCCAGCAACTGGTTAAATGGCTGGAAGAGCGGCTCAGGGTTCACAACATAGAAATCCTGCATATACACTCAACACATTTCCCTGCGGCTCTGGGCCTTTTTGTAAGGGACGTACCACGTGTTACATCAATATGGGATTTCGTTTACTCCAGAGACACCATATCCCCCCTCTACCACAAAATCATACTGGACGAACTGCTCAGGGGAAGGCTCTCTGAATTTGTCTCATTCTCCTCCAAAGTGGTCATGGAGAGATGGATCAAGCAGGGATTTCCAAAATCCAGGGCACTATGGCACTCATGGGGAGTTGATTTAGACAGGTTTTCAAAGGCCCGAAACAGAGAAGAAATAAGAAAGCTTCGAGAGCGCCACGGAATCGGGCCTGACAGCAAATTAATATTCAGCCCAAGGACTCCAAGCCTCCAGGCAAACGTGGACCTCCTGCTCCAGGCCCTTCCCCTTGTAAATGAAAAATTAGATGTCACCTGCATAGTGACAGGCCATGCGATCCCACCTGAGACACGCTACCTTGAACGGATAGTGAAGCGCAGTGCAATACGCCACAGTGTCCGTTTCATTGAAACCATACATAACCAGGCCTTGCTGTCTCACTACTACCAGGCTTCGGATATGGTGGTCTCCCTACATTCAAACGATCATAACCCCGCCTCGGTGCTTGAGGCAATGGCAGCAGGCGCACTGGTGCTTATCAATGAATCCCCTGAGGTGGAGTTCTGGATCAGGGATGGACAAAATGGCCTGGTGGTCAAAACCCGCAATCTGAAACACCTTTCAAAAAAGCTCACAGATGGCCTCAATCTTGACCCTTTCAAAAAAAAGGCGTGGCGCAAGTTCAACCGGGCCTTCATTAAAAAGGATGCAAACTTCCGTGCCACTATCCACCAGGTAATTTGCGACTATGAACGTATCCGGCGGATCCCCCCCCTAACCCATTACTCGGATTTTCATCACGGATTGCTGGCGGATATCTGCGGGGATTACAGAGAAGCCCTGAGGCTTTATGAGCGGGCCAGGGATGAAAAACAGAAAAGCCCGTACCTTGAGCCTGTCATACGGGAAAAAAGGGATTTTATTGAAAAAAAATCCCGAATTACGGCCTTCCACACAGGACGGGCCAATCCCAACATATTAAAGCTGAGTGAAATCCCCACAACACATTGGCAAAAAAAGATAGACCTTGTTGAATATCCCAAAAGCCTTTTTCGTCATGACATTATCGCAGGTTTCTATCCTCTTTTACGCGAACGCCGATTTGACGACCTGTTGTTTTTGATTGACCTTCTCTCTGACCACTTCCATACAGACAACCTGGAATGGCTATCCGAGAGCGTAAACTGGTTCGGCGAAAGATGGGGCCTGTGGGAGGAGTGTTCTGAGATACTTTTAAAGGTCAAATCCGGAGGCACCTCCCTTGGATGTCATGCACTAAGGGCAGCTGAAGAGTTGGGAGAGGGGCACGGGCATTACCGGACCCTTCTTGAAAAGGCCGCTAAATGGACAAGTTGTTCCATTGACATGATAAACCCTGAACTGGACAGGAAGTACCGCCGAGAGATCAATGAGGCAGCCTCACGCCTCCTTTCCATGCAGAGGATGGTGGCCTGATGAATGTCCTTGGCATCCACTTGGGCCATGATGCCAATGCGGCCCTCATTATGAACGGTAAAATTGTGGCCGATGTCATGGAAGAACGGTTTTCAAGGGTCAAGCATTCTGCCGACCCGCCTCGAAACGCCGTGGCTGCCTGTCTGGCCATGGGGAACATCAGGGCGGATGAGCTGGATATCATAGCCATAACAGGGCAAAACCTTCACAAAGACATAGAGTATATATTTAAGCTCCAGGATATCGACCGGTTCCCCACATATTTTCAGCGCTACTCCCTGACTCCGGCAACACTGTTAAAGAATTATGATCATCACATGTGCCACGCCGCCTGCGCCTATTATCTCTCGCCGTTTTCAGACCCTACCCTGATTTTTGTAAGTGACGGTTTTGGCGATGACTGCTCCATATCATTATGGACAGGCCAAGGCACCAGCATGAGTCTATTAAAAAAATACCCTTCGGAAGGATCACTTGGCTGGTTTTACTCCAACGTAACCGAGGCCCTTGGCTGGATACACGGTGATGGAGAGGGAAAGACCATGGCACTTGCCGCCAAGGGCGATCCGGCCAATGCATATAATACGCTTGGGGATTTCTGCCCCCGGTATCACAATGGGGAACTGAAAAAGCCTCACCATTTCGGAAAAATATGCAAGGTGACAGAAAGGGGTGCAATCCAGTGGCATATGCCAGACGCTACCAAAATCAGGGGATTGCTTAACGGCTTCACCCGGGAAGAGCTTGCCGCATCTGCCCAGGAGCTGATCGAGGAAAATCACCTCTCCCTGTGCACCCACTGGCTCCAAAGGACCGGCATTGAAAGCCTATGCCTGGCAGGGGGTGTGTTTCTGAATATCATCCTTAACAGGAAACTGGCAGGCACAGTTCCCCTAAACAACCTGTTTATATACCCGAATCCAGGAGATTCCGGCCTGGCTTTAGGTGCCGCCCTCTGCGCACTCTCTGAATGCGCCCCGGAAGAGCTACCAGGCGGTCTTGATTCACCCTATCTGGGGCCAAACTTCACAGACCAAGAGATTCTGTACACACTGAGGCAACGTAAGATCAGATTTACCGAACACCAAGGGGACAGCCTTATTGAAACCGTGGCAAGGGCACTTTCTGAAAATCTATGTGTGGGCTGGTTTCAGGGTAGAATGGAAACCGGGCCCAGGGCCCTTGGGAACCGCTCCATCCTGATGAACCCGTGCCATGCTGAAAACCAGGAGTATATAAATACCCGGGTCAAATTCCGTGAACCCTTCAGGCCCTTCTGCCCAAGCATCCTGGACACAGACCGTGACCGTTATCTTGTGGAAAAAGACAATGCGCCGTATATGATCCTGGCATTTAATTCCCCGGAGCAAGTACGGGCACAAATAGGGGCTGTTGTCCATATTGACGGCACCATACGGCCACAGATTGTCACCAGTACAGGCAATCCCCTCTTCCACCGCCTGATCAGGGCATTCAAAAAACTCACCGGCCAGGGGATTCTCCTTAACACCTCATTTAACTTAGGGGGAGAACCTCTTGTTTGCACACCGGAAGATGCCATCCGCTGTTTTTATTCATCCGGAATGGACATGCTGGTACTCGGTCCTTTTGTAATCTCAAAGCAGGAGCCATAGCAGGAGATGTGTGGAATTGTGGGTTGTCTCCACCTGGAAGGCCACAATGTGCCTGAGATACTGATAGAGCGTATGACTTGCGCCCTGACTCACAGGGGACCTGACGCACAGGGTTACTGGGCCTGCAAAAATGTGGGGATAGGCCATACCAGGCTTGCCATCGTTGATCCAACCAGCCGTTCTGCGCAGCCCATGTCCTCGCCTGAAGGCCGATACATCCTGACATATAGCGGGGAGATCTATAACTACCGTGAACTTCGTAAGGAGCTTCACCGGGCAGGATACGAATTCCATTCCTCAGGCGATACCGAAGTATTGTTAAATGCCCTCATTGAGTGGGGAGAGGATGCAATACCGCTTCTTAATGGAATGTTTGCATTCGCCCTTTGGGACAGGGAGAAAAACTCCCTTTTATTGGCTAGAGACCGTTACGGGATAAAACCGCTTTACTACAGTCTAAGAAATAATATCTTTGTATTCGGCTCTGAGATCAAGGCAATTCTGGCGCATCCTGAATTCGGCGCAGAACTTGACCTGGAAGGCCTGCTTGAATATTTCACTTTTCAGAATTTTTTCTCGGATCGGACACTATTCAAGGCTATTCATACCTTCCCGGCAGGTTGCTTTATGCGTATCAATCCCGAAAGCAGCCTCCCGCGGCCCATCAGATACTGGGATTTTCATTTTGCAGAACCGGAAGACCAGGCAGGCCAGAGGGAATATGAGGAGGAATTAGGCCGCCTCTTCAGCCAGGCCGTAATGCGCCAAATGATGGGTGATGCGGAAATAGGAACTTATCTTAGCTCTGGTATGGATTCAGGGGCCATAACGGCTGTTGCAGCCAGCACGTCCCTGAGGCTTAAAACCTTTACCTGCGGTTTTGATCTCGATTCCGCCAAGGGGGCTGAACTCGGATTTGACGAAAGGGCACAGGCAAGGACGCTATCTGCAAGATACGGGACCGATCACCACGAGATTGTCTTAATGGCAGGGGATATGGAGCGCTGCCTGCCTGATGTTGTGTATGCGCTGGATGAGCCAAGGGTTGGCCAGAGTTATCCAAACTATTACGCGTCAAAACTTGCGGCGAATTTCGTTAAGGTAGTGCTTGCCGGCACCGGAGGAGATGAGCTCTTTGCAGGATACCCCTGGCGCTATTACCGCACCGTCCACTCAACATCCTTCAAACAGTATGTGGACAACTACTACCTGTTCTGGCAGCGGCTTATCCCAAACCGTACTATCAAAAAGGTCTTTGCGCCGGTATGGAGCCAGGTAAAACACGT
>JALVJO010000091.1 GCA_027028245.1 Deltaproteobacteria bacterium
GGCATGCAGAGGCCACCTGCCCTGCCCTGCCTGGGAGACTGATTTGACAAAATTCCATTACAGGTATCCTTTCAGGAGTTTCAAGCAGTCTTGATGCAGTCTCCTCCATGGTTGAGAACCCGTCAAACTCGCCGGCCAACCTCTTCATAAACCTCCTGAAAAACGGCCTGAACACCCCGCCTTCCACCTCGGCATGTACTGCCAGAACCGGGTAGTCCGCTCTCCTGAGTCCGTCAAGGAGATGTTCAGAAATTTCCTCTTCGTCCCTGATGCCCACGGCAAGGAGCTCCTCAATACAGGGCCCTGTGGTGGGTATCTGGAGGGTTTTAAAGCAGCTTCTGCCTGATCTAAGAAAACAGGGACAGGGTTCCCTGAGATCACTGGCATAAAGAAGGCCCAGCTCATCTTCAACGGCAAGACTTTCTTGAGTGGCCTGCCACCCCGGAGCAGCCGCAGCCTGTGGCCTTTTGGAAAATATGGACTGGTAGGCGGCAAAGCTCTTCTTAAATTCCTCCATGATCTGCCATTTTTCCATGTGGGAAAGATGATCCTGCCACTTCCTGTGATCCCAGGCATGAACAACTGCTTCATGTCCGAGCCTTACAATCTGCCTGCATGTTTCAGGAAAGGCCGCTGCAATGGGCCTTGGAGGAAGAAGTGTGCCGGAAAGCACTGTCCGCAGCCCATAGAGCCTGGGAGCACCTGTAAGAAGCATCTTTTTGAGAAATTTTGGATCCTTAAAAAGCCGGAACAGGGCCTTTCCCGCGTTATCTGGCCCGAAGGACAGGCAAAACGTGCCCCTGGCACTGAAATAGTCAAGATCTTCCAGGAGGGCCGGAACTCCGTCCCTCATGCCGTCATGTGTATCCACGTCTATCTTGAGACAAAGCTTTTTCACAGGAGGCCTCATGAACCTTTGCAGGAGGATATCACCTCCTTAAGTGCTGCTGCAACATACTCCTGGTCCTCCTGGCTCAAGAGGGGATAAAGGGGAAGGGAAAAGAGTCTTTCACTGTTCCATTCTGCATTTGGGAGCATGCCCTTGCTGAAGCCGTACTTTTCCCTGTAATATCTCTGGAGATGTACTGCGGGAAAATGGAGCCCTATGCCCACGTTTCTTTCCTGGAGTTTCATGATAAACTCGTCCCTGCTTACCCCAAGTCCTTCTATGTCCGCCCGCACAACAAAAAGATGCCATGCATGTGTGTGCTCATATTCCGGCGGCTTAAGGGGCATTATCTCCGGGATGTCCCCAAGGAGTCTGAAATAGTTTTCTGCAAGGGTTTTCCGCCTCTGGTTGAAGGAGTCCAGTTTCGCAAACTGGTGAAGGCCAATGGCAGCCTGAAGATCCAGCATGTTGTACTTGTAGCCCGGTTCAGTTACCTCGTACTGTGGTATTCCTCCCTTGGAATAGCGTTTCCATGCATCCCTGGATATCCCGTGGAACCTTAGCCTTCTCATCCGTTCTGCACGCTTGCGGCTTTGGCAAAGGATCATTCCTCCCTCGCCGGTGGTCATGTTCTTTATGGGATGAAAGCTGAACACTGCAATATTGCTGTCCGAGCCTACAAGACGTCCCTTGTATCTTGTGCCCACGGCGTGGGCCGCATCTTCTATAAGGTCAAGACCATGTTTTTGGCAGATCTTTCTCAGGGGATCGAGATCGCAGGGAGCCCCTGCGAAGTGAACCGGGATCACTGCCCTGGTCCTTCCGGTTACTGCCGCCTCAACGGCCTCTGGAAGCAGCTGGAGAGTTCGGCGGTCAACATCTGCAAACACCGTCCTTGCTCCGCAGATCTCGATGTTGTTGACTGTGGACGGCCAGGTGATTGACGTGGTGATTACCTCATCTTCAGGTTCCAGATCCAGCGTGAGGAGCACCAGATGAAGGCCGGCAGTTGCCGAATTTACTGCAATCGCCTCCTGTCCGCCGCTCCAGTCCCGGAAGCGCTCCTCCAGCAGGGCGGTCTTGGGGCCTGTTGTTATCCAGCCGCTCCTAAGGCTGTCGACAACCTCGTTTATTTCCTCTTCGCCTATGGTAGGGCGGCAAAAGGGCAGAAATTCCTTCCTCGGCGTGAAATCCTTCATGGTTCAGGCACTCCTGGTAATGAGAAAAACACCCAGACATATAATGATGATACCGGCCCAGCGCACCGGCCCCAGGGGCTCATGAAAAAGATATTTACCCGCCAGGGCGGCTACAATATAACCTACGCTCAAAAGCGGATAGGCATAGCTGACATCCACCCTTGAAAGCACCATGAGCCATACGGCAAGGCTTACCACGTAAAAAATCACGCCCAGAATGACAAATGGATTCATTGCCACCTTGATGCCCACAGGCAGAAGATTTTCCATGGTAAAGGAAAAGTGTCCTATATCGGTCATGCCCTTCTTGAGTACAAGCTGGGCTGCAGCGTTGAGCAAAACGCCAAGAAGAATCAATGGTATGTACCTGTTCACCGTCTCATTACCCCTGAATAGATTGAAAACTGTTCCTCAACGAAAGCCCGCCAAGATATCCTTGGGAGCATTGCCAGTTTGTCCCCGGACGAGAAATGGCGAGGAAGGGCAAGGATCGGCATATTTCTTTCAAGGTTCACCAAGCCGCTGTGCAGATTTCAAATTCTTCTCGAATAAAGACATCGCCAATCCCAGCGGCTTGACTGCGGCTGAAGTTGGCTTCCTTGTGGTGAAACCTTTCAAGAAACACGCCTCCCTTGCCGGTGGCACAAATGGGGGGACAAAGGGAATGCTCCCTATGTTCTTTTATCAAAAACACGGATGCAGCTGCCTAAAAAATCCCTCTGGCGAGTCTCTACAGGCCGCAAAGGAACTTTCCTGCTGCCTCCAGTACAGCTTCAGATAGATTTACATAACTATCCGGCAATTTAAAAGCAAAATCCCATTCTGATGTTATGGCTCTAATCTTGCTTTTTTTAAAATCAGCCGATCAATAAGAAAAACACAGGAGCCTTGAAATGGCCTTCAGAGCAGCCTTTATCTCATTTTTTATCATATTGTCACTGATTTCAGCGTCAGCCTTCGGGGAAGGAATTTCCCTGGGGAACCAGGCAGATTCGTCCTACCTGAACATGACGGGGTTATGGGACTACCGGACATCCGACTACACGGTCACAGGCACCTGTCCGGCCGGCAACCCGGCATCAGGTACGCTTTCCATCTTCCATGACGGAAACGGCACGGGAACCACTGTCCTGCAGTTCCTGGAAGGCATCACATGCAGCCCCTCGGAAACATGTTTGTACCGGGGCACTACACAGGATGTCATCAGCATAGTTGTTTCCAATAATCTCAACGACGGCAGCGGGGGCTATGCAACCAATACCCTTGCCATAAGATGGTCTTCCAATTCTACCGCCTCAGGCACAGGGGCCTCTGTCTATAACTTTGCAAACGGTGTTTCCTGTACCTGGAATTACAAGATATCCCTTACCCGTCGGCAGGGCAGTTCCAAAAACGGGTGGTGGTATGACCCTGATGCAATAGGCTCGGGCCTGTCTGTTGAAATCCAGAACAACAAGCTCTTTCTGGGATGGTATGCCTATGACGACAAGGGAAACCCTATTTGGCTCACTTCTTACGGATCCGTGTCGGATTCTGGAAATTTTGATGGGACACTGTACGAGTGGAAGGGCTGGAACCTTTCAGGGCAATACTATCCTCCCAATCCTTCGGAAGCCGGCACTATCATGCTGGATTTTACCAGTGACAATTCCACCACCATGTCATGGACATATAAAGGAACAGGAGGAAACTGCACCCTTTCAAAATTCATGGACACCCTTTCACCAGGCCAGAGGGATCCCAGGAACCTTAACGGATGGTGGTATGATCCTGACTATGACGGAATGGGACTTTTCATGGAGGCCGAGGGCGAAAAGATGTTCATTGCATGGTACCAATACGATCCCTTCGGCAACCCGCGCTGGTGGTCTGCATCTGAATCCTTTGCCCTGACCGACGAATCCTTTTACTCAAAGCTGACGGAATGGCGGGACGGCCAGTGCATCGGCTGCACTTACAGGCCTCCTACTGCCCTTGAGGTGGGTGACCTGCTGATCCAGTTCACATCGGATACAACGGCCGTAATGTTCTGGAACGGCAGGATATTCAACATAAAAAGGTTCATATTCTGAAAATCAGGGACTTGGCGTTAAAAAAACCAAGGCGGGATATTTCTGTCTTCTTAATCCCCTTTTTCTCCAAGGATGACCTTGAGCCTTTTCAGTCTCTTATCCCGGTAGAATGAAACAAGGACTTCCTTGCCTGGACCTTTTCTGTTCAACACATCCACAAAACCGGCATCGGAGGTTATGGGGGTCCGGTCCACGGCAACGATAAAATCGCCGTCCAGGGGATATATCCTGTTTCCAAGCCTAAGGGTCCGGCTGCAACCGTGAAAGCCCGCCTTTTCGGCAGGACTTGCCTTCTCTACCCTTACAAGGAGCACACCTTTTTCAGCGGGCAGGTCGAGAAGGCCCGAAAGGCTGGAATCCACGCTGATAAAACTGGCACCGAACCAGGCCCTCTTAACTTCCCCGTTTTCAATGAGTTCCTTGATAATCCACTGGAGCTGGCGAGCAGGAATCATAAAACCGATATTTGGAGGAAGATCCCTTGAACCCATGATGCCCGCGCCGACAAGACTGCCGGACTTGTCAAAAAAGGGGGCCCCGTTCAAACCCTCGTTTACATA
>JALVJO010000092.1 GCA_027028245.1 Deltaproteobacteria bacterium
ATTGGTTTGTCTCCGGTAAAGGGCGGCAGGCCGTATATCTCCTTGCCCCATATCAGAAGGGCAGCTCCCCTGAGAAAGATGGATGCGCCTATTGTAATGATGATGGTGGTTACGACAGTAGCGTTTTTGGCAGGCTCTATTGCAAACTTGTCCAGGGCGAGACCGACCATAACGGTAATCAGGACGCCACAGAAGGCGGCTGCCGGATAGGGCATACCGTCTTTCAGCAGAAAGATGGCGCTCATGGCGCCGATCATAACGAATTCTCCCTGGGCAAAATTGACCACGTCGGAGGCGTTGTAGATGATGGAAAAACCCAGGGCTACAAGGGCATAGATGGAGCCTACCGTAAGACCACTGATGAGAAACTGTAAAAGCTGATCCATGACCTGCCTTTTGCCTCAGGCACAAAAATTACCCCCGACCAGTGAGCTGGATCGGGGGTTATGTCTAAAAGGTTTTCAAGAACAGAAAACTAATACAGAAGTTTCCAGTTTCCGTCCTTGACCTCTATCATCTTGAATGCATCCAGGCCGAGACCAAGATGATCCGTCGGGCTCATGTTGAAGACCCCGCCGGTGCCTACAAAACCCTGTGTCTTTTCTATCTGGTCCCTGATCTTTGCAGGATCACTGGAGTTTGCCCTTTCTATAGCGCCTTTCACTATGAAAAGGGCATCGTAGGCATGTCCGCCAAAGGTGGAGACAGGGCCGTACTTGGCCTCGTACTTCTTCTTGTATTCAAGGAGTACCTTCTTCTGGGGGTCATCTGCGGGCAGCTGATCGGCTACTATCAGGGCTGCAGCAGGAAGACGTACGCCCTCGGCAGCAGAACCGGCAAGTTCTATGAACTTCTTTGATGCAACGCCGTGGGATTCATAAATGGGAAGCTTGATCCCGAGCTGTCTGATGTTCTTGACAACGATGGCCGGTGCCTTGCCGAAGCCGAAGTTCAAAATGGCCTGGGCATCGGTTCCCCTGATCTTGGTCAGCTGGGTGGTCATGTCCGTATCGGCATTGCCGTATTTTTCATCGGCTACTATCTCAATGCCGTACTTGGGAGCAAGTGCAAAACACTGGGCGCGCCCTGACTTGTCAAACCCGCCGTTTCCCGTGATAAGGGCCACCTTTGTGATGCCCCTCTTTTTCATGTCCTGGAATATCTTTTCTGCGGCCATGCGGTCGGTATGGGGGGTCTTGAAAACCCATTTTTTCACGGGCTCGATTATCTTTACCGAACCTGCCAGGGAAACAAGGGGTACATGGGCCTTCTGAACAATATCAATGACGGCAAGGGTGTTGCCGGAGGTGGTGCCGCCTATGATGACATCCACCTTGTCCTTCTTGATAAGGCGATTTACGAAATTCTTTGCCTCCTTGGCCTTTCCCTTTGTGTCATAATGGACGTATTCTATCTTCCTGCCGTTTATTCCGCCGTTTGCGTTGATCTCCTCGATGTACATCTGCAGGGTCTTGAGCTCCGGGTCGCCAAGAAATGAGGCCGGCCCTGTTACGGCGAGAAATGAACCTATCTTCACCTTGTCCCCGGCTGCGGCCTGGCCGCTGGAAATCATCATCCCAATGCACATGCAAAGGACTGTCAGCATGAATCTTTTGACTGCTTTCATTAAAATCTCCTCCCACGATTATTTTTTAACTGGATCAGTTGACTATTACACAAAAAAAAATCATTTATCAATCAGAAATGTATTGAAATGCATTGGGAATTTCAGGTCTCACTCCGGCCTGTTCAAAGAAAAACAACAGCTGAGGTAAACAGGGGCCGGCCAGTGCCGTACCCGGCGGGTAGTCAGTCAAAATACGCATTAAAAATGTTACTGATCACGGGATATTAGTTAACATTGCTGTCTGCAGTCCCTGTTTGTATAAGCGTTCACAAGATGCTGCAGATGCAAGGCGGCGGGTGCGCAGTCGTACTTTCTGTACTTCAAGAGCCTGATCCCGCGGCATCGCGGGACAGATGTGGTGCCCTGTGAACGCTTACTTAAAAATGGCTCCTGCTATGGCAATAATTCAAAAGCTGTGCAATATTAGCCGCAGCTTCTGTGTTTTTTTCTGCTGCGGCCTGCTAATGACAGGGGAAAACTGCTTTCTTGTCCTGTCAGGTTCGGGGGCTGCCGGGCAAAATTTTTACAGGCATTTGAACCCGCATTATCTGGAATAAACCCGGATTATGCAGCTTGCAAGTTTGCCGAGGGTGTAAGGCGGAGGGCATGCAGACGTACTATGGTACTTCAATTGCGCGATCCCCCGGCATTGCGGGACAAATTCTGTGAAATTGCGAGCCCCTTGCGGCTTCAGATGCCGAACATTTTTGCTGTTGGAACTTGTCACTTTTTAGGTAAATGTTTTTTGAAATTATATTAACCATAATCTACTGAAATTATAAAAGAAATCATTTTGTTCGGCATTTGAAGTGCATGATCTGGGATAAATGCTTCATATAAAGAATCTGAATACAAAATACGGCCCCATCCACGTGCTTAAGAATGTCTCCCTGCACGTGGATCAGGGCGAGATAGTCTCCATCATCGGGGCAAACGGTGCCGGCAAGACCACCCTCCTGGTAACCATATCGGGCCTTATAACGCCTGTTTCCGGCCGGATCGTGTTCCGGGGAAATGACATAAACGGCGTGTCCCCAGCAAGGATAGTTTCCATGGGTATAGCCCATGCACCTGAGGGGAGGCAGGTTTTTGCCCCCCTTACGGTTATGGAGAACCTGAGACTTGGTGCATATGCCAGGACAAAGGTGTCCAGCCAGGAAATAGATGACGACATGGAGAGGGTATTCGGCCTCTTCCCGAGGCTGGAAGAGAGGAAGGATCAGCTTGCCGGCACGCTCAGCGGGGGGGAACAGCAGATGCTGGCAATAGGCAGGGCCATGATGGCAAAGCCCAGGCTCCTTCTCCTGGATGAACCATCTCTGGGCCTTGCGCCCAAGCTGGTGGAGGTGATCATAAAGACTGTTGTGGACCTGAACAGGGAAGGGACTACCATCCTCCTGGTGGAGCAGAATGCAAGAAAGGCCCTGGAAATTTCCCACCGGGCATACGTGCTTGAAACCGGCAGGGTTACGCTGCAGGGGCCTGCCAGGGAACTGGCAGAAGACAGCGAGATCAGAAGGGCATATCTCGGCAAGGACTATAAGGATCTTTCTGAAAGGTAGGGTCAAGGCATGAACAAGGACAGCGTCGAATATCTTTCACCGGAACAGTGGACGCAGTGGCATACAGAGCTTCTGCAGTCAACGGTGAACAGGGCCTTTTCCAGGGTGCCCTTTTACAAGGAACGCATGAGACAGGTTGGTGTGGGTCCTGATGACATCGGCTCAGTGGATGACATTGCAAGGCTGCCCTTTACCACCAGGGATGACCTTTCTGACAATTATCCCTACGGGCTTTTTTCAGTACCCCTGCGGGACATAGTAAGGATCCATGCCCTGCGAAGTGGCCATGCAAACCCGGTGGCCAGGGGGCTTACTGTACAGGATCTCAGGAAGAGGACCCAGCTTACAGCCAGGTTTTTCAAGACCTCCGGTGTCGGCGCTGACGATATAGTGCAGATATGCCTGGACCCGGGCATGGCCCTTCACGGCCAGGACCTGAAGGAAGGTGCGGAAAATCTCGGTGCCCTTGTCATCCCCCCTGATCCTGTTTCCACCTTTACAAGGCTCAGGATAATGACCGACTTCAAGACCACGGTTCTCGTGACCACGCCTTCATACGGAAGGCACCTTTTCGAGATCTTCAGGGAAAGGAACATGCCCCTCGCAGCCCTTAATCTCAAAACTGTCATCCTTATCGGGGAAACCCTTACCCCTGAGACCAGGATGATCTTTGAAAAGGAGCTGGACGTTGAGACAAGGGCCGCCTACGGGATCTTTGAGGCATCAGGCCCTTCCATGGCCTATGAGTGTCCCTGTAAATGCGGCCTTCACATAGCCATGGATCATGTCATCCCCGAGATAGTCGATCCCCGCAGCGGAGAAACACTGCCTGAAGGACAGCCGGGAGAGCTGGTAATAACAACTGTAACTGCCAGGGCAAATCCCCTCATACGTTTCCGCACAGGGGATGTTACCAGCATCAGCCGACAGGTCTGCGAGTGCGGAAGAACCACCTGGAGGATGAATCCCGTCGAGTCGCGCTGCGACAATCTCCTGACCGTCAGGGGAGTAAAGATATCTGCCGGACAGATGAAAAAACTCATTGCAGACAGGACAGGTGGAAGCGAACTGCCCTTTCTGATCGTCCTTCACAAGTGGAAACATCTTACCCAGATCGAGATACTCCTTTCCATTGACGAAACTATTTTCACCGGAAGCCTGCCCCAGCTTCACCGCTGGATAAGACGAAGCGAAGAGATCTTCCAGGAAGCCATTGGCATATCGTGCAGGATTAGGCCGGTGGAGTTCGATTCCATAGAACCCTGCCTCCAGGACGGAAAATTCGCAGTTGACCAAAGGGTTTTTGAGGCAGGCTGCTGACTTTCGTCCGAGCCCGGCCCAACCCTGACTGGCTGGCGCCCTGCATAGGTCCGGGATAATTGACAGGGCTCGTTCCAGATGTTAACTAGGCACAATCAGCTGTAGTGCCGGAGTGGTGGAACTGGTAGACGCGCTGGACTCAAAATCCAGTGGACTTCGGTCCGTGCGAGTTCGACTCTCGCCTCCGGCACCATATAATAA
>JALVJO010000093.1 GCA_027028245.1 Deltaproteobacteria bacterium
CTCCATGATGAAGCCGCCGAACATGGCTGCCGTCTTCTTGCGCACAAGCTCTGCGTCCTGGTACTGGTCAAGTTCGTGAAGGCGGAGAATCACGCTTGCAAGCCAGGGCACAAAGCGGATCTGCCCCGGGCGCTCGGGTTTTCCGATGTGGAGTATCTGCGAGGCCGGCACCCTTACCCTCTTGTAGCGGTCTGCGCCGGAAGAAAGAAAGGCCTCGCCTGGATGCTCCCTGAAAAGGTGGTAGGCAGCGCGGCGGCCCAGGCGGTCAAACTCGATACCCATGCGCACGTAGTGGCCGTTTTTGAGCGGCCCGGAAAAGCTCTCGTCCAGGTGGTCAGGCTCGATTACCTGGAGCTTCAGCGGCACTATCTCGTCCGAGCGGGAAGAGCGCCTGCCTCCCCTTGCGCCAGGAAGCAGGACAAAGCGCACCAGACATTCCCCGGACTGTATCACCGTGCGGGTCACGAGGCCTTCAAGGCCGTAAAAGTCGCATACGCCGTCCTTGTCGAGCTCGGGGTGGCTCTCGCTCCAGAGCTCCTGGAGCTCTTCCTTGAGCTCCATGTCCGCATTTCCAAGGCGCCAGCGCGGGGTAATGCCGTCTCCAACCAGGTTTGAAACAAGGCTTTCCACAGCCCCCCTGGCAGTGGCATTGTTGCGGACAAGCTCCCTCGAGCGGTTCCTGAGCTTGGAAAGAGACGCGCTTATTGCAGTGTTCGGCCCCGCGCTTGAAAGGCCCCACGAAAGGAGCCGCCTGCCTGAGCCGGCTCCCTCGTAGGTCCCGGACGAGGAAGAGGAGGATGCGCTTGGCCGGGGAAGAGCCGTTACAGGCTCACCCCGGGGATTTACGATAACCGGGGGAAGGCGCCTCTTTCTTACCGCCAGGATAGACATCAGAAAACCCCCTTGGAGGTGGTTGTCCTCACGTAGCGGGGCCTTGTCTCCGCGGTGGAAAGGGCAAGTGAGATCTCGCCCTTGAGGGTGCGAAGCGCCTCCATGTCGGCCGGGGCATACTCGATGAGCTGGTCCCCGACCCGGACCTGGACAACCCGCTCACCGGTCGCAAGCTTTATGATGGCTTCCTGGACGCTCTGGAGATCTTCGGATGTATAACTCATGCCCAAATTATAAGGGCGGTTTTTGGCCGGGATGAAATTTTCCGTTATTTTCCGTTATTTTCCATATATTTTCCGTTATTTTCCGTTATTTTCCCTTGACAGGGTTGTGGGAGTGTGGGGGAAAAGGAGGGTTTTCAGGTTTTAGGGGTGGGGGAGGTTAGGAGAGGTTGGCCCGCCTACGCTCCGCTGACGCGGAGCTGCGCCCCGCCGTGGCGGGGAGGCCCGTCGCGACGAAGCCCCTGGGGCGGAGTCGGGCGCGGCAGGCGGCAGGAATTTAAAAGGTTGAGAAGTTTAGGGAGTTATTTTCTCGCAGCGCAGGCACTTGCGCAGCGTGTGCGCAGGGTGTCAGTCATTTACAGGTTTACGGGAAAAGATTGCCTTAAGGCACATAAAAAACCCGTCTGCCTGGTCTTTTACAACCCCCCAGTTTCCGCGTCTTGCGTGCTTAATCCCCGATTTCAGAAAGGCTATCATGCCCATAAGATTAAATCTGAGGCGGAAGGACCTGACGTGGTGAAATATGAAAAAATACAGGGCATCAAGCATCGTGTTTTTCTATGATTTCTTCAAGCTGCTTGATCCAGTCTTCTACCATATCTGCTGCTTTTAGCATCTCTTCCCCTTTGGCCCGAAATTCTGGAAGACATACTGATCCAAGTTTTATTCCTGCGGTTTGCATAGAGTGTTTTGCAATCTTAAGAAAATCTGAGGCTGTTCGCATATTATTCAATTCGAACTCTTTAAATTTTTTCTTTGGAAATAAACTGGAATCCATTTTTCTGATCCTTTTTTATTATTCAGCCACGTTACGAGCAATAGCCATCAGGGCTCGCTTCGCATTTCTTCCAGCCTTCATCATCAAACACCAGAGATCATAGGCTCCGGGTATCTGGCACAAATTTTTTATTTCGCCGTTTGGAAAACGAATCATGCGGCCTGAAACATGAATTCGGACGCCATGCTCGTTTTCCCATACAGGGCCTTTTAACTGTTTCCAGCCATTTAATGGTTTCATGATAAGGTTCATAGCGCTTCCCAGCATAATCTGCCCATGCACCGGCCGCTAAAAGCCGGGCAGCCGATGATGAGCGTTGGGCTGAAGATTACAAACGATTACACCACTTTTCAGCCGCTTTTATTTTGGTTGGACCTGGTGGACCATAAAAGTTACATAGAATACAAAAAACTCGGTACACGTCTACACCTGTATGACAAATAACCAAGTCCATTTTGCGGCAAAATGGACAGGGTATTAATTGTGGTATTGCGCACTTACACGGGCTATTATGGCAGCAGATACAATAATTCAGATCATAGGTCATAATTTGTTTTTTCCTCATTATGCCCAACAAGGCAAATTCACACGGACAGTCATTCCGCTGCGCTCCTGCCCGCCGGTGATTTGCATCGTTAGACTTTAAAAACAACCAAATCACCCGTTAGGTTATACCGCCAGTCAACATGGGTCCAGGCAGGGGCAAGCTCAAGGCCCCCTATCCTGAACCGCCTGTAGTGTTTCTTTACTATCTCCTGCAGCTCCTGGGGAGCCAGGCCATCGCAGATGATGTCGTAGGCATTGGCAATGGAGTGCTGCGAGGTCGGCGAAAAATATGGGCTGTCCGGCGTCCTGAACCCGGACCACTCCCTGGGGCCGCCGTTTCGATAATTGTTGATGATGAACGGGCGGCCTACATATTCCCGCAGCTCCTTGAGGTGCCCAAAGGCGTAGCGGTTGACAAAGTTCCATGAGCGCAAGTCTCCGAACCGGCGGTAAATGCCAGGAGGAACAAGTTCCGCAACATGGAAATAAGCTTTCATAATCTTCACCTAACATTCCTGCCTTTTTTTATTCTCTGGCCGCACGTGCGATGGCCTCAAACCCATGGGTAGCCTGCTGTAATGACACGCCCATTTTTGCAATTTTTTTACCTGCGAGGGTCACACAGGCCTCAATTTCATCATCTGTCATGCCAGAAGTATCATAGCCAAAAAAAGCAAAATGCCCTCGAAGTCTCTTGATGCACTTCTTCCGCAAACGTAACTGCTGCCACAAAACAAAACGATTCATGGGCCTAGCCAGCCACAATTTAGCTTTTTTCATCATAACCTAGCCCTGACATCCCAGATCATCCTCCAATACCAAGATAAGACCTTTTTCCTGCGCTTTTTCTTTAATCTCTTTGTTCGGTTGCTCCCTGGCAAGCGCTTGTGATGTTTTCGATACTCCTCACAAGCCGATGTAAAGATAATATCCTCATCAAGTAAGCCTATCTTGTAAAAGGCGCGAAAGGCAGGGAGAACAATTTCTTCTATAATCCCTGCCAAGACCCGCATTGAATCGGCGGCACTTTTGGCCATGGCAATACCCAAACCCCTGAAAGCCTCGTTACTTTGCATGGTTTCTGAAAAATTTTCCATTCTTTTGGATTTATAATGTTTTGAGTGCGAACGGCAGTTACAAAAGAACCATAATTCCAGTCAATGACATAGCTAGGCCCCCTGTTTATTTCAAAGCAAACGAACCGCAATCTCTTGGCAGAATTGTGATTGCTTTGCTTCCGTGGACGGAAAGCAAACCATGAAAGACCGAGCAAGTTATTTTTTGTCCGCCATCCAGCCTAAATTGAATAAGTGCGTTGTTGGACAATGGCTTTTCCTTTGTGCTGAAGGCATGGATATAGGTGTTTGATTTTTCGTCTCCAGAAATTTCAGCGAGTTTTTTCTGGGTCTCTTCAAGGCTTCGTCTTAACTTTCTTAATTCGTCCTGTGCCCACTTGGGCAATTCTCTCAATTTTGCCTCGTCAACCATTTTATTTGCCTCCTATCATAAACCTTATTCAGGCCCGTCCTTTGCGCCTTCTACATCCTTTCTGAACCTTTTCAGGTCTATTACCAGCCGCGGTATGCCTACTTCCTTATCTTCTGCCTCATCTTTGCGATATCCCATTATATACTTCGCGGGAAAATTTTGGATCTGTGCCTTAAGCACCACCAGGGAGACAATATCTTTTTCTGTAGCCAGGGCAGGACGCATAAACTCATCCCATAATCTTTCGAAACTCCCCCGTATCTCCCTTAAAAAACTTTCCCTCGTTTCGGCCATCTCTCTTTCAAAGGCTTCAGAACCGTCATTCACCGGCAGGGTAGCATTAGCATTGACAAGAAACATCATGTCAAACCAGTCGGAAGGGTACTTCTTGATAAAAAGTGTTTCCAATTTGAGTTGTTCTTGCTTTTTTTGCTTGTCTTGGTCCATTACCTCTTCTTCCCTCCGCCCATTTTCACCAGGACGGTGTCCCTCTTCCTGAGCAGGTTCAGGATCATGAGCTGGGTACCCTGTATGAGCTTGCATTTCTGGTATACGGCAGCAAGGCAGAAAAAGAGCAGAATTACTGCAAAAAGCAGAAAACCAAGTATAAAATCAGTCATTTTTGTCCTCCCAGTCTTCGCCCCCGCCTTCGGCGGGGCTTCGACGCGGCGGGCCCTCCATATCTATATCCTTGGCTTCGTCGCGACGGGCCTGCCGCGACGAAGCTCCGCGTCCGCGGAGCGAAGTCGGGCCATTTTAGAC
>JALVJO010000094.1 GCA_027028245.1 Deltaproteobacteria bacterium
GTGGTGAAAATCCGGTCAAAATAAGATTCCCTGGGCTTCTGGATACAGTTGGTGGTCATGATTATGGAACCTGGGAAGGCGGCAAACTCCTTGATCTGATTCTGCCACGCCGTGCCGTAATGACCGTAAAAATGGGGATATTTCTTCAGTTCCGGATATCCGTGGCACGGAAGCATCTCACCATGAGTGTATACATTGATGCCCTTGCCCTCGGTCTGCTGAAGAATCAGTTCGAGGTCCCTCAAGTCGTGGCCGGAAACCAGGATGGCCTTGCCCTTCCTGGCTCCAAGTGGAACTTCCGTGGGCACAGGATGGCCGTAGTGCCCGGTATTTGCAGCATCCAGAAGCTCCATTGCCTTGAGATTGGCCCTGCCGCAGTCAAGCACCAGCTCAACCCATGCCCCAAGGTCCATGTCCTTGTTGAGGCTTGATGCAAATGCCCTGTGGATGAAGCTGTAAACCTCTTCATCTTCCTTTCCAAGGATCTGTGCATGATCGGCATATGCAGCAACACCCTTCAGGCCGTAAATCAGGGTTTCTCTCAGGGAGCGCCTGTCTTCGTCCATCTCGCCGTTTGAAAGCACACCGTGCATTTCGCCCTGCCTGATCATCTCTTCCCTGTTGTTACCAAGTTCAAAGGTGGCCGGCCCTTCTGGATATTCAGACGCACCGCCTGCAGCCTTCACCTTTTCCTTGAGGCTGTCCCTGAGTTTCACGCAGCGCCTAAGCAGCTCCACGAACCTGTCAGGATCAAAATCGACGTTGGTAAGGGTGGAAAAAGTGGCTTCACAGGTAAAGACATTTACATCCCTTTCGCTTACGCCGACCTTTCTTCCCTCAACTGCAACCTGTGACAGGCCCTTGAGTGCATAGATCAAAAGGTCCTGCAGGGCAGCCACGTCCGGCTTTTTCCCGCATACGCCTATTTTCGTACAGCCTGTGCCCTTTGCCGTCTGCTCACATTGAAAACAAAACATGATAATTTACCTCTGCCTTTCAAGATTTTGTCCCTCAAACGGGACATTAATAAATCGATATAGTGATTCAAGTCCAATCCTTGCTGTCAAGGCCCCGAGACGCTCTCCCTGCCTGGAATTGGACAGGTAGAATGAAACGATCCTTTCCGCAATTTCCATGGTTTCTTCTTCACTGAAAATTCCAGGCAGTTCGTGTCCGAGCCGGGGATGCCTGCCGAGCTTACCGCCTGCCATGACCCTGAAACCCTCTGCGCCTGTCTCCAGCACTCCGGCCGGACAGACCCTGACGCAATGGCCGCAGAAAAGACACCTTGTCTGGTCGATAAGGGGCAGGCGCCCTTCTTCCAGGCTCAGCGCTTCTTCCCTGCATTCTTCAAGGCATGCCATGCACATGGTGCATTCCGCCTGGGCGGCCCTTGGCCTAACTGCCCCGATAATGCCGATGTCCACAATCTGGGGACGGGAACAGGCATTGGGACAAAAGGAAACTGACACCCTGAACTCGTGATGCATTTTCAAGGGCCCCTGGATGTTCTTTTGTAAAAATTCCCTGAATCCCTTGCCTGCCAGCATGCCGTCAAGTTTTTCCACCAGGCGGCTGGGGCCGAGAACCCTGTTGTCGCAGCCTTCGTCCCCGAAACAGGTTTCCAGCCTGTAGCCTTTCACCTCGGATTCCTGGTTCTTCATGAACCTCTGCCTGCAGGCTTCCAAGTGCCTGGGCACTACCTCTTCGGCCCCCTGTTGGTGCGCATATTCTTCAACCCGCTTTTTCACCACTTTCCTGATGAAAAAGGGTACGCGCTCCATCTCCTTCAAGGCTTGGCTACTCCATCTCATGGCTCAGCTCCTTCATGGTAGCCTAGATTAATCGGATTAAAAATATTGACATTGACTTATGTCAATGCCGGTGGAATTTATAGGGATACGATTATCTCAAAACCCAAGAATATAAAAAGGAGCTCTATCCATGACGGAACTCAAGAAGATTCCAGGACTCATGCTGAAAAAAGACGGATCCTACGGAATAACTGTTGAATGCCCCAACGGGCTCATCCCCCCTTCTCTGCTCAAGACTGCCCATGAAATCTGCCAGGGATTGAACTGCAGACTCCACATCACAACAGCCCAGAAGCTGATGTTCCTTGATCTGGATCGGGATTCCGGTCTCAAGGCACTCGAAATGCTTGAGCTTTCAGGGGCCAGTGTGAGAAAGGCTCGGGACCTTTCCCAGGCAAGGGTCTGCGTGGGAAAACCATATTGCAAATTCGGTGTGCAGGATTCCTTTGCCCTGAGCCAGCGCCTCTACGATGAACTGGCCAGGATGCCCACTCCCCCGAAACTTAAATACTCGGTTTCAGGATGTCTTGCCTGCTGCGCCTGGTCCAACCTCATTGATCTGGGCTTTGCCGGAGTAAAAAGCGGTTATCGTGTCATCATCGGCGGCCACGGCGGATTTCGTCCAACACCCGGCACAGAGATAGGAAAGGTTCAATCCCATGATGAAGCCGTGGAGGTACTGCGAAAAGCAGCGGAACTGTTCGCCAGGGAAATACCTAAAAAAGGCCGGATGAGCAAGGTCGTCAAAAACCTGGGAATTGAAGAGGTAAAAAGGCACCTGGGCTTTAACTGAAAAAAAGGACTTTCTTGGCCGACTTGAAAAGAATCTTTCTTAGACTGGCTGCAGTTGTTTTGCATGGGGCCCGTCCCTAACCATTTTCACCTTCTTCTCCGGCCTCGACGAGTGGAGCTCAAGCAATTAATGCGGCTCTTACTCACCGGCTATGCCGTTTATTTCAACAGGCGACATCATCGTGCCGGACATGTTTTTCAGAATCGCTACAAGTCCTTTGTCGGCGAAGAGGAGGCATACCTGCTGGAGCTGATCCGCTATGTCCACCTCAATCCCCTTCGTGCCGGAATCGTAAATGATTTCACTGGACTGTAAAATTCAGATGGTGCAGGACGTGTTCTATCATCTTGCGACACGCAAACTGTTGTATTCAGGCACCGAAGCCGGCCACCGCCTCGGCATCGGGCGGAGTGCGGCCAGCCATGCGGTATGGCGGGGCGCCGCTCTCCTTGCTGAACCTCCGGGGGTGATAGAAAAGATATTTTCGTGATCGGATTGAACAATGAAACAACGTCCCCCCGTCCCCTTAAATTGAAAACCGTAATTTCTTCCCTTGACTTTTAGTTTGCTATCAATAAAGTAATTAGACTGGTATGTGGTCAGGTTGGAAAATTGAAGGTGCCGCAAGAAAATATATGCCTGATTTTCCCATGCGCCGTCTTACAAAACCGGAAGGACCGGGCAGTATATGACAGGAGCTGTTTTATGAAGACAAAAGTATTCGGTTATTTTAGTGTTCTGTGCATGATATCGTTTATGGTAATATTATATGGTTCTGTTTCATCTGCGGCGCCAATTATTATTGATCATACCTCCATTGCCGCTTTTTCATCGCTTTCCGACAGTACTGTTGATGCAGTGCAGGCAAACATCCGATGGCATTATGCCCACACATCCCACGGCGGACAGCTGACCAACGGGCTGCAGCGTCTGGAGAATGATGACTCAAGATACAGCATTGCCATCGGCAATAGTTATCTGCCGGACGAAAACGGCGCCTTGAATATTTTTAATGGTCAGGAGAGCGATACCTATATAACCCCTGAAGAATACTGGAAAACTGCTTCCGGTATTACTGAAACCAACAATGTTCTGAATAATAATCCGACTATCAATGTTTCAGCCTGGTCCTGGTGTACGCAGCTCAATTCATATGATACAGCCACGGTCCAGTCTTATCTTGACCAAATGGCAAGTTTTGAAGCGTCACATCCTGATGTTACTTTTATCTATATGACAGGCAATGCCCAGGCCGGCGGCTCGTCCGGGGCCAAGCGTTACGCCAACAACAATCTGATCCGTTCCTGGGTGGCCCAGAGTAACAATCGGGTGTTGTTTGATTTTGCAGATCTGGACGCCTGGTGGTACAACGGCACAACATGGGAGCAGGAGACCTATGAATATAACGGGGAGAGCATCCCTATTGAAAATAATCATTTTAACGGCAGTGAGTGCGGACATACGACGTATGAAAGCTGCGATCAGAAAGGCAAGGCAGTATGGGTGATGATGGCCGAGATCGAACAGCAGAATGCCGTGCCCATACCCAGCGCTGTCTGGCTTCTGAGTTCAGGCCTTTTCGGCCTCCTGGTGGTTCGGCAGAAGAAAAAAACCTGAAATGTGTGATGTCTGAAAGATTAAAAAGATCGTTGAATAAAAGTTTTCAATAAAGGTAGTAAAGCCCTTAAACCCGAATTATGCAGCTCGTAAATTGGCCGAAGGTGCAAGGGGAGGGCATGCAGACGTACTATGGTACTTCAAGTGCCCGATCCCGCGGCATCGCAAAACAAATTCGGTGAAATTGCGAGCCCCTTGTGGCTTCAAAGGCCGAACGTTTTTGCCGTTGGAACCTGTCACCATCTAGGTGAATATTTTCTGGCATTATATTAACAATAATCTACTGAAATTATAAAAGAAAACATTTTGTTCAGCCCTTGAAGTGCATAATTTGGGATAACCGTCCGGAGTGACCTTACGGGGCTGCACCATTCGCTTTATGCTGCGGCCTGCACCCTCTGGCCAGCATCCCTGACTGGGTAAAA
>JALVJO010000095.1 GCA_027028245.1 Deltaproteobacteria bacterium
CGGCCTGCCATAGCTGCAGCCAGGGTCCTTGAACCAGCCTACCGGATACCTGTGGCAGTGGTCACCAACGGCAATGATGCCGTGGTATTGAGCACTGCTGACGGAAAGATACTCGGAGAGGGGCTTGGTGCCATTCCATCGCCCCTTGATGCAGATAAGCTGGCCGAAGAACTTGGATTTGAGCCCTTCCCAGAGGAAAAACGGGAACGTGAGCTGAGGATAATGAATGCCTGCGATAAAGAGATATGCTGTGCAGGCGATCCATGCCCAATACCGGGGGCCTCTGAGGGCTAAAAACATCTTCCTGGCAAGATGCATACGAGATCCCTGGGAAACGGCCTCTTTTTGCTCCACAGGCCTTGTTCTTGAAAAAATATTTGTCTTCCAGAAGCCTATATATGCGGTCGCGGCCAATTTTGCCAGCTGTCATTTTCAAGTAAAACTGTCTCAACTTTCGGAGTAAATCTTGCGTAGATTTTTATGGTCAATATAAGGAATCTGGCCACCCATTCTGGTGTAGGCAATACTGGTGTTTCCGGTTGCCCTGAAGTGTAAATCAGGCCAATCTCCGGCTGCAAGACGTTACAGCCGGAGGGAAGACCTATTGAATGGAATAACATCCAGTTCCCGTAAGGGTAAATCCGGTATCAATGGGCACATATCGGTCGCGTATCCAGGCCGGAAAAATCCCAGTAAACGGACCGCGTTGTTTTAGCCTGTCTCGGCCCCCTTTCTTTTCTTTTTTCTAAAAAATGTCCCTATTCCAATTAGACCCGAACCCATGAGCAAGATGGTAGGCGGTACTGGGACTGGAGCAGAGTTTTCAAGGGAGACGTGGAGGTAATATGGTCCGTCATCATAACCGCCGTTATCCCCCGGCCATGGGAAACTATAACCGTGATCTGCCGCAGCAATCCCAATAATAATCCTGCCGCTTTTTTGATACGGGCTGTTGTTCAATATACCAACAGAAAAGTCATCAGGTGTGTCGATCGTGTCAGGATTGGTGCTAGCACCTTCGGGTCTGAATGGAGCATCAAAAATGAGATATCCCGTATCGGCCTCAAAGGCAGCCAGCCATATGGTTGAATCGTTATAATCGATATCAATAATAAGTCTGGATCCGGCTTTGTAATAAAAGGAAAAATAATCCAGTGTGCCATCTCCAACAGCTTCAACAGTAACGTGGGGGATGGTATTGCATTCCTGGATATCGCAAATACCGTTTTGGTTATGATCAACCGGATCCAATGAAAAAAAACCGTCCAGGTTCTGCGCTGTGGCACGGGTGTCATTGGGTTCGGTTTCTGTGATGAGTGATGCCGTGGCGCAGTTTGTAAGAAACAAAAATAAAACCGCAAAAATAAATGTTAAAAAATAAGCCTTCATTTTTCCCTCCTTTCTCCGTAACGCCAAATCAGAAAAGTAATCGCAATAGAAAGTTTATAATAGATATTTATTCTAAAAACATAAATTTAACATGCAAATACTGCAAAATAAAGACCAATAAAATTATAATTTTAGTGCTAAAGCTATTTCGAATCGCATCTATAAATGGAAATGATTTTTATGGTTGGAAAAATTTTTCCCAAATGGAAAAGTTTTTCCATAGAAAAATGTTCCACTTAACGGTGAAGGCTCACTGCGGCATGTCTTCTGTAGTTGGATCCAGTAATTTTTGATGATCAATGGGGGGATATTTAATCAGGTCCTCATTGCGACGAATTCGGCCGCCCATTCTGCTGTAGAGGGCACTGGTATTTCCAGTTTTACTTAGTGGCCGGTTTTCATCGGAGCAAGCAATGACATAGCTGACTTAAACAGCCATTTTCAGCAACAAGATACGCACTGAGTAGGCCATTATATCAGCTGACAAGCAAATCCATTCAACAAGGGCTTGTGCCATTTGATGACAAGGATTCAGGGCAGGCAAAAGGGGGCCGCCTTAAAGTTCACTGGACCGGTATTGTGATGACGACCCTTCTGTTTAAGGCCCTTCCCGCCGGATTGTCGCTGCCGTCTTTTTTGGTATTCGGGGCAACGGGCCTGGTTTCTCCCCAACCCCTGACCACGAACATGTCAGGCTTCAGGCCCTGCCTCTTTACGAGCCATGTTTTCACGGCTTCGGCACGCCGTTGGGACAGGCGCTGGTTGTATTCCTGGCTGCCCTTGGAATCCGCATGGCCTTCAATGAGAATTTTGCTCCTGGCCTTGTTCTTGATTATAAGGGCAACCTTGGCAAGGGTCACACTGGCCTCCGGTTTGATATTGCTCTTGTCAAAGTCAAAAAGCACATCGTTTTTCAGGTTGATGATTATGGCGGTGTCAGTTGTTTTTGCACCTAGCTCGGACATGACCCGATCAAGGGGAACAACATTCATGTCGATTTTACCTGCACTTTGGTCGAGCTGTTTCCAGTTTTTCAAGATAGCCGTGTCGGTACCACCACTTATGTCAACGCTGTCGTAATGGATGGGAACTGGGCCTTCACGTTTCAGGTCAACCACTAGAGGGGCGCCCGCTCCGGTTCGATGTACAGCGTCTTCCGCTTCCCTTTGGGCCTTTTCGAAATCCTCGGATGTCTTCCATTCACCAGCCATGGCGAGTGTGACAGAGCCGACAACTATTGCCATAACGGCCCAGACAACGAGGCTTCTCATGGTCATTTTATTTCCACGTCAAAGGGCGCTGCCTCGGGTATCTGGAACTCGATTTCCTGAACGCCCTCTGGCGGCGCTGGAAATTTGAACCAGAGAATCTTTACCGGATGATTTTCATCAAGAATGAGTGCCGGCACCTCGCCTTTCTTTAAATGCCTATTTACACTCTCTTTATCTACTGGTTCTGCCACGTAATCTCCAACCACGGGAGATGCCAGCCAGTTGCCGTTTTTGTCCTTGAGCACGTGATATTTTTTTCCGTTGGCAACATAAAATACACTGTTGACCTTGAACTTGATGGAAATCTTGCGGGATGTGAGCTCTATTTTACGCCTCACATTCTTGTCGTATTTTCCTTTTTCCTCAAGTGTCAGGGCTTCCCAGGGATGCACGTAGCGGACAGCTATGGTCAGGACACCGTTTCTCACCCTTGCCTTTACGAGTTCCACCTTTGATCCGCCTGGACCAAACTGTTCGTCCATGACCTCTTTTCCCATCAACTCATGAAAAGAAGCAGTAAGAAAAATGGCTGCAACCGCTGCCATAATGATCAGTCTCCTCATTCCTTTCCTCCTTTTTGATTCCATTTACTTAGGGGTTCCAGTGACTCAAAGGATACCCACCACCTCCTGGCGTACCACATTTCCGTCCTTCATTTCCACAAAACGAAACTGGTGATCCTTCCTGGCACCCTGGGACACAATGAACCCAAGGGTTGAGATGACCGTCACGTTCCCCTCTTTGATGACGTTATCCAGGTGCTTATGGCCTGAAAGGGTAAGCCTGAGATTGGGATATTTAAAAAGCCTCTTCTTGACCTCGTCTGCGTTGTTGAGTACGTACTTGTGGATGTCTGCCTGCTCTTTTCCGCCCCAGAAATTCCAGTAGGGGTGGTGGTTTAAGATGATGAAATGGCGGTCCTTGTTGTTTCTAAGCTGGTCTTCCACGAAATCAAGGCTTTCCCTGGAAAAAACTCCGTTGTTGTGGTGCTCTATGGTGGTGTCAATGCCAAGGATGGTGTAGTTGCCCTTTTCAAGGCTCCAGTCCCTTCCAGATACCTTGATGGAGGGTGTGAAAAACATCTTTTCATAGTCTTTCTGGTTCAATGGGTCGGTTTCAGGCTTAGGCGAGGATTCCTTGTTGCCGCGCACGGAGTACCAGGGGCATTTTAGGCTGTCAGCGATCTTCTTGAAGGTTTCGGCATCCTTCTTACCGGGTACATTGTTGTTGAAATTATCCCCACCAAAGACCACAAAGTCTGCATTGGGAAAGTCCCTGTTAATCCTTTCAACAAGCATCTCCACCCAGGTGACGGTATCAGGTTTCCCAAGGTCGAGATGGGTGTCTGTTACGTGCAGGAAGCGAAGATCCGCATCCCTGGAGCTGGATAAGGGCGCATGCCCCTTACTTGCAGTTGCAGGCACACTTCCTATTAATCTTGAGGCAATGGTGCAGGATGCAAGGCCAAGCATGCCTGTTTTTAAGAAATTCCTTCGTGAAATAGGTTTCATCTCTTCTTTCCTCCCTTTTGACATTTGTAAGGCCTTTAAGCAAAAGGCCTACCTTTTTTACATTATGTTTTCTTTTGGGAAATTTCTTCTCCAACAAAGAAGAATTTAATAGGTACTACAATTTTTACCAGACAAAAGTAGATTCAGTTTTCGGTTTTATGGTTGTTCATGAAAAAATTCTATTTATCTTCTTTTAAATGTTAAAAAGCCCTTGAATCAGCGAGGGAAATCCTGGGAAGTTTATTGACATAAGCGGCCTTGGGGCAATTAAACAAGCCTTGGGATAGATATCTTTTTCCATTCTAGGAAAATGCAAACCTCGACGCCCGGACGACAACCTCTGAAAGGTTCTTGAAGAAAGGTGATTGCTGGTGCACAATGCGGCAAACCTGAAAAGCCGCAGTTATGCCTTCTCTGTATTATTTATTATGCCTGCGATACATGGAGAGAAATTTATGCAGACCCATACCACTGACATGACCAAGGATCCGTTTTTCTTTGACAGCGAGGCAATGGCCCTCATCGCCGATGAGGATGTCATTCGGGAAGGACTTGCCTTTTTTAGGGAACACAGGGTGCTGGACATGGGGCATGATCCGGTTTCAAGGATGCTCTGGGGCAGTATGGAACATGATGACGAACAGGTGCTGCCGTACGATACCAGGATTCAGGAAGATGACAAAGGCGGCCTGATTTTTAACTGTTCCTGCGGAGAGTGTGCTGCAGATAAGGCATGTCTTCATATAGTGGCGCTTTTGTTTTCCTATTCTGACCAGGTTGATGAGACAGACCGGCTCATGAGTGCTACGGACACGGCCCTTAGGGACAGGATAAAGCGGGGCCGTTCAGAGGTGCGGGTAGAGCCCATGTCGGACAATCCCTGCTATGGGCAGTGGCGCGCCTGGTCCGTGGCATCAACCACCCATTTTCCCATGAAGTACGAGGTGACAATCCGTTCCCTGAACCGCAGGGCCAACATCTGCACATGCCCTGATTTTGCCAACAACCAGCTTGGGACCTGCAAGCATATCGAGGCCGTACTGCACAGGATTTCAAAGCATCCTGACTTTGAAAAATTGCGAAGACAGCCGCCTCCTTTTGCCTACGTCTATCTTTCATGGGAGGCCAAGGACGGACCTGTTGTCTGCCTGGGGCGCAGGGCTTCTGCACATGATGCAATACAGCCCCTGCTTAATCGCTACTTCGACAGCCAGGGTATATTTCAAGGGCGCATTCCAGAGGAATTTTTTCTTTTTGCCCAGGCAGCAGAGGACAGGCCGGATATCCATGTTGGACATGACGTTCTGCAGTATGTACGGCACCTTTCATCAATTGCCGCACGGGAGGCAAGGGTAGCGGAAATAAGGGGGCTCCTGGCAAGTACGAGGGGGAGGGTTCCGGGCATACATGCAAGGTTATATCCCTATCAAGTCGAGGGGGTGGCCTTCCTGGCAGGCACCGGCCGTGCACTTCTTGCAGATGACATGGGCCTTGGAAAGACCCTGCAGGCAATTGCGGCTGCAGTGTGGCTGCGGGAGCACGAGGATGCAAGAAAGACACTCATCATCTGCCCTGCATCCCTTAAACACCAGTGGGCCAGGGAGATAGAACATTTTTCAGGGCTTGAGTGCCAGGTTGTCCAGGGAAGTCCTGAAACCCGGGGTGTCCAGTACAGGCGCAACTTTGCCTTTTACGTTGTCAACTATGAACTTGTTCTGCGTGATCTTTCCCTGATAAACGAGGTCCTTGTTCCCGATCTCATTATCCTGGATGAGGCACAGCGCATCAAGAACTGGCGGACAAAAATTGCCAATGCCGTGAAGCTTATCCAGAGCAGGTATGCATTTGTGCTTTCAGGCACGCCCCTTGAAAACAGACTGGAAGACCTTTACAGCCTCATGCAGGTGGTGGACCCCAAGATCCTCGGCCCGCTGTGGCGGTACATGGTGGACTTTCACGTCACGGATGAAAGGGGGAGGGTGCTGGGTTATCGCAACCTTTCTCTGCTTAGAAAACGCATTGCACCAGTGATGCTCCGCAGGGACAGAAAGCTGGTAAGGGACCAGCTGCCGGACAGGATTGTCAAAAAGCTTTCAGTGGCAATGACCCCTAAACAGATAGAACTTCATGATTCAGCCATGCAGTCTGCCGGCAGGTTGTCCTGCATTGCCAAGAAAAGACCCCTTACTCCTGCAGAACAGAACCGTCTTATGGCTGCCCTCCAGCAGGCCCGCATGGCATGCAATGCCGCCGGCCTTGTAGACAAGGAAACGGAGGGTTCCCCAAAGATAGACGAGCTTGCGGCCATACTGGAGGAATTCTGCCTCGGTTCGGGTCTCAAGGCCGTTGTATTCTCCCAGTGGGAGGCAATGACCCGCATGGTTGAAGCGCGCTTGCGGAGCATGGACATAGGCTTTGTCCGCCTTCATGGAGGGGTTCCTACGGCAAAACGCGGGGAACTACTCAATCGTTTTCGGGAGGATGACAGCATTCAGGTATTCATATCCACTGATGCAGGCGGTACGGGGCTTAATCTCCAGAGTGGCTCTGTGCTGATCAATCTGGATATGCCGTGGAATCCGGCAGTGCTCGAACAGAGAAATGCCCGAATACACCGGCTGGGGCAAAATAGGAAGGTTATGATAATCAACATGGTGGCTGCTGATTCCTACGAGGAACATGTACTAAAGCTCCTCAGCGGCAAACAGAATCTGTTTGACAACGTAATTTCCCAGGATGCAGCCGAGGATGTTGTGGGCATATCCAAGAAACTTCTTGAGACCCTGGTTGACGATCTGGCCGGGGAAGCATCAGATGACTCAACGGCTGAGGCTGCGGAAAAATCTGAGGAAGCCGAGCCTCTTGGGGAAATACGCACCGCAGAAGGTTTTAGAAAATCAGGCCAGGAGAAAGATGAAGGGCTTGAAGAAGCAATTACCCTTTGTATTGAGGAACTGCAGAAGGAATTCGGGTTCCGGATCGAACGCATCCTTGGTGCCGGCGGCGGCCTCATGGTGGTCCTGGATCACGTCGATGAGCATGCAGATGAATTTGCTGAGCAACTTTCAACCAAGGTGCCTGTTGCGGTGGTTGACCAGAGGACGTTAAGAGGGCTTGAGCGCCTCTCCGGCGCTTCTCCTGTGGCCGCAGCCAGGGTCCTTTATGCCGCGGAAGGCAGCGGTGGGGACGGGTCGCCAAGATGCCGTCTGGCCAGGCTGGCGGAAGAAAAACTCAAGGCCGCTGCAATACTGGTGGATCAGGAGTGTTCCGAAGGTGCAGCCGAGCTGCTGCTTTCCTCTCTTTTATCAGCGGCAGGGGCAAGGGCAGGGCTTGAAGCGCCGCCTTCTCCAGAAAATGCCGGGGTTTGGATCTATGAAAAGGCCGTGCCCGCCGGGATCCTCCATCAGGATGAGGCAGCGCTGATCATGCGTGCAATGGCCCTGGCACAGGCCCATTCAGTCCCTGACAAATTGATCCGTCAACTGCTGGACGAGGTTGATGTTTTTGTAAACGGCTGAAGTGAGACGGCAAAAAATTGCCTTTTATTGCACTTCATCAAAACATCTTGTTGCCATACAGGGCTACCCAGTTTTTTGCAGAAAACCTGTTTTGCATTCGGCTCTTTGCCTAATTAATCTGCATCTCTTTAATCAGCTTGTGGTGAAGAGGGGCAAAGAGTCTTTCCACTTAATCTTTGCCCCCGAAGAATTGACTTAAGGGTAAACGAGGCTGTGGCCCAGATATATTGGTGTGCGCCGATAGTTTATGCTGTCATTGTGGCACATCTTGCAGGTTGCATTCTTGTCTACGGTTCCAGGGCCAGGGCCGTAGAACTGGGTAATACCTCCGGTGCTCTGCATAACATTTGACATGTCCGGATCAGGACTGTCATCCCCACCTATGTACTTAAAATTGATCATGGGTACACTGTCATATGTGCCAGCACTGCTGACAAGTTCGCCATGTCTTGTCATGGCCGGGGTGGGAGAGCCGTGGACATTATGACAGGCAGTGCAGCTCATCGGGGAATCAGGTGTGCCGTTCCAGTCGGAATCCCAGTCCGGACTGTTGCCGCAATAACCCCTGCCGCGCATGTGCCGGACGTGCTCGTTCTGTACATGCCCGTTATTGTCTACATGGGTATCATTCCGGAAATTGGTCTGGAGTGGATACTGGAACATGATACCTGAGGCATCGGCATCTCCCAGGACTTTTGTTCTGTCGTGACACTTGAAACAGAGTGCAAAATCATTTGTGGTCTCAAGGTCTTCAGAGGAGCTGCATCCTGTGCGAGGAATTTCCATGGCAGGTACCGTCCCTGAGCTGGTCTCTACGTCCATCAGGCGGTATCCGCTGTTGTAATTGTTTAGATATGCTCTGTAGGTCCTGGAAATACCGTCAATATGGTCACTTTTTACATCATGGCAATTGTCACAGCCGATTTTGTGGCCATTGACATAATAGCCGTATCTAAGGTCCTTTTTAAATTCTACTTCGCATAAATAGCGGTTTTCCAGGGAACCGACCGGGATCCGGACAAGCTTCAGGTAACGGATAGGTATGAAGTTATCAAGTCTGTTGCTGTTCCAGCTCTCTGCCTTTCCGATTTCCCACGCAGGAGCAGAAAAGATGACAGACTGGCCGAGGAGTATTCTTGTCCAGCTGGTTAGATCACTGCCACCGTAAACTTCCCACAACGTGGAGTCGTCCGATGACGTGTAAATCCTTATGTGGGAAATGTCAGTTACTTCTCCCAGATCAAAAATCACATAGGAGCCGCTGCCGGTGTTCCCAGTGCCGGGATCGCCATCCAGCAGGTTTGAGGCACCGGGTATGTCGCTTTCCGCAATGGCAAAAGGACTTTGCCAGTCTCCGGTCATTGAGCGGCCGGAAATATTTGGAGCAATTGTATTGTCAATTACAGCGGGTTTGTCGTCATGACATCCTACACACCATTCTTCTTTTCCTGGCCTTAAAGAGGCACTGTCATCATCATATATGAGGGAGGACATTCGGCCCCAGTTGTACCTGGCACCAATGACAGGGTCATTTACTCCGTCAAAAGCGCCGTCCGGACTGTGGCACGGGTTGCAGTGAGCATAATTTACAGTTCGCCTGCCCGGCTTGCTGTCGTGGCATGTATAGCATTTGTCTCCAAGTTTCGGCCCCCAATCATAATTCAAATGGGTCTGGTGGGAGACACCTCCAGGCCGGCCTCCCATGGCCTGATCAGTATCCATACGGCTAGGACCTCTGGCACCTGCCATGTTGAAGTGCCCGCATAACCCCAGAAAAAAAAAGGTTCCAAACAAAAAGGCGACCTTCTTCATAAATGGCATTCCTCCTGGTAAAATCATTTATCTTTTTCTATAACTGCAATAACCGTTCCCTGGATGGGCAACACTTTTTCTCATTACTGCTTGGGAAATCAGGGTAACAGGAACAAAGAAAGCTTTTCCAGGAAAAAGTTTTCTCATTATGGAAAAATTTTTCCGTAAACATGGTTGTGATTATGGGCTAAAAAATACCTGGCTGGTTTTTACACAGGTTGGCATCAGGAGATGAACAATGAAAAGTTATGTCAAGGCCCCGGGAGAAAAACTGGGAGTCAAGGAACTGGTAGCCATGGGTGTAGGCGGCATGGTAGGCGGCGGAATATTTTCTGTTCTGGGTCTTTCTGTCAGCCTTTCCGGCCACGCCGCACCAATCGCATTTTCCCTTGGTGGAGTGATAGCATTTTTTACAGGGCTTTCATATGCAAAGCTTGGACTGAAGTACCGTTCGGACGGGGGAAGTTTCACCTACCTGGAATACGCCTTCAAGAACAGGAATATTGCAGGCCTCGGAGGCTGGCTTTTGATCATGGGGTATCTGGGGACAATGGCATTATACTCTTTTACCTTTGCTGTTTACGGAAGCGCCATGCTTGGGGCTGCACCTCGGCAGGCCCCGATTCATCATCTCCTGGAATCAGGGATACTTGCACTGTTCCTGGGAATAAACCTATACGGGGTCAAGGCAGCCGGTGAGACCGAGGACCTGATCGTCATGATCAAGGTGATAATACTGGGTCTTTTTGCCGTAGTGGGTCTCTTTTTTGTTGAGCCTTCTCATCTCCTTCCCGTTTTTGACAAGGGAGCAGCAGGTCTCTTGATGGGGGCAGCTCTGATCTTTGTTGCCTACGAGGGATTTGAACTGATACCAAACGCCGTAAAGGAGATGGAAGACCCTGAACGGGATCTTCCAAGATCCATCAAGATTTCCATCGTTATAACCACTTTGATTTACATTTTGGTGGCCCTGGTGGCAGTTGGCAACCTTACACCCCAGGAAATCGCCAAGTACAAGGAATACGCCCTGGCTGTGGCAGCCCAGCCCTTCCTGGGCCATGCAGGCTTTCTACTGATCGGCCTGGGTGCGCTTCTTTCCACCGCTTCTGCCATAAATGCTACCATGTTCGGCACGGCCCGCCTTGCACAGGTAATGGCCATGGAAAAGGAACTGCCGGCGGTTTTCGGTCACAGGGAGCGTACAAGGGATATCCCCTGGGTCAGCCTCCTGGTAATCAGTTTTTTAACCCTTATTTTTGTAAACCTTGGAAACCTGGATATCATCTCATCATTTTCAAGCGCAACGTTCCTGATCATATTTGCAAGTATCAATCTTGCGGCATTGCGCCTGAGAAGGCAGATATCAATTTCGCTCCTGTATCCTTTGACAGGTTTTATTCTTTGCCTGGTATCCTGGGCTGTGCTCTTCGGATATCTATGGGAGAAAAAGCCTCATTGTCTCATTTCCATAGCAGTATCTTACGTGGTCATCTCAGTTGCAGAGTTCCTCTTCAGCAAAAGAAGAATACTTTTCAGAAAGTAATGATTGGCAGGATGCATACTTTTTCATCCGGTAGTTTTTTTAACCGCCAATCCTTTAGCACAGCAATAGTTTTTGGTCCTCTTGATTAAGAGGCTGGGTCTTATGGCTGCCTATTTTACACAAAAGGGCAGTAATCTGCGTATCAGTCGGTCTTTTTGCCGTGTACCTGGTCCAGCCACTGGCGTAGCCTTTTGGCCCAGTCCTGAAAGATTTCCTTGGCATGACCCCATTTCCCTCCAATGGTTCCAGTGGAATAGGTGGAGCCTGTTCTGTGGTCCATGACTTGGGCGATGACCCTGCCGGTTTGGGAATCCAGGAATTCTGCCTCCATAGAAGCCTCTCCAACACTTATGGATTCACCAGTGGTCAGGTTTGAAAGGGCGTTTACAGCAGCACCTAAGGGAAGAACTGCAGAGGCAGGTGCCAGCACCGGATTGCCTGCCTTCACACCTGTTATGGCGATCCGGATTCTCAGCACGTCAGGACCCGGCTGGGTAACTACCGGGTAAGCATCCTGCAGGGCTTTTACCAAGGCCTTTTCAAAGTAATCGGCAAGCATCTTCAGCTCGTCAGGCTGAATCCCTACTTCCTTCGAGTCACCCTTGAAATAGAATACCACCTTGTCGATCATGACCTTGTCATACCTTGAAAAATCCACTGAAGGGTCAATATAGCGTTTCAGGGCCTGATTATCTTGTCCTTGCTTCATTTTGGAATAATCACGAAGAAAACCTGTCCCTTCAATGTCCTTCTTTCCTGCACATCCGGTCACAAATAGAATTGCAACCAAGACAGCCGCTGAGATTGATAGTGTTTTTTTCATTAGCCTTCCTCCTATTTAGGAATTTTCTACTGTTCTTTTAATATTTCTGCAGCCAGTGTGACTTAAGCAACTCGGAAGCGTTACCATTATTCTTGAAATTCTACTCCCAAACAATTAGGATGACAAAACTGTTGGAGAAATTCGGGTATTTCAACTTGGCAGATAAGTCGTTTTTTTGTCTCCATATAGGTCGACACAAGTAGTAATTTATGTCGCCTATGGGGAAATGAACAAGCTGTTGATAAACTGTCCATCCTCGAACTCCTGAACAATTCTTCCATTATATTAGAGGAAGCTCAAGGGTAGAAACACTAAGGAAAATATATTCATTCAGTCTTTGCTCCACTATGGCAAGAGAAATTTATCCTAAATTATGCACTTCATATGCCGAACAAAATGATTGCATCAATAATTTCAATAGCTTATCGTTAATCTAATGCTAAGAAACATACACCTGAATGGTGAGAGGTTCAAACAGCAAAAACCTTCGGCATTTAAAGTGCATAATCCGGGTTTATGCTCGGCAGGCTGGCTGGAAGCATTCCCAGTTAGTCCCCATTTGTCCCACTGGCAGGGGAGGGGTGTTTCTTGAAAGGTTTCACCACAAGGAAGCCAACTTCAGCCGCAGTCAAGCTGCTGAGATTGGAGATGTCTTTATTCGAGAAGGATTTGAAATCTGCACAGCGGCTTGGTGAACCTTGAAAGAAATGCACCGATCCCTGCCGTTCCTCGTCCGGAGACAAACTGGGAATGCCCGGCCGGCTGGAGGAATATCCGGAAGTCGGCTGCACGATACCTCTTTAGACAGTCGTCCTCACGCCCCATAAATTCGGATGTTTTCCATTGAACTATCTGGTTCCAGTCTTTTTTCAAGACCAGAATTGTAAGGTGCCACCCGGGCAGAGGGACGTTTTTTTATGACATTTCAGACATGGGAAAGATATGAACCAACTACCTGAACACAAGACCAAGATTGTATGCACCATAGGGCCTGCCTCAAGTTCTATAGAAGTACTTAATGATATGATTCGCGCCGGGATGAATGTTGCAAGGCTTAATTTTTCCCATGGAGAGTTCCGGGATCACGCCCGGACCATCCGCCTTATAAGACAGTCGTCAGAAAAGGTGGGGCGGCGTGTTGTTATCATGGCAGATCTTCCGGGTCCAAAGATGCGGATAGGAAACTTCGTGGAAGAACCCGTCATGCTCAGAAGAGGCGACAGGTTTGTGCTGACCACAAGGCAGATTCCAGGTACCAGGAATGAAGTTTCCATATCCATGGAAGAACTTCCGGATGCTGTTAAAAAAGGCGATATGCTTTATTTGAACGACGGCCTCGTGCAGCTTCGGGTAGAAGAGGTTGACGGGCAGGATATCATCTGCACGGTGGTGGCAGGCGGCGAGCTGAGGTCGAGAAAGGGTCTCAATGTTCCAGGGATCAAGCTGGCCAGCAGCGCCTTTACTCCCAGGGATCACGAATGTATGAAGTTTGCCCTGGAAAACGGTGTAGAGGCGGTAAGCCAGTCTTTCGTGGGTACAGCACAGGATATCCGGGATGTCAGAAAGGCTGCCAGGGAGCTTGGATTCAATCCGTTTATAATAGCCAAGATAGAAAGGTCCAGCATAGTGGATGAAATAGATGCAATCATGGATGAGGCAGACGGCATCATGGTTGCCAGGGGTGATTTGGGTGTTGAAATTCCCATAGAGAAGATCGCCATTGCACAGAAATTTATCGTCAAAAGAGCAAATGTTCGGGGAAAACCCGTGATAACGGCTACGCAGATGCTCGAGTCCATGACGCACAGCAGAAGACCCACCAGGGCAGAGGCAACAGACGTGGCAAATGCCATACTCGACGGTACAGATGCAGTCATGCTTTCGGAAGAATCGGCCATGGGAGACTATCCTGTGGAATCGGTGGAAATGCTGGCGAGGATTGCTGCAGCCACTGAGCCGTACATGGAAAGGGCCCATTTTCGCAGGCAGATAGAGGCATCTTCCCAGAAGCCAGGGGGTGAGCCGGTGAACCTCATCGCCCTGAGCGTGGACAATATCGTCGACAGGATGAACACTGCGGCTGTCTTCTGCCCTACGGATTCCGGGACAACAGCAAGGAATGTCACGAGGTTCAGGCTTCCATGCTGGATCCTTGCTCCCACCACCAGCCTCAAGACATGCAGGGAACTCCTTTTTTCCTATGGAGTACATCCCATTTACAGGGAGGACAAGCCTCTCAACTGGGGAAGAGCAGTCAGGGAGTATGTCAGGCAGTTCGGCATCAAGGGTGAAAATGTCATAGTAACAGAAGGTCCTTCCAGGAAGCATCCGGACATGGATCACAGGCTGGAGCTCATGAACCTTGGAAAGAAAGGATCCTGATTTTAAGCCTGAATTAAAAACGACAAGAAATGCCGCAGCCCTCTGGGACTCGGCGGATCACAGGAGTAGATGAAATGAGCAGCACCAGGACAGGAAGCAAGGAAAAGAATTTTGACCAGAAGACCATCAATGAACTGAAAAGGGCCTTTGCATACAACCTTTTCTACAACCAGGGAAAGCCCCTGGAGGCGGCCACCATGAACGACTACTACATGGCGGTGGCACACACTGTACGGGACCGTATGCAGCATCTTTTTATCAATTCTGTGGAAAATATCCTGGCTGAGCCGTCTCGAATAGTGTGCTATCTGTCTGCAGAATTTCTGCTGGGCCCGCACCTTGCAAACAATCTCATCAATCTTGGCATTTACGACGAGGTGGCAAAGGCCCTGGAAGAGACGGGCCTCGACATTTCAGAAATCATAGAACACGAAGTGGAACCCGGTCTTGGAAACGGCGGCCTGGGACGCCTCGCGGCCTGTTATCTTGATTCTATGTCCACCCTCAAGATACCTGCCATTGGTTACGGCATCCGGTATGAACACGGGATGTTTCACCAGGTGATAGAAAACGGCTGGCAGAAGGAGCTCAGCGACATGTGGCTGCATTACGGAAACCCCTGGGAGATAAAGAAACCCGAGGTGTGTTTCGGGATAGGTTTTGGCGGTCACACGGAAAGCTACGCGGATGAAAACGGCAACTACCGCATGCGCTGGGTACCTGCGAAGATGGTAAATGCCGTGGCCTATGATACTCCCATTCCAGGTTACAAGGTGCCCAATGTGAACATACTCCGCCTCTGGAGTTCAGAAGCGGTTGAATCCTTTGACTTCGAGGAATTCAATGTTGGTGATTACTTTGGTGCCATTGAGGAAAAGGTAAAGGCTGAAAACATTTCAAAGGTACTGTATCCCAATGACGAACAGTGCCAGGGCAAGGAGCTTCGTCTGCAGCAGCAGTTTTTCTTCGTGTCTGCCTCTCTCCAGGACATGATCAGGATACACCTTAAGAAACACGGTACCCTGTCCAATTTTCACCAGGGTTTTACTGTCCAGCTGAACGATACCCACCCGGCTGTAGCAGTGCCCGAGCTCATGCGGCTGCTTATGGATAAACACGGCATGGGCTGGGACGAGGCATGGGAAATAACCACAAAGACCATGGCATATACAAACCATACCCTGCTGCCCGAGGCCATGGAGAAATGGCCCATGGGGCTTTTTTCCTACCTGCTCCCCAGGCATCTGGAGATCATCTTTGAGATAAACCGCCGGTTCCTGGACGAGGTTAGGGAAAGATATCCAGGGGATGACGCCCGTCTTTCACGAATGTCAATAATCGATGAATCAGGCGCAAAGTTCGTGCGCATGGCAAACCTGGCATGCGTGGGCAGCCATGCCATCAACGGGGTTGCAGCCATACATACTGAACTTTTGAAAAAATATACTCTCAGGGATTTTGATCAATACTGGCCGGGAAAGATCACCAACAAGACCAACGGGGTTACTCCCAGGCGCTGGATGGTCGTGGCCAACCCCAGGCTCAGTGGCCTAATCACCGAGGCGATAGGAGAAAAGTGGATAACGGATCTTTATCAGTTGAAGAAACTGGAAAAATTCGTGGATGATTCCTCCTTCAGGGACCAATGGCAGAAGATCCAGGAGGCCAACAAGAAGGATGTGGCAGATATTGCTGCAGCCCGGTTCGGAATAAAGGTAGATCCGGCCTCCTTGTTCGATGTGCAGGTGAAGCGCATACATGAGTACAAGCGTCAGCACCTCAACGTCCTTCATATAGTAACCCTTTATAACCGGATAAAAAACAACCCCTCCATGGATATTGCACCAAGGTCATTCGTGTTCGGGGGAAAGGCAGCACCTGGCTATTTCATGGCAAAGCTCATAATAAAGCTGATAAATTCAGTGGGGGATGTGGTAAACCACGATCCAGATGTGGCCGACAGGATCAAGGTCTTTTTTATAGAAAATTACAATGTAAAGACAGGCCACAGGGTCTATCCCATGGCGGATCTTTCAGAACAGATCTCCCTTGCAGGCAAGGAGGCCTCAGGCACCGGCAACATGAAGTTCTCAATGAATGGGGCCCTTACAATCGGTACCCTGGACGGTGCCAACGTGGAAATCCGCCAGGAGGTAGGGCCTGAAAACTTCTTCCTCTTCGGGCTTACGGTGGATGAAGTCATGAACCTCAAGGCCTCCGGTTACAATCCCATGGAATATTACGAGCAGGATGACGAGCTTAAGCAGGCGGTGGATCTTATCAGTTCAGGCCATTTCTCAGGAGGTGACAGGGAACTTTTCAAGCCCCTGGTGGATTCCCTGCTTTTTCACGACGAGTACATGCTCTTTGCCGATTACAGGTCTTACATCGACTGCCAGGACCAGGTAGGAAGGGCGTTCAATGACCAGGATCAATGGATCAGAAAATCCATCCTGAACGTGGCAAGAATAGGAAAATTTTCATCCGACAGGTCCATAAGTGAATACTGCAGGGACATCTGGAACGTGAAGCCCTTTCCAGTGAAAATGAAGTGGAAGAAAATACCGGAAACAGGGATCGTGTTCAGGAAGTAAGTAGTTAAGGAAGGTCCAGTAGGATTTTGATTTGAGCCTGTCCAGAAAGGACAGGCTTTCCTGCCAAGGGTCTTTTACAATTGAGCCGTTTTCGGTCGTGAAAAGTGAGCCACTTTCACTCATACCCTGTCTTTACTTATTGCCTTTTTACCCTGGAGTTAAAAAATTGGGACAATTTCAAAAAAACGGAGGCAACCACATAGACTGTAGTTGGTTGCCCCCGTCGATTTTTGCCTTTTACTCCAATTTATTGTCCGAGCTGCTCTATTCTTATCCCATAGGTAAGGTGTTTTCTCTGGAGCTCAAAGTTTATCCTCATGTTTCTTAGTATCTCCCCTGCGTCTAGGTTTCCTTCTTCGGGAACGATGATGAAGTAGGGATCGCCGTCCTCGGTATATCCGTCAGGCTCAAGACCAACCTCCACCCCTGTCTTAACAGGGATACTCGGGTCGGTGATCACAAGGCGTATCGGTCCTGAAAGGGCATCTCCTGGGTTTTCAACCGTTACCTGGATGAAGAAGCAGCGGTGGATGCGGTCGTAGAGCTGACGTGTCGAGTGAGTAATGTTGAGGGTGTCTGTTATGTCCATCCAGCTTGAAACGGCCTCATTTACTGTTATCTCTTGGGCCTCAGATGTTGCGCTTTCGCCGTCATTGTCCGTTACAGTGCATGTCGGGTGATAGGTGCCAGGATTGGCGTATGTATGACTGATGCTCCCAGTCTCTGATGTCTCATCAATCATGCCGTCCCCGTCAAAATCCCAGGCGTAGCTTACAATCTCTCCATCCGGGTCATAGGCCTCGCATGTAAAGGACACCTCAAGTGGAGCATCGCCTGAAGTAAGTTCAGCAGTGAATGATTCGATGACAGGAGGTTCATTTGGAATGGGTTCAAAGTTTGCCGTACAAGTTTTATCAGAATCCATCGTTATTGTACAATTGAGGTTAACACTACATACGGAACAGTCTCCTTCCCAGCCATACAGAATATAACCTTCATTGGGAATTGCTTGTAAGGTAACAGTAGAGTCGGATGGAATTATCTCTTCTTCATCAGGAACCTGAATCCTGCCATTCTGTGGTTCTGGATCTATGGTTAATTTATAATAAATTGCTGGATTGAGTTCACGGTCAAACCTTGCCACAAATGCATCACACAAGCCATTAAAGGATATATCATAGGTATTTTCCGTCACAGGGAAATACTGTGAATAGGTATATCCGGTAGTATAAATTGTTCCATCAGGACCTATGTCCATGGCCGTAGCCGAGTCTCTGGAATCTAAATCTGTATCGCCCTGGCCACCAAATTGAATCATACCCATTAACCTGGTAAGGTTCAGATTCACCCTTACTATCAATGCATCAGATTCTCCTCCGGCCATTGGATCTCCAACCACATATAAAGTACCACCATTTCCAAGTGCCAAATCATACAAATTTGTACCGACAATTACGCCTCCCTTTGAAATATAAGTCGATGCCAATAATTGAGTCAGATTAGGATTTATTTTAGAAATAAAACCATTAGCCTCACCATTATCATTGAATTCTGGTTGTATTGCGCCTTGAGTTGTAGGAAATCCTGGACCGGCAGTGCCAGTGGCAAAAATATTACCTTCTGGCCCGATGACAATAGCAGCTATATCGCTAGAGCTACTACCTCCCAAATATGTCGATGCATAAAGAGTACTTAGATCAGGGGAGAAGGTGCTGATAAACCCACTTTGATCGGCTAATTTTGTTGACTGATATGCTCCTGGTGTAACAGGAAAATCATCAGAAGATGTATAGCCTGCCACAAATACCTTTCCATCTTGCTCTATTGCAATGCTATTTATTTGGTCAATACCATTCCCTCCAAGAAAGGTTGAGGCCATAAGTTCTGTGAGATTTGGATTGAATTTGCTGATGAAGCCATCTGAACTGGCACCATTATAAGAAGTATCGTACGTGCCAGTGGTGACAGGAAAATCACTTGTCCAGTTTGGGTAGTCTTCAGTATATCCAAATGCTTCACCTGCAACGAAGATATTTCCTTCGTTATCAAGGGAAAGGGCATGAACTGACGAGCTTGTGCCACCTAATAATGTTGAATTGATGACAGAGCTAAGGTCATTTGAGAGCCTGCACACAAAAACTTTATCTGAGCCAGGAGCCAAATATGAATCGTATGCCCCTTCGGTAGTTGGGAAATTGCTGGAAGAAGTAGTTCCTGCAATTAAAATATTATTTGTTTGTTTATCAATTATTATATTTGTTACTTCATCACTTCCATTTCCACCTATAAAGGTGGAGACAATCAGTTGGGTCAGATCTGGATTGAATTTGGATATAAAACCATCTGAGTCATTATAATTGGTGTTGATTACACCAACAGTAGTTGGGAAATCAGCAGATTGTGTTTCCCCAACCACATAAACGTAGCCAGAGTTATCCACAACTATATCATTTGCAATATCCCAACCTGTATCATCAATTACTGGATTATCACTACCACCTAAAAATGTTGCTGAAATAATAGGGTCTATATAAAGTGGTTTGGTTCTGTCATAATCACCAACCCTGAATGAGTACCCAGAATCATGGAGCGTATACGAGGCCGTAACAAAGCTTTTCTTATCATTTACTATCTGATAAGCTATGGGCCGGCTCAATACTAAAGACCCAAGGGATGAAACAAAAAGAAGCTCACCTTGTTTATCCACATCGAGTTTTTGCACTCCAGCAACCTCTACCCTTATATCTGATGGATTTCTGCCTGGTGCAACCGTAAATATTTTCTCTACGTTATTGGCATAGGCCTTTAGTGAAAGTGTTATACCTGGACAGACATCCCCAAAGTCTATCCTGTTGAATGCCTTTATTCCTTTGTTCCAGTTTCCGGGTTTTTTCCAGTTAATAAAGGTGATACGGTTGGTTGTCTCGTCTTCCCCCTTAAGGGAACCATTTAGTCCGGCTCTGCAGAAGGACTCTCTAACAACGAACCGCTTTGCGAAATTTTTTTTGCCTGATGCTACAAAGTTCGCCGGAAACGAGTAAACAATTGTCTTATCGTTGGTCAAAAAGACCGTCCCTTTGAAAGTGTTGGCGAAAAAGGCAACCTTCTTATTTGTAATGCCGGTATTTTGAATAAATGGTATCGAAAGCCCATGAATTTTAGGAGTTATTTCCTTTTTGTATATCTTGGCTTCGCTCGGTTGACATGAAAAGGTAAAAAAAAATGAAATAAAAATGACCCAAATGATTCCCATATTCTCTTTTAAAAAATAAGATGTATTTATTTTCATAATGCTCCCCTTTTTTTATGATTTCTAAACTTTTTAAGATAACCTCCAAGGATAATCCTCTAAATATATCGCAGACAGGCCGTTGGAGGCCTGCCGCACTTTTGACCAATAACTATTAGCCTTACCTAGACTCTGCCTCCACCCTTATCCCATAGATTAGGCGTTTTCTCTGGAGCTCGAAGTTTATTCTCAGGTTCCTCAGTATCTCACCTGCATCCAGGCTTCCTTCCTCTGGAACAATGATGAAGTAAGGGTAGCTGTCTTCTTCGGAATAGCCCTCGGGCTCAAGGCCCACTCCAACCCCTGTCTTAACAGGGATGCTCGGGTCGGTAATCACAAGGCGCACAGGGCCAGATATGGCCTCTTCTCCTGGGTTTTCAACCGTTACCTGGATGAAGAAGCAGCGATGGATGCGGTCGTAGAGCTGACGTGCTGAATGGGTAATGTTGAGGGCATCTGTTATGTCCTGCCATCCAGGCTGGGTTAGCGGCTCAAAGTTGGCCGAGCAGGTTTTATCGGAATCCATGGTGATGGTACAGGTCGCACTTTCGCATTCGGCGCAGTCGCCTGACCAGCTAGTAAATTGATAGCCATCACCTGGCGTAGCTGTAAGGGTGACATCAGTGCCTTCCTCGTAGCTCTCGCTGCAATCTCCCGGGCAGTTGATGCCGTCTGCTGTAACTGTGCCGCCTTCTTCATGGCTTATTGATACAGTGAGACCATATTGAGCAGGTTGATAAAGGCATTGTTCAGTGATGGAGATTTCAGGTGAGCCTAACTCTGCCGTTGTATCTGCAGCGTATACAACGTCTGCCCATGCTTGTATCCCTTTGGATTTACCGGAATGTGCGGAATCAGACGAAGTTACACTTGTCGTTGATTCCAAGGGACAATCAGGGATACTTCCAATGGAATCAAGTTTCAACACCCAGAAATCGTTACCCGGAGACATTCCCGCTAAAATGTATCCGCCATCACCTGTCTGCTCAACTGCAAATCCCACGGCATCGTGGTCGGCGTCGCCATATTGCTTCTGCCATTGTACATCACCAGTTGGGGAAAGTTTGAGTAGCCACAACTCTGTAGCAATGGTCCCACTGAATGAATTTGAACGGCCGACCACAATGTAACCTTCGTCATTGGTCTGGTTTATATCAAAGGCGTTATCTCTGTTATTTCCATAGTATATTTTAGCCCATTTGAGGTCACCGGTGGAATTAAGCTTCATGACCAGCGCCTCATACTGGCCAACTGATTGATATAAGGATGCCACATAGATATATTCATTGTCTGATGTCTGCTTAATGGAGAACCTTTTACCATTTTCATCCAAATGATAAGGGAATTCCTTATTCCATTGGATTTCACCTGTAGGACTTAATTTGATTATCCATGGGACAGCTGTCCAGTTTGAAGAAGTAGTTGTTTTACCGGCAATTATATAACCGCCATCACTTGTTTGCCGCACAGAATAGGCCACATCATCATGTGGGTCATGGCTATAGGAGCCGTCAGGTTTTTTGCCAATGTCTTTCTGCCAGATAATAGAGCCATCGCCTGCCAGTTTCATGGCGATTATATCGCTATACCCACCCGGATTTGATTGCATCCATCCTACAACTATATAACCACCATCAGATGTCTGTCTTGCAGAATATGCTCCTTCATGAAGATGATCACCGTTTTGGTGATATCGTTTTTCCCATTCTATATCTCCATTGCTCTTCAGTTTCAAAATCCACATATCGATAGTCCCATCAGCAGAAAAAGATGCACTTTCTCCCGCAACTATGTATCCACCATCGGATGTTTGCTGGATGGAATATGCCTTATCGTTATTGGTGCTCCCGTATGTCCTTTGCCATTCCAATTGGCCATCACTATCAAGTTTTAGAACCAAAATATCCGCTCCACCCGCACCGAAGTTTTCTGTCCATCCGGCAACGACGTATCCGCCGTCACTTGTCTGCTGAATTGCCCTTGCTTCACCACTTGCTTCACCATAAGATCCCTCATAAGCCTTGGCCCACTCAGAGGCGCTGACTACAGGCGGAAATAAAAGCCAGGCCAGGACCACGAAAAAAACGGAGGCCCTTGCAAGCCTTAAGTAGTAGGAATACCGTTTCATTGCTTTTTACTCCTTCCCGTTCCATAAATGCGGTGGCACATTTTGATTTTTGATAAAATAAACGAAAAAGCCATATAAAAATCGCTCCTTTAAACAGCTGTTTTAAAAACTCTTTCTTCTTTTTTATTTTTGGTACCGTTACTGGATGAACTGTGAACTGCGGAAAGAAAGGGAAGCAGGAAGAGGAGAAGGTGACAATAGGAACCTCGACCGTCATAGTGGATGTCCTTTACCATCTGAAGGTACCTTGACCACAGAAAAATCCACTTCCTTCTTCCAGAAGATAGCCAGGTAGGAGCTATCATTCAGCCAGCCTGCCTGGCCAGTAAATAATTCTTCTTTTTTCAGCCCCTCTTTTTCCTCCAGGCGAAAGCCAAACCGCAAAGCCCGCTTCCCAGTAGAAGGATTGTAGGAGGCAATGGGACAGGGGCTGGGGCGTGCTGAGTGAAGGAGATGTTCTCAACAGAAAAAGAGTCGGGAGTGCTGTAATCCCCATCACTTACTGTAAACAAGAGCTCCACTTCCTGGCCCTCCCAATTCTGGGCAAAGGCGGTAATGTCCTGGGTTACCTGGATGCCGTTTATGAGGTCAGTAGCTGATACTCCGCTCAGAAGGTCCACTGTGTCAGTGTAACCACTATCAGAAAGGGTAACTGAAAGGGTGTCCCGAGAATCGTCTGTGGGCTCCAACCCGATCTCGAAGGAAATGTCCATGGTCCAGCCTGGTCCGTTCAGGGTGTCCAGGGTGAAGTCCTGGAGAAGGGACGCCATCCAGTCTGTATCGTCATTCTGGACAGTGGCTACCCACGCCTGGGATGGGTCGGGCGTATTTATTAGGTTAAAATGAGTATCCGTGTCAGGATCGACCGTACCACTCGATATCAGGTCACCGCTCCAGCCTGTGAAATCGCCTGTCTCAAAATTTCCATTTTGAAATGCTGCAGCAAATACCTGTGTAATACCTCCACAGAAAAAACACCCTATACATATGGCACAGATCACGACATCTTTTACTGTTTTCATTTTTTCCTCCTCTCAACTTATTCAGGTTGTTTTGGGAAAAAATAAATAGCAATGAAGATGCCGATAAAATTGCAGATAAGTAGTTGAAATAGGCGTAACTGGACGGTTATTTAAAATATCACGTTAACAATTAAATAATTATTTCCATAAACAAAAATTGGTTTATGTAAAATCTAGGAGCAATTATGATAAAGAAGATTCTCCGGCCGCTAACATCCGGAAATTAGTGCTAATTTGGTGGTGTAAGGAAGGCCCAAGGCAGCGGCCAAAACGGAAAAAATTTACATAAACTTTTTGTAAACCTTATCGTATTTTATTGGGATTATTGGATATTTTTGGATATAGTGAGTTTTAAAAGCTCCCTCTTGCCCTTTACCCCTGCCTTTTCATATATCCTGTTGCAAAGGGCTTTTATGGTGCCAATGGCAAGCCCCAGGTCCTTGGCAATTTCTTTGAGCTTTTTGTTCTCCACAAGTTCCATGAAGACCTCTTTTTCCCGTTCCGAAAGTCCAAGGGTTGTTGCAATTCTTAAAAGGTTGACTTTATCTGTATTTAACGGGGCTGGGTCTGAAGGGTTGTTTGTGGCTGCAACCTCCAGTTGTGAAGGATCTGTCCGTTTTTCCGAGTTGGTGGTTGCAGGAGGCAGGGCCAGTAAAGTGGCGGATTTATCTTCTTTGTGTGCTTTCTTAAAAAGGCGGGCTGCAAGGCCCAGGGGGATAATTGTGAGAAACAAGACGGCCAGTGCCCACTGGTAGTCTTTAAATGGATTTTGAGTAATATTTTGTGAAATAAGCATGCCAAAGACAATGGAGACAGGAAAAAGAGAAAAGCCCACAGCAGCCTGGGTAAGGTTTGGTGAAAAGGCCAATATTACAGAAATGGAAAGGCAATCCATGATTCCAAAGCCAATATCCATTAAGGGATATGCGTAAAGGGATTCGGTCTCAGGGGAAATCTGGATAATGATGCTAAGGCCCATAAGTGCTACGGCAAGATATGGTGTATAGCGAAGCAGGTTAGGAGGCGTGAAAATAACCAGCAGGATTCCCAGGACGTAGAGGGCAAGGCTTACAAGATCGAAGATCAACTGGTTGGGAAGGCCCTGGGTGTGATCCAAGATGGAGTAATAGAGCCCTCCCAGGGTATAAAAACAGAGTAAGAAGAACCAGAACCAGGAAAGCCTTCTGGTTTTTTCATCGTGGAAGGAGATGGCACCTTTCAGTCCGGGTTCGCTTAAGGTGGTTTCTGGATCTGGGCGTGTTATCCGCCATCCAGCCAAGGCTATGGCCAGCCAGGCAAGCCCCAGTGGCCAGGGAAGCTTTTCAAAGAGTGCGAGCAAAATATTTCCTATGATTATTGCAGCCCCAACCCTGGGAATGAGCGATGATAATGAACAACCTTTTCCCAATAAGAAAAGATGCAGTATGAGAACACCAAAGATCAGGCCAGAGATGAAAAAAACAGGGCCGATTGGCCTCCATACTGCACTGACAATGGCCATACCCTCCAAGAGCCAGAAGTAAAGGGGGAAAAGAGTGGTAGGGTAGAGTTTTCCCCACAAATATGCACCTACCGGGAGTCCCAAAATATTTCCACAAAGGAACCAGATGGTGAAGTTTTGGCTTGGTGCCCTGTTTAATAGACCTTGTTCAAGGCCCACTCCAAGAAGGATGACGGTGGTGAGAATAAATCCCCTTAAAAGTCCGTCTCTGAATATCCTTAAGAGCATGAAGTGCCGTCTTCAATTTCCAGGCACAAGTCAGTGATAGGTAATATGAGGTGATAATAAATTGCTTTTTAGCAATTGAGCCTCTGTTGGTGAAATATAATCCCACAAGTTTGGGCTTGAAATTAGACCGCCATGTCGTATTTGTCAATGAAGGCAACTATTGCCTGGGGTATTTGTCGGCCCTTGTCAGGGCTGCCAAATTGTCAATGTGGATCCTTGTGGGTCCATGGCTTAAAAGTCTTTGATGTTGGATGCATTATTTATCTTTAATTTCACCAGGTTATTTTAAGTCAGAAACTTGGCTTTGAGTTCTATTTGCCTCCTGCTCCTTCTTTTTCCTTCTCATGCGGAGCTGGAGTACCTGGCGGCTGAATATGTGCTCTATGAGTTTTTCCTGGTCGTCTTCCGTGATCCAAATGAATTTTACAGCTACCAGAAAGCTGTCATCTTTTTTGTCTGTCCTTACCACTTTTCCGAAACAGTTGAAAAAATAGTGTTCAGGCAGGAGACCAATGTTGAGATCCAGAAGGGTGCCGGGTTCAACTGTCTTTTCCTGTGGAAAGGCCAGACCCTTTGCACTTAAATCCACCTTGCAGAGCCTGGTGCAATGGCCTTTAGGGCCTGACAATTCATCGCTTCCCATCATGTTCAAAAGCAGATTCAATTTCTGGTCCATGATCTCAAGGACGCTGGCCAGGTCTGGATCTTTTTCCCTGAGCCGCTTCAGGTGTTTCTTGGTCCCCTTTCTCACACTTGGATGAGTAGATTCTATCCAGGGGTCCTTGAGCCCCTGCATGTATTCATCCAGTTTTTGCCTGTAAATCTCCTCCGGGATTTCCTTGAAGCCCAGGAGTATCCTGTCCTTGATCCTGATGCTTTCCCTTTTTTCCGTATTTTTATCGCTGTTCATGGCATTCCAATGTTAATCTACCGGAAGGGGTTCCTGTTCCAGCAGGCTCTTTTCATCCAGTGGCCTTACATCGAAATTGTCAGGGTTTCTCGGCTGCATGAATATGATTTCCACCCTGCGGTTTCGGGCCCTGTGTTCAGGCGTATCATTCATAACCAGGGGCTGGCTGGCCCCGTATCCTACTGCTGCCATCCTGGTCGGGTCAATTGAATGTTTTCTGAGGAGAAAAACCACCACCGAGGCTGCCCGGGATGCGGAAAGGTGCCAGTTGGATTTGAATACCCCGGAAATAGGGGAGTCGTCGGTATGGCCTGCCACCATGATGTCTCCCGGTACGGTTTCAATGATCCCCCTGATCCTGTCCAGTACTGGTTTTGATTCTGCCCTCAAGACATCGCTTCCAGGATCAAAGGTTATCTCGTCGTTCATCCTCAGTATGACCCGGTCCTTTAATGCCTCCACCTGGATCTCTCCCTTGATGAGTTCAAGCTTGATGGCTGATTTTATCTTTTCAAGTATTACATCTACTGAAAATACCGGATTGAAATCCCGCGAGACAATATCGATCCCCTTTGGAATATCCAGGGTGATTTCTTGCTTCTGTACACCAAAGGCCTTTTCCAGGGAACCAGCCACCTCCTTGTACATGGCAGGGTCAGTGGTGGAAAAGGACAGCAGCAGCACGAAAAAGCAAAGAAGCAGGGACATGAGGTCACCGAAGGTGACCATCCACATGGGGGCGCCCTTTGGACATTCGCACTTTTTACCCATGTCTTATCCTCCTTCTTCGCTTGAACCTCTGGCCTTGGGAGGCAGAAACGTCTTCAAAAGCTCTTCCAGGACCCTTGGATTCAGCCCCTTTTGGAGGCCCAGGACCCCTTCAAGGACAAGTCTTTTGTTCAGCTCCTCTTCCTGGCTCCTTCTCTTGAGTTTGTCTGCTATTGGAAGGGCTACTAGGTTGGCCATTATTGCGCCGTAAAGCGTAGTCAGAAGCGCTACGGCCATTGCAGGGCCGATGCTTGAGGGATCCGACATGTTGCCCAGCATGTTTACCAGGCCTACCAGGGTACCTATCATGCCGAAGGCGGGCGCGGCATCCCCTATGGCGTCAAAGATTCCCTTACCCAGGCCGTGCCTTTCCAGGGTGAGATCTATCTCCTTTTCCAGGACATCCTGTATGAACTCTGCCTCGTGGCCGTCCACGCAGTACATAATGGCCTTTTTGAGAAAGGGGTCATCGATGGGCTGCTTTTCCAGTTTCAGCAGGCCTTCTTTCCTGGCTATGTTAGAAAGGGTTACCAGCTCCTGGATGATTTCTTCCGGCGGGCGGGCCTTGGCGAAAAAGGCCTTCATTGCCACACTCATGCTGTTCAGGATATCCGGAAGTGTAAAACGGATAAATGTGGCAGCAGTAGCTCCTCCCAGGACGATGAGGATTGACGGCACATCTATGAAGGCGGTAATGGAGCCTCCCAGGAGTATGGCCGTGGTGATGAGAACCATGCCGGCCACCAGGCCGATTACAGTCCCGATATCCATGAAAGTATAAGAATCCCCCTTTGGTAATTTCCTCGTACTTTTCTTTTCTCCTAATCGGAAGAAGGGAAATTATTGATAAGGGTTTTATGGGTGTAAGTTCAGGAGGGTATTAAGTTTTTTCTCTGAAATTCTCCCCCGCACGGAAAGTTCAGGTGCAAAAACGGAGACCAGAAATTCCCAGATATGAAGTTCGACCTCCATCAGTGTGGCGGGGGCAGGCGTCTGGCGAAGCGTTTCTTCATGGAGTCTCATCAGGACAGGAAGAAATTTTTCAAATCGTTTCTGTTTTTCCCGGTCCTTGGCCGGATTCTGGACGGCCCGCTGCAGTCTGATATCCAGGGCACGGATGTATCTTGGCATCTCTTCCAGGAATTTCAGATTCCTGTCGGCAGGAAAGTTTGGGGTTGAAAAAAGGGAGGAGAGTTCATCAATCTGTGAAAGCACATCCGCGGCATAGCCGGGAAGCTTCTGTGTCTGTGAAATCTTCAGCCTTCGTCTTGAGAATTCAGTTTGTGCAGCCAGGATCTTGCCAAGGAGAGCAGCCAGGTATTCGGCATCAGAAACCAGGCTTTTCCTGATTGCTGCAGCCTTTTTTGAGAGTTCTTCAGATGACGGCAGATGTTCAAATGCCTTAAAGTAACTCTGGAATATGAGCCGGACCGTGTTTTGAGTAAGTGAAGGTATATCCTGGAAGGGAAGAAGAAATCCGCTGCGGAATTCAGGCCTTGAAGGGGCCTGGATCTTCAGGCGTTTTTCAATAAGCCTTGAGACGTGCCCAAGTTCCTTTTTAAGCCGTCGTTCCATGAGACTGATGATGCCGTGTCTGCTTTTTTTCATGGCTTCATTACGGTCTGGAAAAAGATGCAAACGCACAGTGGAGTCCTCTTCCTGGCCTGGCACAAGGCCGGGATAGGCCCTTATTCTCATGCCGTTTACCTCTCCAATGTCGAAATGGCCTGGGATACGGTCCAGGTCAGGGATTGATACCGTCCTTTCCCACTTTGAGCACGCCCTTTTCCACTGTGAACTTTCAAGGAGCGTGTCCCTGGAGCTTTGGCAGTATTTTTGCTGAAGGGCATCCAGGTCCCTGGAGGCCTCTATGAGCCGGCCCCTTTCATCCACCAGTTCTATCCTCATGACAAGATGCAGCGGAAGGGGCGGAATAGAGGACAGATCTTTTGGGGTTAAGGTTCTGGGTGCGATTTTACCAGCTGCCTTAAGGAACTCGTCCTGAAAGTCACCATTTCTTTCAAGGAGACGCCTTGCCATCCTGGATGCCGTCTCTGTGTAGTCAAAGATACCTGCCCTTACGTCCTTGGGGAGATGTTTAAGTAAAAAGGCAATCTTTTCTTCCAGGAATCCAGGGACCAGCCATTCTAGATGGTCTTTCTTGATTTCCGGCAGAATCACCAGGGGTACCCTCAAGGTGATGCCGTCTTCCTCCCTTCCAGGGCAGAACCTGTAGGTCAGGGTCAGCCTGTGCCCTTTTATTTCAATATGTCCAGGGTAAAGCTGCGCTGTGGAGTCCAGTTCCTTCTGCGCTGCCAGGTGTTTTTCGTTGAGTTTCAGCAGGCCTTCCAGGCCACTGCGGCCCCTGAGGGCCTTTTTGAGATCCGCCTCGTCTTTTACCTTGACACCTGTCTTGTCTTCAATGGTTTCCAGTGCCTGGTCAAAAAAGGAGTAGAGGACCTGGTGGTCAACCAGCGGTCCGGGGCTCCTGGTCTTTTCTTCCACATCCCTCATTCTTTCAAGGAGTTTCCTGTTGTGTTCGTTGAAGGAAAACCTGTTTTTAAGGCTGCATTCTGCAAGGCCTTGGGAAACAAGAAGTTTCCTGGCAAGGTCCGGATCGACCTGCTTCAGGGGGCGTATCCTTCCAGGGATCACAACCAGACCGTACATGGTGACCCTTTCCGTGCATACTGCTTCCCCCCTGGAAGCAGCCCATCTGGGCTCAAGATGGGAATATTTGCAAAGGTGTGTTCCAAACTCCTCTATCCATTCGGGCTTTACAGGGGCAACAGTACGGGCAAAGAGTTTGGAGGTCCTGATCTGCTCGGCAGATACGATCCATTGAGGGGGAGAGCTGAAAAGGGCAGAGCCGGGAAATATCCATATCTCCTTTCCCTTGGCCCCGGCGTACATATTTTTTTCCTTTTTAAAAGCTACTTTTCCCAGAAAACCGGACAGTATTGCCCTGTGAATAGCCTGCCTGAGTTCAGGGGTAATATCTCGCGTAATACCTTTGGAGTGTGTCTTAAACCTTTTTGTTTTTGTATGTTTTATGTTTTTAAGTGCAGATGAAAGCTGGTCGAATATGTCTTCCCATTCCCTCATCCTGGGATACGAAAGAAAATGATCCCTGCAGAACCGTCGAAGGACTCCCCCACTGGCCCCTCGTTTCTTCAGAGAAAACCACTTGTTCCAAAGGTTGATCCAGGTTATGAAATCGCTTTTTTCATCCAGGAATATTTCCTGGGCTGCCACTGCCTCCTTTTCCTTTTCTGCAGGTCTTTGCCGCGGATCCTGTATGGACAGTGCAGAAGCTATGACAAGAATTTCTCCCAGGCAGTCTTCTTCTGCAGCCTGAAGGATCATCCTGGCAAGCCTTGGGTCCACGGGAAGACGGGCCATCCTTTTACCGAGTGTGGTGAGTCTCTGTCCTGAATCCAGGGCGCCGAGTTCCCTCAGGGTGTGGATCCCCTCCCTTACAGCACTTCTCGGGGGAGGATCGATAAAGGGAAAATTTTCTACTGGTCCATGACCGTAATAGAGAAGCCTGAGTATAACTTCTGCCAGGTTGCACCTCAGGATTTCCGGGGGAGTATGCTCATCTCTTGACAGATAGTCTTCCCTGGAAAAAAGCCTTATGCAGATACCTGCCTGGACCCTGCCTGCCCTTCCTGCACGCTGGTCCGCGCTGGCCCTTGAAATTCTGGACACTGGAAGGGCCGTGGTATGGGTATTGATGTTGTATCTGGAGATGCGGGCAAGGCCGGAATCAACGATATATCTTATCCCGGGTACAGTAATAGATGTCTCTGCGATATTGGTTGAAAGGATGATCTTCTGCCGGCTGGAAGGGGCGAATATCCTGGCCTGGTCCCTTGCAGAGAGCCTGCCGAAAAGGGGCAGGACGAGGCAATCGTCTTTAAGCCTTCCTGACAAAGCCCTTCTTATTCCAAGGATGTCCCTTTCCGTGGGCAGAAAAACAAGGATGTGTCCCAATGGATCTGTTGCCCTTATGCGTTCTACTGCGTCTTGTACGCGTTTTTTAAGGTCTTTGTCATCTTCTCCAGCCGGATCCCCATAGAGGATCTCCACCGGGTAGCTCCTTCCTTCTACCTCCATGAGGGGCGGTTTGTTGAAAAATGCCTGGAATTTTTCCACCTCCATGGTTGCAGAAGTGATAATGAGCTTGAGATCTCTTCTCCTTTTGAGCAGACGCCTCAGCAGGCCGGCCAGGAGATCGATATTGAGGCTTCGTTCATGGGCCTCGTCCAGTATTACTGTATCGTACTCGGAAAGGTTCCTGTCAGCCTGGATCTCGGCAAGGAGCATGCCGTCTGTGACAAATTTTATCCTGGTGTTTTGGCCGGTCTTGTCCTGGAAGCGGATCTTGTAGCCTACAATACCGCTTCCCACTGACTGCAGTTCATGGCCTGTGCGGCGGGCAAGGGAGATCGCGGCTATCCTTCTTGGCTGGGTACATGCAATCCTTTTTTTTCTTCCCCTGCCGGCAGCAAGGCATATCTTTGGCAGCTGTGTGGATTTACCAGAGCCGGTTTCCCCGGTTACGATAACGACCTGGTTTTTTCTGATGAGATCAGCCAGCCTGTCCCAGTATCTGCATATTGGAAGACCAGGCTGGCACCGGATTTTGTTGACGTTCAAAGCTGGAAGGATATGTCAGGCAATACTATTGAGATAGGGATTTGATATCTTCTGGTTTCCGAGGGTGTCCGTGGGCTTGGGTCCGTAATCGTGACCGGGAAGCACGACGGTTTCATCCGGCAGGGGAATAATCCGTTCCCGCAGGCTTTTGATGAGGATATTCATGTCCCCTCCAGGCAGGTCAGTCCTGCCAACTGCATCTATGAAAAGTGTATCCCCGGTTACCAGGTACCCGTGGCCGAAAAGACAGACTGAACCGGGAGAATGGCCGGGCGTATGTATTACCCTGAACTTGAGATTTCCTACCTCCAGTTCCTGGTTATCCTCAAGGTACCCGTCCGCCGGGGGACAAGGGTCCAATCCCCAGGCCCTGAACATGTTTACGATTTCAGGTTCCCTGAAAAGGACATCATCTTCCCTGTGCATGAGTACGGGCGCACCGGTAAGTGCTTTCATACGTTCATTTCCGCATGTGTGGTCAGGGTGGCCGTGCGTGTTAACTATTGCCTGTAGGTCCAGCCCCAGTTCCTCTATGGTCCGGACCAGAAGATCTTCGCTTCCTGCAGGATCAATGATTATAGCCTTCCGGGTATCCGGGCATCCCATGATATATGCCCTGACCTGGAGAGGTCCTACTGTAAATTCCCTGAGTATCACTTTTGTTCTCCTTACTGTTCTGCCGGTTCCTCACCCTGAGACTCTGTTTCCATATGGAAAAAAGACGAGGAAATCCGGTATTCTCCCTTTAGCCAGGAACCCAGATCTGCCATCTTGCATCTTTCACTGCAGAAGGGACGGAAGGGATTGGTGTTGAAATCCACTTTTTTCCCGCATCCAGGGCATTTCTTGAGGTTTTTATGCTGTTTTTCCATGATAATCATTCAGCAGGGTTATGCCAGTGCAAAGGGCCGGACACTAGAGCAGGGAAGGCTTTCTCTTTCTTCTCCTGCCGGAAAAAAGACCAAGCATCCAGCCGGCCAGAAGTACCCCGCCGCCTGCCAGGAACCATTTCACGTTGGAATTTGCCTCCATGTTGTTGACCTTTTGTTTCAGGGAGATGAGCTGGGCATTTGCCTGGTTGAGTTTCTTCTGCGTCTCTGCCAGCATCTTCTTGGTCTGGATCACGTTGGCCGCATCCTGTTTCAGCCTGTTGTATTCAGTCTTGATGGTATCCCGCTCGGAAATGCATTTGCTAAGTTCCTTTTTTATGTCAGAACCAGTGGCAGAAAGCTCCTGGAGCTGGGCCTTGAGTTTCTGGTATCTTTCCCTGAGGGCCTGATTTTTCTTTTTAAGTGATTCAACCTGCATACGCGGCGGGGGATTCTCGGTGAGGTAGCGCCTGAGTATCCAGCCCTCCTTGCCGCTGGCGGTCCTGACCAGTGCCCATGCATCCTCTTCCTGGAGGAGTTCCACCTGGGTGCCGTCAGCCAGTACTGCTATGATCTTTTTGGCGGAGCTTTTTCCCGTTCTAAGGGGCACTTCGCTTGAGGGCGCAACATACATGGTGGATGCCGTTGCGCTGCCAACTGCACCAAGTATCAGAAGAAAGATGACCAAAGGGATTGTTTTCATTTTAGAATTCATCAGCTTGTACGGATCCTTTCCTGGTTTGAATTTGGGTCCCTTTACGATTCAAGGATATTCTATAACCCATAACAAGGTGAAACTTAAGGTTTCTCCATCTAAATTTTCATGATATGGCGTTTGTCACCCCCTGACCATGAAAGTCGGCTCAAGGCTCAAGGTCGGAAGCTGAAAGATAAAAGCAAACAGTCATGCCTTTTTTGTCTTGAGCTATTTTCACGGCAAACAAAAAGGTATTTATACATCCAGGGCGCTTGTGTTTCTAATGCAAAAATCTTTCTTTTAAGACTGCCGCCCAACAGTTACTGCCATTTTAGGTTAAAAAATCAGGCCCGCAACTTAAAAAATCAGGACAGTCCTTGGTCCGTGCTGCTGGGATACAAATCCATGGTAAGCGCTCACAGGGCACCGCATCTGCTGTGTTGGCGGGCGCTTGAAGTACAGGGAGTACGACTGCGCACCCGCTGCCTTACATCTGCGGCACCCTGTGAGCGCTTACAGAATGGGAATATATGCAGCAAAGCTCATTGGAACCTGTGATCAGTTACAATCCATTTGCATTTGAAGCATTACAGACGTATAAGGTGATAGTTTGGTATTTTTTAGGGATAAATCATCAGAAACAAGGGAGGTTTTTATGGACAGGAGAAGCTTGCTCAAGAAGGGCGCCCTTGCAGGAGCGGCGGTTGCAGCATCCATGGCCGGTGCGGGTTCTGCCGCGGCGGCTGATTCGGGAAAGAAGATAAAATGGCGAATGGTCACGTCTTGGCCTCCTGCCTTTCCAATATTGCAGACAGGAGTTGAGAGATTTGCCAAAAGGGTGTCTCAGCTTACAGGAGGCAGATTGATCATCCAGGTATATGCCGGAGGCGAACTGGTTCCGGCCCTTGGTGTTTTTGATGCAGTATCTTCCGGCTCTGTCCAGTGCGGCCACAGTGCCGCCTACTACTGGGCTGGAAAATGTAATGCAGCCCAGTGGTTTACCTGCGTTCCCTTTGGCATGGACGCCCAAGGCATGAATGCATGGTTCTATTTCGGCAACGGCCTAAAGTTGTGGGAGGAGGTGTACAAGCCCTTCAACCTGGTGCCTAGACCGGCCGGGAACACGGGCTTTCAGATGGGAGGCTGGTTCAACAAGAAGATAAATTCCATGGCAGATTTCAAGGGGCTCAAGATGAGAATTCCAGGCCTTGGAGGCAAGGTGCTGGCAAAGGCGGGTGGCGCCGTGGTGCTTCTGCCAGGGGGTGAGATCTACACCTCCCTTGAAAGGGGAGTGATAGATGCAACCGAATGGATCGGCCCGTGCCACGATATTCGGATGGGATTCTACAAGGTTGCAAAATATTATTATTATCCTGGATGGCATGAGCCGGGCAGCACGCTGGAACTCATAATGAACAAGAAGGCATACGAGGCATTGCCCGATGATATCAAGGCAGCTGTAGATACGGCTGCCGCAGAGCTTAATGTGCAGATGCTTTCCGAGTTCGAGATGGAAAATGCAAAGGCATTGGTAGAACTCAAGAAGTCCCACAAAGTTCAGCTGATGCGTTTTCCCGAAAAGGTGCTTCAGGGTCTGAAAAAGCTCTCTGCAGAGACCATAGAGGAGACAGCAGCCAAGGATCCACAGGCAAAGAAGGTCAACGATGATTTCATGGCCTTCAAAAAGATGCTCTCAGGTTGGAACAGCATCTCGGAAAAGGCATATTACGACTACATGCTTTAACCGAGACGATGCACTTCAAACTCTAAAGAAAGACACAACTTACATCCTTTTTTCCTGCCGGTCGGGGCGCGGCTTTGGCCGGCAGGATGGGAGCATTCCCAGTTTGTCCCCCATCTGTGCTACCGGCAGGGGAGGGGTGTTTCTTGAACCCGGATCATGCAGCTCGCAAGTTTGCCGAAGATGCGAGGCGGAGGGCACACAGACGTACTTTGGTACTTCAAGTGGCCGACAACAAAGCAAATTCGGTAAACTTGCGAGCCCCTTGCGGCTTCAAATGTCTGAGGATTTATTACGGATTGAACTTTACTTTTTGGGTGAAGGCACAACGGGAACAAATACATACTAACTGTGCAATAATTCAATGAAATTACTTTTTTCAGGCATTTGAAGTGCATAATCCGGGTTGAAAGGTTTCACCACAAGGAAGCCAGCTTCAGCCGCACTCAAGCTGCCGAGATTGACGATCTCTGTATTCAAGAAGAATTTGAAACTTGCACAGCGGCTTGGTGAACCTTGAAAGAAATGCACCTTCCTTGCCCTTCCTCGCCATTCCTCGTCCGGGGACAAACTGGGAATGCTCCCGGCAGGATCTCCACCCTATCTCAATGCATTCATGATCCTTGGCAGCCAGGTGGCTGTCTCGGGGAAAATAACCACGAGAAGCAGTCCCACCAGCTGTATGGCCACAAAGGGGATGATTCCCCTGTAGATCTGCATGGTGGATACCTCGGGAGGAGCTACTCCTTTCAGGTAAAAGAGAGAGAAACCAAAGGGCGGGGTCAGAAAAGATGTCTGGAGATTTACGGCAAAAAGAATTGCAAACCACACCGGATCGAAGCCCATGGCCTTCATTATGGGTGCTAGAACAGGTATGTGGATGAAGGTAATTTCTATGAAATCAAGGAAAAAGCCTGCGATGAAGATTACTGCCATCACCGTTGCCAGCACACCCCATTTCCCAAAGGGGATGTGGGTTACGAACTGCCTTATCACCACGTCTCCGCCAAGGCCCCTGAAAACAAGGCCAAAGGCCGTGGCCCCCACCAGGATGATGAAAACCATGCTGGTGAGCTTGACAGTGGTTTCCATAACGGTCCGAAGCACTTCCATGTTGAACCGTCTGTTCAGTATGCAGAGAAGGGTGGCGCCGGTAGCCCCTACGCCTGCCGCCTCGGTGGGAGAGGCAATTCCAGCAAATATTGACCCCAGGACTGCTATCATCAGGGAAAGCGGGGGGATCATGGACTTCATGAGGTAGCGGAAAAAGGATTTCCCCTCTGCCTTGAAGCTGTCATCCCGGACAGGAGGCGCCCAGCCGGGATGAAGCCACGAGGTGA
>JALVJO010000096.1 GCA_027028245.1 Deltaproteobacteria bacterium
CTTTTCCTCTGGCCCGGCAATTCCAAAGTCATAAACCAATTCTTCGACGGTAATCCTGGGGCCTGCATGGTGCGTAGAGGTATCCTGGACGCCTAATCGGGCACACGATGCCAAGACCATGAAGACCAAAGGTATGACTATGCCATATAATCCCCAATTATTCACTGCAAAAGAGGGCAAAAATGACTTTTTCATTTGAAATCTGCACATTGTTTTGTCGTGACCCGTAGCTGAAAATTCAACTTTTGGGTGAACCCAAAAGCATCTGTTTTAGCTCCCTTTCGTAGCCCTTGGGGATTGGCGATTTTGCCCATTCTTCTTTGTTGCTCGGGGGGTTCGGAATACCTAAGTATGCTTCACCCCTCGCGCCTCGAATCATGGGCAAACTTGCCAATTGCATAATTTGGGATAATAACCGGTAGGTGCTCCAGGCAACCACCGCTTTCATTACCGCACCACCCGGACCTTCCTTGTAAGAACTCCTACCTGGTCCTTAAAGCTGGAAATATTGACCGTGAGGAGATGTTCTCCTTCTGGCACATCGGACAGGTTCCATACCCAATTGAAGGGGGTATAACCGGTCTCATCCTCTGCATAGAATTCATTGTCCAGGAAAAAGCATATCTCAAACTGCTGGTTTTCAAAGTTAAGTCTATCCTCATCGGAGAGCTCAACCTTTACCACTGTTTTTCCAGACAGAATCGGTATCCCAGCATTAGTTTCACCCTTAATATTGGAAAAAGACATCTTTAGACTGGGTGTATAATCTTGTGTCCTGGGAAGTTTATAGTGGGGAGAAATCCTGTTGCCTTCTTGCAGCCTATCCCTTTCAGGCTTTTGTGGTCTGTTGCTGGCATATATTTTTTTGTATTCTCTAAAAGCAAGTTTCTTATTTCCGAAGCTGATTACAGAATTTTCTGGCAGTGTGAAATAGGTAATGATGATCTTGAGCTTTGGACTGGCATAAAGGTCAATAAGGTTGTCTCTATCTTTTCCGTTCCAGTATTCGGTCACAAGGCCCTTGACCCTTGGTTTCCAATCCACCAGCTGATTAAGCAATGCCCCCCCTTTTATGCCGATGCGTATCATGACCCTTGCCATCTCGGGCATCCTGTAAGTGATCGTTCCCGCTTCAGAATTGACCTCGGCAGAGGTAATGTCGTGTTCAATGCCCCCTGAAAAGGCTGTGGGATCATAAATTTCTATATTGCCGGAGTCATCCTGTGCAGTTATGGTAAAAAGATATGCCTCGTCAGGGACGATTCTTTCGTCCATATCCCTTCCGTCCCAAACCGCTGAATGTTTCCCTGAAGGAAACCGCTTAGCATCCACAACTGTCTTTACCAGCCCCCCGTCAGGGTCATATACCCTGACTGTAACCTCGGCTTCTTTTGACAAGTTGAAATAGAGGGCAACCTCATCGCCGTGGCTTGGATTAAATGAGGGGGATGAGACAGATATCTTGGACAGCAGTTTTCCAAACTGTGTCTTTGGTCTTGTCTCTTGTGTTGCCTGCGAATCAGGGACATTTGCAGCCTCTTTCTGGACTGGGATCTCTAAGCCGGAAGGGCCGGACCCATCAACGGGTGCAGGTGTTGGTTGGGAATCCTGTCTATGAGAAGTAGGAGCACATGAAACCAACAAAAAGATGGGCAAAAAGAGAAGGATATTTTTCATTCCGTGATAATTTCCTCCTGTTATCCAAAATACGTTTTTTGATTAGCCACGGACGCACATGGACATATATGAACAAAAAAGTGAAACTATACCCGAGGTGCATTTTCGTACTTCCTTGTTATCAGCACTGAAATGGCGATTACCATGCAACATCCTTGCATTCTACTGTCTTTTTTCCAAAGGGGTTGAGCCTTCTAAGATCCCCACTGACCATGTCCTTTATCCAAATCTCCATTATCCCTGACCTGGTGGAAATAAAGGCTATCCTGTTTCCGTCAGGAGACCAGGCAGGACTCACGTCCAGGCCGTTAAATTTTGTAACCTGTCTCAGGTTCCAGTCATTGAGATCGAGTATCCAAATGTCAAAATTACCGCCCTTGTCGCTGGAAAAGGCTATGCGTTTGCCATCTGGAGACCAAGAAGGCTCGCGGCAAAAGGAATTGGTTAAGAGGATCTGACGTGCCCAGCCGCCACGCGGGTCAGCCATCCAGAGTTCCTGGATGAGCCTTCCACAATCTCCAGAACAATGAGAATTGATATAGGCAATCTTCTTCCCGCCGGGAGACCAGGCTGGCCAGAACTGGGCGGCATACTGATGGATCAATGTCCGCTTCTCTTTCTTTTTTATGTCAAGGATCACCAAGTCTGTATCATCCCTTGTGCCTGGAATAAACTGGACGAATGCAACCTTGTTGTCATCTGGAGAAAAGCAGGGGGAGAATTCAGGAGTGCCTTTGCCGCTTGTGGCCAACTGCAATTCCTTCCTGTCTGACACATTTATGAGGTGCAGCCTGCCATCGCTTGCCGCAAAGATGACCTTCGTTCTATCCCTGGACCAGCACGGCTCTTTTTCATCGTAAGGGGTTTCAGTGAGCCGGACAAGATCCTTTCCGTCTTCACAAAGAGTAAAGAGATCCCAGTTACCGTCCAAATTGGCAGAAAAGACCAGCCTGTTCTTGCAGGAAGCTGCCAGTGATAATACGGGAATACAAGTCACCAATAAAACGTATATTAATACCTGGTGAAACAGTTGATAAAAACTCCTCCCTTTCATAGGCAAATTCTACTTCAAGGGCGGTTGGGGCTCATAGGATTTCTTGATTGTTGCCTTCTTGGCCTCGAATTGCTCAAGGAGCGAGTTGACCTGGTCTGAGAGGTCATCGATCTGCTGTCTTATATCAGGGTGATCTGCAAGGTAGGCATTGACCTTTTCACTGTTTGTATCCATATACATGGCATATTCCTCAGCCGTAGTGCCAAAAGATGAAAAAAGTTGGGCCTTTTGCTGTTCGAATTCCTGTTGCTTCTGGTTCTCCTGTTGAGCAAAGGCCACAGGGTCTTCACCATACCGGTCTGCAAGGGAGATCAGCTCCTGCAGATTGGATACCTCCCCCTGCATGCTCTGGATTGTCAACTGACAATAGGCATCTGTAGAAATATCTGCATGGCAGACTCGCGGTATGAAGACAAAAAATGAAAGTGTTACAAGGACTCCAAAAAAGACAGAGACATTTGTGTTTTTGAACTTTCTTATTAATTCCATTTTACCCCCCTTTTTTCCTTATGTGGAATTATTTCAAAGCATTGCCTAAATTTGTTCTAAAAAACTCCCTGAATTGCCTGAAATCTCGGGCTAACAAGTTCATTTGCCAAAAACACACATGGACTTACATGGACAAATACAATTAACCACTGAGCATTCTGCGGGGCAGTAATTTTCAGAAGCCGCCGCGTCGTTAGCCTTAAGCATACATTAACTTTTCTTCTTTAGGTTCTGGAATAGGATCACCAAACTCACGAGCCGTATCAAGCCACAAATCTATCGCCTCTTTTATGTTCGTTAATGCCTTCTCATAGCTATTGCCATGCGCCATACATCCAGGTAACTCCGGCACTTCAGCAATAAATGCACTATCTTCTTTGCTCCAGTAAATAATTATCTCGTATTTAGAATTATTTTTCATCCAACTGCTCTATTAGCCATGAATTGGTGCGCTACGTACTTGTCCATATATAGTTCATACCATCTCAAATTTCTGACTTAAAATAACCTGTTGAAAGTAAAGACAAATAATGCATTCAAGATCAAAAACTTTTTTAGCCATGGACCCACAAGGACCCACATAGACAATTTGGCAGCCCTGACAAGGGCCGCCAAATACCCCAGGCAGCCAATAGCTGCCTTCTTGGAGTTTTAGTCATGCCCAGTCGGGCATGACTAAAAGTATTTGTCCATGTAAGTCCATGTGTGTCCATGGCTAATCCAATGTTTTTTAGGCTAATAATAATGATTCGAAACTTGAGATACCATGCAATTATTCTCTCCCAACATTATCAGGAATTCGTATCGTACCCTTTCCACCCCAATCTGCCGGATAAATCCCTTTGGCAATAAATCCGTGAATGGTCGAATAGGGCCATTCAGACGGGGTATTGACCAGACCATGTTTTACCGGGTTGAAATGGATATAATCGCAGTGGCTGTTGAAATCCCGATCATCCCGAATCTGATGCTCCCAGAATCTCCGTTGCCAGATCATTCCTTCATGGCATTGTTTTTGAGATTTTTGATGGCCGCAAAGCAGCTAACATACCTTTTAGTTAGCACGAGCCCGTCATTACGGATCATTTTATGAACGCGACGGGTAAAACCGGCCTTGATCATGCCCCATCGTTTTGAATAATCAGTACCCCCGTCCGGTAATTCCCATATACAATGCATGTGGTCAGGCAAGAGCACCCAAGCCAAAATATTAAAGGGATGAATAGCCCGAACATCAGCGATGGCCTGCCGCAGCATCTCCCTGCACATATCATTGCATAAAACGGGTTGCCGCCCCAGGTCACCACTGTAAAAAAGTATGTGCTTCCCTCACGGGCACGGACGTAGTTAGGCATAATTCATCCCATGCATAGCCCGTAGGGTGCGCACC
>JALVJO010000097.1 GCA_027028245.1 Deltaproteobacteria bacterium
AGGGATAAATTTACCTGGCAACAGGGCTTACAATGACCTTCTGGGCAAGCCCCTTTCCCAAGGCCACCCTGGAGCCTTTGACGCTGACTATGAGCGGGCCTCCCTTATTGAGCACTTCAACTTCCTGGCCGATGGAAATCCCCATATCGGAAAGCCTTTTTCTTATCTGCGTGCCTCCGTTGAAGTCTGTGATCTTTACCCTTTCACCAGGAGAAACCATGGTGAGGGGCAGACTTCTGCCAAGCTTGCTGCTGCATTCCGGGCACACACCATAAATCGTGCACTTGTTTGAAATAGGCTCAAATCCATACTCCCTGGCGGCATCCCTGATCTTTTCATCCAGTTCTTCGTGTTCGAATTCAACTACCTTGCCGCATCTCATGCACAGCATGTGGTCGTGTCTTTCGCCAACATGGAGATGCTCATACCAGGGGCCCTTTCCGTTCAGTTGCACCTTCTGGGCCAGTCCATAACGGCAGAGAAGATCCAGCACATCTTCCACCTGGTCTGTTGAGACCTTGACGGATTTCTTGTTGAGCTTTTCCTTTAAATAATCAGTGGTAAGATGGCCTTCGACTGTCAAAAATTCATCGACGATCTGCATTTGAACAGGAGAAAGGGCAGCTCCGGTCTGCTTCAGCAGCCTTAGAAGATCTTCTTTTTCTCTCTGGTGAAGTTTCTGGAAGCAGTTTTCTCCAGGTTCCGGAGGAGTGCCGTCATCCTTGAGTTCACAGGTTTCGCAGTCACCGCATACAACGGGTTCGGATTTCATCTTGTCAAAAAGCCTCTGGAACACAATAACTCTCCCCCTGCAGGCAGGATAAAAAATTGATTTACTGGTATCTCCTTACAGAGATTGTTTTTCATTGTCAATAAGCCTTGACGGAATATGGTAATAGGGTTAGAAAATTTTGCAAAGGCTCACTTAAATTCCGGATCCTCACTTTCTCTTTCAGGAGCAGCATTGAAATCCGAACTGGAAATATTCAGGGAATTTCTCAGGAAAAAGGGCATGCGCTATACACCTGAAAGGGAAATCATAATAAAGGAAATCTTTGCCACACATGACCACTTTGACGTGGACAGTCTTTATATCTCCATTCGCAGTAAAAAGGGACGTGTATCAAAGGCATCCATATACAGGCTGATTCCCCTGCTCATAGAGGCCAACCTGATTGAAGAGGTCTTTTTTGACGGGGGGCAAATGTATTACGAGCATATCTACGGCCATGAGCATCACTGCCACCTCCGCTGTGTAAAATGCAGGAGGATCCAGGAATTCAGCGACCAGCGCATGAAAGACCTTGAACATGACCTGTCAAAACGTTTCAACTACCAGATTCTGAGGCATAAGCTGGAGGTCATGGGCCTGTGTTCTGAGTGTCGTGACAAGGAAAAGCATTTGTCTGATGCACCGCCTTAATGTCGTCCTGGTTGAACCAGAGATACCGCCCAACACTGGAAATATCGCAAGACTCTGTGCCGCCACTTCCTCCACCCTTCACCTTGTCCATCCCCTGGGTTTCAAAACAGACGATAAAAGCCTGAAAAGGGCCGGCCTGGACTACTGGCCCCACGTGGATGTCGTACATTACAAAAGCCTGGAATCCTTTCTTGAAAAGTTCGGCCGGCATGACCTCCTTCTCTTTTCAACCAGGGGCAGCATGGCCTATACAAGTGCGCCCTTTCATGATAAATCCTTCCTCCTTTTCGGCAAGGAGACATTGGGGCTTCCCAAGTGGCTCCTGGAAGAAAGAGCTGACCTGACCTACCGTATCCCCATGTGGGGAAAGACCAGGAGCCTGAACCTGTCAACAGCAGTTGGTATTGTGGTGTACGAAGCCTACAGGCAACTCACGAACGGCTTCAGAGATTTGAGACCGGGATCCCGGGTTTTTTGAAGGAATTTACAAAAAGATTATGGCAAGGCCCCCGCCGGCCAGAACCACCCAGAGGATATCCACCTTGAGATAAAGGGCCGAAAAGGCAGCAATGCCTATCAGGATTGAGGCAAGCTTCCAGCTTATGGCAAGTACAAAGCTTATGAATACTGCCAGAAGAAGTCCCACGAAGGAGGAAAGAACTCCCCGCATGCACTTTCTGAAAAGAGTGGCATCCTTGAAGTTTTCGAACACCGGGGCTGAGACCAGCAGGATAAGAAAGGATGGTGTAAATATGGCCCAGGTGCAGGCGGCTGCCCCGAAAAGACCCTTTAGAAGGTAGCCCACGAAGGCTGCGGTAATGACTATGGGCCCAGGGGTGATCTGGCCCAGTGCTATGCCGTCCATGAGGACCTTTTCCGTCAGCAGATGTCTCTTGTCCACCACTTCGTGAAGCATGAGGGGAAGAGAGGCATAGCCGCCGCCGTAGGCAAAGAAATCTATCTTCATCATGAGGGCGCAGAGCTTGCCCACCAGGGGATCTGCAATGAAGATTATGGTAAGGATGCCGGCAACTGCCGCTGTAATGATACCGGCAAACCTGACGGATTCCGAGGACATGAGCTCCCTCATGTTCTTGGGCTTTGCTGCCTGCTCCCTGCCGTCGGCTTCTCCGGTCTTTTTTGCCGGGTAGAGAAATATTCCGGCCAGGCCGCAGGCTATTATTGCCGTTACCGGGCTTCCCTTCACAACAAGATATCCTGCCGCTGCAGCCACCAGCAGTGCATCCTGCCAGGAGCGGACCATCTTTCTTCCAAAGGACAGGGTTGCATTGGCAACAATGGCAACCACTATTACCTTAAAACCAAGAAAACAGGATTCAACCGGCTTAAGGTTGATGGCATGCATGTAGACCATTGACAGGATGGTCATGAAGATAAAGGCAGGCAGGGAAAAGCCGGTATAGGCGGCCAGAGAGCCTATGCCGCCTCCTGCCTTGAGACCGGCATAGGCGGCTGCCTGCATGGCCGTAGCCCCAGGTATGGTTTGAACAAGGGCCACGCCGTGATCAAAATCCTCTCGTTTTACCCAGTTGTTTTTCCGGCACGACAGATCCTTGATATACTTGACCATGGCCGGACCGCCGAAGGCAGTACATCCAAGGCGCAGAAAGGAGAGAAAAAGTTTCAGCGGCGGTACATGCTTTTCCATATCTGCCTGATCTCCTCTGCAAGGGCCAGATCCACTTCTGGAGGCCGTCCCCTGGTGGTAAGATACCCGCCTATGAGCATTGCATCGGCACCAGCCATGAAGGCCAGTGCCTGGACCTGGCCAAGTGCGGTCTCCCTGCCTCCTGCTATCCTTAAGGCACAGCGCGGCATCATTATCCTGAACATTGCAACAGCCCTCAGAATCTCCACAACGCTCAAGACGGGAAGATCCTGGAGCCTGGTACCCCTTATTGGAACCAGTATGTTGATGGGCACAGAATCAACATTCAGCTCCGAAAGGGTGCTTGCCATGGAGAACCTGTCTGACTCTCTTTCTCCAAGGCCTATTATGCCGCCTGAACATACCTCCAGGCCGCACTCCCTGGCATGCTGGATGGTTGCAATCCGCTCCTCAAAACTGTGGGTTGAGCATATGAGCGGGAAATATTCACGCGATGCCTCAAGGTTGTGATGGTACCTGGAAACACCGGCATTTTGCAAGATTTTTATTTTACCCTTGCTCATAATGCCCAGGGAACAACAGACATTGATGCCCACCTTCTGCCTTATCTCAAATACCCTTTCGGCAACCTGTTCCACCGTCCTCTCAGACGGTCCCCGGCCGCTGGTGACAATACTGAACCGCTGGGCACCGGTCCTGGCAGCCTCTTCTGCTTCCCTGAGGAGCACCTCCACTGATTTCAGTGGGTACAAGGGCGCGCCGGCTTCAGGAGCAGATGCCGACTGGGCACAAAAGGCACAATCTTCGCTGCAGGCACCAGAGCGCGCATTTGAGATGGTGCAGAGCCCCATCCTGAAGCCCCTGTTTTCAACCTTCAGGTCAAGGGCCTGGTTCATGAGATCCCGAAGGCCGGCTTTCTGGAATGTTTCGAGGTCCACTTCGGCTATTTTAAACCCCGGGCAGCAGGCTGCTGGAAACTTCTATAATGGTGTTCCGGGTCAGTGCCATTATCTCTTCTATCTGCTCAGTAGTTACGGAAAGAGGCAGGAAAAGGTAAACAACATCTGAAAGGGGCCTTAGAATCAACCCCTTTTCAAGGCCCCTTAGATAGACCTGCCAGCCTGCCCTCTTTGATGCATCAAAGGGGGTTTTTGATCTTTTATCCTGGACCAGTTCAAATGCTGCCACCATCCCTATGCCCCGGACATCTCCCACCATGGGGATGTCAAGAAAGGCCTTTTTGCCCTCCTGGAGCCTGGCGACCTTTTCGGGCAGGCCCTCCATGACCCTTTGGGATTCAAAGACTTCCATGGAGCCCAGGGCCGAGGCACAGCATATGGGATTGGCAGTAAAGGTGTGACCGTGGAAGAAGGTCTTGCCCTGGTTGTAATCAGCGTAGAATGCACTGTATACCTCTTCTGTGGTAGCAGTAACGGCAAGAGGCAGGGTACCGCCTGTGATGCCCTTGGAAAGGCAGACAAAATCCGGGACGATGCCGGCGTGCTCCATGGCAAACATCCTGCCGGTCCGGCCGAATCCAGTTGCCACCTCGTCCAGGATAAGATGAATTCCAAAGCGCGTGCACAGCTCATGCACCCTTGTTAAATAATCGGACGGATAAGATATCATACCTCCAGCTCCCATGAGCATGGGTTCAAGAATGAAGGCTGCTACATTTTCTGCCTCTTTTCCAAGAAGCCTCTCCAGGAAATCAGCACATTCAAGGCTGCATTCAGGGCCCTCCCCCGGGACATAACGATTTCCGCATGGACAGCGGTAACAATAGGGTGCCGGAACCGTGAAGGAATCGAAAGTAAGGGCCTCAAAGGGGCCTTCAAAGGCAGGTACACCGCCGAGGCTCATGGTTCCTATGGTGTCCCCGTGGTAACCCCGCTCAAGGGCAATGAATTTCTCCTTCCTTTTTTCACCGGTGTGTTTCCAGTACTGAAGGGACATCTTAATGGCCACTTCACAGGCAGTTGAGCCGTTATCCGAGAAGAAAAATTTTCTTAGCTCGAAAGGAAGAAGACGTGCAAGCTTCTCGGCCAGGAGCACAGGCCCGCGGTGGGTGGTTCCGGCAAAATGTATCTGGTCCAGTCTTTGGAGCTGTTCCTTGATATGACGCCTTATTACAGGATGGTTATGGCCATGAACAATGCACCACCATGAAGAAATGGTATCGTAATAGCGGTTGCCTTCCAGGTCCCAGAGATAAACCCCTTCTGCCCTGTCCACAAAAAGGAGATCCCTTTTTTCAAAATCCTTCATCTGGGTATAGGGATGCCAGATGTATCTTTTATCAAGTTCTCTAAGTGTTTGGTTGTCCATAGGCATTTTCTTTAATGTGTTTAAATGAATATTTTCCCTCTAAACAAACATGAATCTTACACGTTGAATATTTTTTGCCTGGCAGGAGGTCTCCTGGCAGTACAAGTGCGGCTGAAAATAAATAGTTATCTAAAGTTTTTTGTCCTTACGGCAGAATTTGAAAGATTAATAAACCCGGGCAAAATTCTAATTTCAAAACATGACAAAGGAAAGGCCTTAATTGGTCATGCCCACCTGGATGAATAGCACGCCGGGACAGGAATCTCAGCCGGGAGCATCCATGTGCAGGAGAAAGGCACCGGGATTTTCTTGCCTTAATGTTTCTGCAATATGGGGATGACAGGTAAAAAAGAGCAGCTGACGCTCACGGGCCAGTTCTCCAATGGCAAGGGCAGTCTTTCTTGTCCGCTCGGGATCGAAGTTGACCAGGATATCGTCCATCAGCACAGGCAGAGTCTCTCCTCCTGTATCGCAGGCAGACATCATCCCGAAGCGAAGACTTAGGTAAAGCTGCTCGGCTGTGCCGGCACTGAGCTTTTCCGGCTCCACTCGTTCTCCTTCCCTGGTCACTGCCCAAATATCATTTGTACCTGCAGCTGCCACTATGCCTGTATACCTGCCAGCGGTTATGGCAGAAAAATAACGTGAGGCAGCCCTTATCACCTCCGGCTGGTTTTCGCGTTCAAATCTTTCCTTTGCAGTCTGAAGTATGTAAAGGGCCAGGGTTCGCACTGCCCACTTCCTGGACAGCTCTTTCGCCTCCTGAACCAGGCTGGAGCGCTGGGCCATCAGGTTCATATGTTCTTCAGAAGAGGTGAGCTCTTCCAGTTCCCTGTTGATTTCTGCACGCCTGTTTACAAGCTGGTCAATTTCCATTTCAATCTGCTCCAGATTAAGGGAAAGATCCTCCACATCCCTGGCGAGCCCGTCGTAGCGTTTATCCCCGTAAAACTTTGATATGGCCTCATAGTCATCACTGCCTGCAACAGCCTTGAGCCGGGCCGAAAGGAGAACCTTTTTATGGACGAGCTCCTCTCGCTGCTGGAATATCCTGAAAAGCTTTCTGAATTCTCCAGAGGAAGAACAGCCTGCCTCTTTCAGGAGGGCCGAAATCTTCCCCTCAAGTGCTTTGATTTCATGGAAAAGCCTTTGTTCTTCCTTTTCAAGCCCCTTTGCCTTTTGCCCAAGGAGCCGGTGTTTGATCTCAAGCTCCAGTTCTTCAGAAAGCTTCTCGGTAAGTATTGACACCTGGGAAGAGATATCAGCAGGTTCTGTTCTCCCGGTGAAAACCAGATTGAAAAGACTGGAAACCGTGTGGGAAATTGCTTCCATCTCATCCTCTGTGTCCTCCAGTTCCTTGAATAGAAAGTCCTTTTGTGCAAGTTTTTTCCTGGCCTCTTCAAGAAGATCTGCAGTCTGGATGAATTCATCAGGTTCAAGATAGGTCTCCAGCCCCTTATCTTTCAGCCAGTTCTTCCACTCTCCGGCCGCCTTGGTGGATCTTTGTTCAAGATCTGAAAGTTCGCTCCTGATTCCTTCAATTTCTTCTTCCAGCACCTTGACTTCCTGTCTCCTGTGCCTGCGGTGCCTTTTAAGATCTTCCAGGGACTTTAATTCCTTGTCGAGGCCGCTGACCTGAATGGATATATCCTTTGCTGCTTCAAGCAGCAGTGAGGGCTGTTCCTTCCATGGCATGTCAAGGGACTGAAAGCCAGTTTCTGAAAAAAATACAGCAAGATCTTCTATCTCCTGTCTCAGGGAGTAGGATTCTGCTTCCAGGGATTTGATCTGCTTCATGATTTCCTGGAGCCTGGAAATCTTCCGGGCTGCAAGGGGCATGTCCCAGGGCTTCAAACCGGGCAGGAGATGATTTTCCGAAATAAAAGCCTTCCACGCGGCTTCATTTTCTGCCATTTCCGCCTTGGCAGCCTTGATCTGCTCTAAGGACAACCCAATGCTTTCAACAACAGGTTCGAGATCCTGGCTGACAGACTGTATTTCATCCAGGAGCATCTGCCTTCTGTCAAGAATTTTTACCGCCATTTCAAGCTCTTTGAGGGTATTGGCAAAATCCCCTGAAAGCGATTCTTCACTGATTCCCGTGAGGCGGGAAAGCTCCTTTCTCTTTCCATGGATCTTTTCCAGGATCCTGGAAAGGCCTTCAAGCCTGGATTTTACGTGTTCCATTCTGGAAACAAGAGATCCCATCTCAAGCTCCAGAAGGCGTATCCTTTGGGCATTTGCTTTTTTAATAAATAAGGCTGCGGAAAAAAGGAGCGAACCAGCCCCAAGGCATGAAGCCCATGTGAAGGCAGAGCTTTGGATATAGAAAAGAAGACCAGCCAGGAATAGAAACACCAAACCGCTTCCTGCAGTGATTCCAGGAAGAAGACTTCTTTCCAGATCCTCTTTTTTGCGCTGAAGTCTTTCGGCTTCCGAGGCATACCTTGTCATGTCTTCCTGAGTTTTTGACAGTTCTATCCTTGAATTTGTCTCTGTGGGTACATACCCGGAAAGGGTCCTTGCCAGGATGAAGGCGTCCCTGATGGATTCTTCCCCTATACCCTGAAGACAACGGGGAAGAGTCATTTCCCTTAGGAGTGCCTGTCTTCTTGTAATCTTTTTTTCCAGTTCGTTCCGCCTTTTCCTCAAGGTTTCCAGGGTATTTTCCAATTCCTGTGCCGCCCTTTTACCTTCTTCAGCTCTCTTCTTTAAGGCTTCTGTCTCTTTGATCAAGGCAGACGGATCCAGGCCCTCGAGCACGCGAGAATCAGGCTTATCAAAGACCTCGGCCATGCCAGAGTCAATTTTTTCAGAAAGGATCCCTAACTCCTGGCTCTTTTCCTGGAGTTTTTCTGCAGCGGAATAAAGTCTTTTGGAATTTGCGGCAATGACCAGATAAAGATCCTCATGGGGCAGCTCCTTGATTTTGGAATTGATTTGACCTTCAAGATCTTCCAGCTCCCTTAAATGGGCCTTCATGTCCTTTTCCCTTATTGCCAGAAGTTCTGAAAGGCGCCTTCTTTTTTCTTCTGCAGCACCAAGCCTTTGTCGAAACCTTGCTGCAATAGACCTGTCTGCCGCGGAAAAGACCGTCTGCCTTATAAGTTCCTGGCTCCAGGTGCTTCCAAGGCGCCCCTGAAGTATGGTTAATTCCTCTTCTAGCTGGTGGATCTGTCTGCGGCGGGAATTTCTGAACTCCTGAAGCTGAAAATATTTTTCCCTGGCAGGTGGCAGTGCCGAAATCTCTTCCTTTTTCCCGATTAAGAAGGCATCCGGCACTGATGCCTTCATGAGTCTTGCGGCCTCTTCCCTCCTGCTTGCAACGTCTTTCAGGCTGGTCCTTTTTTCAAAAAGGAGTTTTTCCAGTCCTTCAAGTTCCCAGAAAAGGTCTTCGGAAATACCTTCCAGTCTTTTGTCCTGGTTCGTGACAGAAAGCTCTGCCTGTACAGAAGAAAGATTTTCCCAGTCCTGCCACATGTCCCTGGCAGCCCTTTTGAGATCAAGGATGCGTGCTGCCTCCCGCCTGTTTTCCCTGAGTTTGAGAAGCCCTGCCTCAAGTTCCTCCCGGGCATGGACAAGGGCCTGATACCGATCAAGACCCTGCCTGGACTTCTTGATCTGGGCATTCAAGGCCTTTATCCGGGCCATTACCTGGTTAAGCGGCTGTTTTCTACCCGAAGGCCTGAAAATGGCATCTCTTTCCTTCTTCAGGCCCTTTTCCACCTGTGACACGGCCAGAAAGGCAGTTCCAAAGCCTGCCCCGTATATGGCACTCTTGATATCGTCACCACTTAACATCTCAAAATTCCACAGCTCCTGAAGTCCGAAGCTGAAGACATTATGGTAAAGCTGCCTTGATACTCCTCCAAATATGCCTTTGAGTTTCGAACTATCAAGCTGTCTGCCCCTGCTGTCATACAGGCGCAGGATAGTGCTGGAAGTTTTGATCCTTTCAATGGTGATCTCTCCGTATTTTTCAGTTGCAATGGTGATGCGGCCCCCATACCTGCCGCCCCTTACCGGATGAAACTGTCTTTCCCTTCGTCTGGCATCCGGGAAACCAAAAAACATGGCATTTACAAAGGAGAGAACCGTGGACTTGCCGGCCTCGTTATTGCCCTGGATTATTATAAGCCCATGGGGAAAGGGCCCTGCTGAAAAATCCATGAGGGCCCCATAGCCCTTTATATGGAAGTGTTTTATGTCCACTGGTCAATTATGGCAGGCATCAAGGTTTAAGGCCCGGACCCGTCATTCTTCCAAAAGGTCCAGGAGCATGAACTCTGCATCTTCCAGGAGAGAATAAATATCACCTGAAAGAGCGTCAGGACAATCTGCCCTGAAAGCTCTGCTGGCGAGAATCGGTTCAAGCTCCTTTTGGGCAAGCTGCACAAGGCCGGGATCCTTCTTCAAGGTCTCTGTCTCCCTGAGAAGCATACCCACAAGGTCCCGGGACTTGCGCCTGGATTCAAGATCAATTGGTCTTTTAGAATAATTTTTTATGGAATCAAGCCATATCGGCGGATCCATATATGCCAGCCCATCTCTGAGCTCATTCAGAAGGTCTGAAATGACTTCTTCCTTTCCAAGCTGCCCGGAAAACTCGGAACGGCCTGTTACGCAAATTCGCAGGACAAGAGGCTTTGAGCCTGACTTTTGCCTGATTTTTTCTATTTTTCCCCATGCCTTGTCCATGAACTGGCCCGGCCCGGAAATCATTGCAGCATCCATATCAAGTTCATACCACCTGGCTGCATCCAGGGGGTGAAAGGCCAGGTTCACCTCTCCATCCTGGGAACCCCTCACAAGAAAGGCCCCTTTTTCACCCTGCTCTGCGAAATTTCTTCCCTGAAGAACACCGGGATAGACCACAAAGGGGTCGGTGCAGAGCTCTTTCCTGGCATGCACATGTCCAAGTGCCCAGTAATCTACGCGCATGCTGGGGGCAAGATCAGATAAACTGCACGGTGCATATGGATCATGGCCTGCCTGTTTTCCTACTGTACAGTGAAGCATGGCGATCCTGAAAAGGCCCTTAGGCCCAGAGGGGACCTTCCTGGCCAGGTTTTCCATAACGGCACGCTGGGGAAAGCTTATGCCAAAGACAGCGGCAAGATCCACACCCCCATGCCTCACAATTTTCCACTCGTTGTTGTTTCCGGAAAAGACATGGCAGTTACCTGGAAGTTCCAGGGCCCCTGAAATTTCATCCAGCGGGTCATGATTTCCATGAACGATAAAGACCTGTATGCCCTTTTCATCAAGGATCTTCATGCCTGCTCTGAAATGAAGAAGGGCCTTAAGATTCTTTTCTGCCGTATCGAAAAGGTCCCCGCATAGCACTACAAAATCCACCCCTTTGGAGACGGCAAGGTCTACAAGGTTGTCAAAGGCCTTGAAGGTAGAAGACAGCAGAAGACTGCTTATTTCTTCGTTGACCCGGCCTATGCCGGTAAAGGGCGTACCCAGATGCAGATCTGCTGCATGTATGAAGGAAAAATCAGGCATGTATCTAAGAAGCTTCCCTGGTATCTGGAATAAAATTCGGCTGAAATTCTAATATAAACTGTCCTGGAGTCCTTCTATCCGAGGCCCCTTGAAATTTTACCTATTATATTCAGAATATTAGACGAATCACCACAAATTTTTGCATGCCGGCACCTGGATCCCGGTTGAAGCAGGCGATATTCATGGTTAAATGAATAAAATGCAACTATTTTAAGTCTCGCCGGAGGCCCCACACCCCTATGAAAAACCTGGCACAGATGGAAGAATGGCTCTGGGAAGGAAATCTTTTCAAAGAACCCAAAAGTCCTGCCTGGTTTGCAAAGGCGGCCCTCAGGATTCTATTCATTGTAATCAGGGGATTCGGCAAGCACGACTTTGACCTCAGGGCATGCGCCCTTACATATACCGTGATTCTCTCCCTGGTACCAGTTCTCGCCATGGGCACTGCCCTTTTGAAAGGCCTTGGTGCCGACAACTACATGAAAAAGGCAGCCTACAAGATGGTTGCACAGCTCGAGGAAATCAGCGGCCGGAAACACTCGGATAATACAGCAAATTCTACAGCCTCCGGCACGGGTGTCATTAATTCAGGAACAGAATCCGACGGGTCTGCACAGCACTTGAAGCTCGCCCTTGACAAGATCTTCGACTACGTGGACAGGACAAATTTTGCTGCACTCGGCTGGCTGGGCATCATAGGCGCCCTTTTCACTGTGGTTTCCCTTATGACCCATATCGAAGCTGCCATGAATAACATATGGGAGACCAAAAAGTCCAGGAAGCTTGGCAGAAAAGTCATAGATTATATGGGACTCATAATACTGCTGCCCCTTTCCATTAACCTTGCTTTCTGGGCCATTACGGCGGCCCAAAGCGAAACTCTCCTGGCAAGGATAACCTCTACCCTGAGGGTGCCTTGGCTTCTGCCCCTGCTGTTTAAGTTTCTTCCGGTATTTTTGATTGTAGGTACCTTTTCAATACTTTACCATTTCATGCCCAACACCAACGTGAGGGTCATACCTGCCGTTTCAGGCGGCATCATCGGCGGCATAGGATGGATAATGGCCCAGACTCTTTATTTGAAACTGCAGATCGGGGTGGCAAGATACAATGCCATATACGGCTCCTTTGCCACCTTTCCGCTGTTCATTTTCTGGCTCTATATCGGCTGGCTTGTATTTCTCATGGGTGCAGAGACTTCATATGCAGTCCAGAAATTCAAAAGATACGTTCCCGTCAAGGGCCATATCTCTCCCCTGACAAAGCTTGCGCTTGCTGTGGATGTTCTGGAAATGACCTATGAATATTTTGACAGCGGTCGTCCTATCACTGCAGAAATTGTCTCTGATGAACTGGGCTATCCGCTCCGGGAGGTTGTAAACGTGGTAACAAAGCTCCAGGAAAGCAGGCTGCTGATACCGGCCGCCGAAGGAGAACACTTCCTGCCGGGCATTGCTCCCGGTCATCTCAGGAAATCTGATATTTTCCAGGCCGTTTGCGGATCGGCAGAAAGAAAGGAAACCCACGGAGAAATTCTGGCTGCAGACCTTGCCGAGGATGCAGCTGCCATCCTGGACGGGAAGGCAAAAAAAGGAGATATCCCAGGGGACACCTCCTGAACGTTCATGTCGTAAAGAAAAATAACTTTTTAGTAGCGCCTGCGTCTTCTGCTGGCCTTGCGGCGCCTTCTTTCGGCTTCCTGCGCCTTGCGCCTGCGTTTTACACTGGGCTTTTCGTAAAAACGGCGATTTTTCAGCTCGCGCTGAAGTCCATCAAGCTGCATCTTCTTCTTGAGCAGCTTGAGGGCCTTTTCAAGGTTGTCCTGAACTTCAACCACTATGGCCAAGGGTATCCCCCCTTTCTCATGAGAATCGTGTTAATATATATTCTACTTCCATATTGTCAACCTGAATTGCCCGGCTGAGCATATAAATTAAAAAAAAATTCTGCCAAAGGGGTTGGCAAGGGACGTGAACGTGTCTATTTTTCACCACGAATCCAGATGAAAAATTACCTCAACAAGCCAAATGATATTTCCTTGATTTTATCCAGATAGTTTATTATAATATGGTGTTTTGTTTGCAATTTTATCTTTAGTTAAGGATTGCATAATCTTAAGGACAAACTGCCATGGCCGCCAAAACAGTTCGGAAGCCCCCTGAAGGAGAACATACTGAGTATATGGACCAACTCCTGGAGGCGGGCAACAAGGGATCTCTCTCCTACGAAACCCTGAACCAGATCATACCAGACGACATAAAAGATCCAGAAAAACTGGAAGAGATATTCGATATGCTTTGTGAAAATAATATAGAAGTTGTGGGCGGGACCTTAAACGACGCCATTAATCTCAAGAAAGATCCGGCAGCACCGAAGGATCCCGGAAATCCTGCAGTGCCGGAAAGTGAAAAAAAGACTGATCCAGCAAGCAAGAAACATGAGGTGGTTCTGGATGCCGGGGAATATACGGATTCAGAGGAAATTACCACTACCTACCTCAGAGAAATGGGTCGCTACGAGCTCTTGACTCCGGAAAAGGAGGAGGAGCTCAGCAAGATCATACGCACCGGCTTCAACAGCATTATCTCGTCCATCATGGAGCTGAACTCTTCCCTGCCCGAGATCGACGCCCTGCGGGAACAGATCAGGATATGGAAGAGGAGGGATCCCACTCTTAAGCCCAAGAAACAGCACCTCAATTATCTTGCAGAAACCGTCTACAGCATTGCAGACCAGTACGAGGACGACCAGGTTCTGGCAGAGCTGAGAAGATTTGTAAGAATTCAGCAGATCAAGGTTGAGCGCGCCAAGGACGAGATGATAAATGCCAACCTCCGGCTGGTTGTCAGCATTGCAAAAAGATATATGCACCAGGGCCTTTCACTGGCTGACCTCATACAGGAGGGCAACCTGGGCCTGATGAGGGCGGTATTCCGCTTTGACTATACAAAGGGAAACAAATTTTCCACCTATGCAAGCTGGTGGATCAGGCAGGCCATCACCAGGGCCATTCTTGACAAGACAAGGACCATCCGGCTGCCGGTCCACTTCCTGGAACTGAGGAGCCAGTTCTTCAAGGCATTTTATGCCATGCTCAAGGAATTGGGCAGGGAGCCCAGCCCGGCTGAGATCTCTGAAAGGACAGGCCTTCCCATGGAAAAGATACTGTCCATCCTTGAGGCATCAAGAGAGCCTGTATCCCTGGAAACACCGGTTGGAGACGAAGACAGTACCCTTGGAGATTTCATCGAGAACAAGGACGCGGTCTCACCCTACGAGACAGTCAGGGAAAGGGAACTTACTGAACGCATAAAGAGTATCCTTGCCACCCTCAGCCCCAGGGAGGAAAAGATCATAAGGCTGCGCTTTGGCATAGGTGAAGACAGCGAGTATACCCTGGAAGAGATTGGAAGAAGGTTCAATGTGTCAAGGGAGAGGATAAGGCAGATAGAAAAAAAGGCCCTTAACCGCCTGAGGCATTCCAGCCGCAGGGAAAAACTGAAACATTTCCTGGATTAGGCCTTTTAAGACATGAAGGGCGACCTTCCACTGCCGCGAGCATTCCCGGTTTGTCTCCATTTGTGCCACTGGCAAGGAACGGGTGTTTCTTGAAAGGTTTCACCACAAGGAAGCCAACTTCAGCCGCAGTCAAGCTGCTGAGATTGGCGATGTCTGTATTCGAGAAGAATTTGAAACTTGCACAGCGGCTTGGTGAACCTTGAAAGAAATGCACCGATCCTTGCCCTTCTTCGTCTAAGGACAAACTGAGAATACTCCCCCACTGCCGCCCATTTCCCTTACATTTGCTCCTCTACGTTTAAGACCATCCCAGTCAGGATCTTGGGATAAAAATATGTTGACTTATGCGGCATTGAAAGACCTGCATCAGCAACATTCAGCACCTGTTCCACAGGGGTGGGATGCATGAAAAAAAGCATCTGGTGCTCCCTGAGAGAACGTACTGCTCCTTCAGAATCTGCTGTATAGAAGATATCCTTTCCGGCCTGGAGTCTTTCCGGGTCTAATCCAAGCGCCTGTTTGAAAACAAGCTCTTCCAGGACCACCACATCCAGCTCGGCAAGCTCCCGGTGACCTGCTGCCTGAAGCAGCATCTTTCTTGCATCCTCTTTGGGACACAGCACAAAGGCCCTTTTCCCACGGCCGAACATCAGCGTGATCCCATTGGAACAGGATTCGGACAACCTCTTCCTGAAGGCCTCGGCATGGGAATGCCCTTGTGCCTCCGACGGCTTTTCCAGTTCTTCCAGGTGAAAATATCGCGATAGTTTTTCCAGTACATCCTGGCAGCTCATATCCGGCAGCATGTTCACCAGGCGATGAGTGGGCAATACAATCATTCCTGGATCCTTGACATCCACCAGGTAGACCATGGTGTAGTTGTAGGGGGCATCAGGATCAGCGCCGCAGCGGGCTGCCATTTCCTTTCTGTATTTGATGGCCGTTGTATAGCGATGATGACCGTCTGCTATATAGACAGGCTTGCCCTGGAAGGACCTGCATATGTCTCTTATGTCAGTGGTGCCGGAGATCCTTTTTAGCCTGTGGATGCTGCCTTGTGCGTCCCTGACCTGAAACAGCTCCTGCCTCGGGGCAGTTTTCAATATTTCATCCAGGTCATTTTGATGACGGTAGAGCATGAATATCTGGCTGAACTGGGCCCTTGTTGCCAATCGAAGTTTCAGGCGGTCTACTGTCACCTGCTCAAATGTTCTTTCGTGTGGAAGCACTGTGCCGGAAGACCAGTCTTCTGTCCTTAGGAGGCATACCAGCCCTTTCCTGGTAAACCCGGCCCCGTCCGCCTCAAATTGTATATCATATGTATAAAGGCAGGGCTTGTTATCCCTGACCAGTGCCTTTTCTCTAAACCAGTTCTTCATGAGGCGGGCTGCACAGTCATACTTGTCCTTTACCGGAGGCTGGCAGTCACTGGCAGAAGGAAGCTCGAGATGAAAGATGTTATAGGGGCTCTGCCCGGCAAATCTGTCCCTTTCTTCAATGCTGACCACGTCGTAAGGCGGGGCAAAAAGGCTGTTCATATTGGGGAAAAGTGCCCTGTTATAACAGGTTCCCTGAAAAGGTATTATCTTTGCCATACAAGAGGGTTCCCTTCAAAGGGCCAGCAGACCGGAACAAGCAGGAAATCAGAAAAAGGCCTGCGGGCAAACATTTTTGGCAGTTAGCTACTATGAGCTGGAGAAAAGGTCAAGCCGTCATGGAGTATCCATACCGGGGGGCGAGGAGCACCAGACAACTAGATTTTAAATATTAACGGAATAAAGGATGGTTAGAGGCTTTATCTAATTCTTTTATCAAGTATACTGAAGTACTTTTTCATGGCAAGTCTTGCATAACGGGCAGCCCTTGTCCCCAGAACGTCCCTGTGGGCTACCACAACCCCTACTGCCATGCTTCTTGCACCCCCTTTTTCCCTTGCAATGCCGCAGAACCAGTCATAACGCAGCTCATGGGTATTGTTATCAATGGTGCCTGTCTTGCCGCCTATTTCCAGGCGGCTCAGGACCCTGTCACGGTTGTATCCATAAAAGGCCTTTCTGGCAGTCCCCGATTTGACAGTGGCCTTCATCATGCTGAAGAGGAGATCCGCGGTCCTGGGATTTATCGGTCTTGTAAGTGGATAGATCCGGCTCTGGTATACTGTCTCGCCCTCAAGGGTCTTTATGGAATCAATAAAGCTTGGGGCCATTATCACGCCGCGGTTGGATACTGCACCTGCAATGAGGGCCCCATGAAGGGCTGTGATTCTTGTGGCCTTGTTGAATCCGCTTGCAACCTCAGCAAGACTGAAGGCGTCATCCCTTAGAATTATAGTGCTTTTTTTAACCGGTATCTCAAAGGGTATTTGTTTTTGCCACAAAAACCTTTCTGACATCTCCTGAAGGCCCTTTTTCTTCAGGTATAATGCTCCGATTTTTCCAAAGACGGCATTAATAGAATCTTTAAAGGCCTCTTTCAGGGTTACTTTGCTGGTGTAACGGGTCTTTTTTTCCTTTAGCTGGTATTTGTAAAGGGTGTGCTTGCCTCCGTTAAAGGCAAGTACGGTGTTCGGCCTCATGCCCAGAAATTCTATGGCACCTGCCGCTGTTACCACCTTGAATATGCTGGCAGAAGGAACAAGCCTGCGGGTCCATACATGCTCCCCAGGATTCAATCGGTCAAATCCTGACATGGCAAGTATTCGTCCGGAAACAGGATCGAGACAGACAATTGCGGTAAATTCCCCCAGGGCCTCGGTCATGAGCGAGTCAAGATATGACTGGAGCTCCTGGTTGATTGTTGTGGCAGCAGTAAAAGTGCTGCCGCCGCATGCGAAGGTGAAAGCCCGGCTGGTCAGCTGGGAAGCAGGTTTTTCCCCGATAGAGCCCTTAAGGACCGATATGGAAATTCTGGACAGCTTATTGCTTCCCCAGAATCCAGGGCCTCCAAGGCCCCCTGCAGCACAACATGCAGTATAGAAAAGGAGGTGAACGAAAATCAGTAAACCAATTATTTTCAATCTATGACATTTTGAAGGTGTCGTCATGGCTGGCTCTCATACTATTTTTCAGGCCTCGTGTCCAGACAGGACGGCCTGTTGTCAAGCAGGGAAAATCCTTGGACAGATAGCTCTGGCAATGTTATTTTTTAAGCGGCAGCATGGAGCTTTTTTGCTGTCTGGAACAATCCATTTCCAATGGGTATCGGGTCCTAATAAAAGCTGGAGAAGTTATTAAAAAACAGTCATTTTTAAACCTATAGTCTCTTCTACTTGCGGCCGAACAAGAGGTCATTGAAGAAACTTTGCGAAAAAGGAGGCTAAACAGATGAAAATCGGAAGAATCGTCCTTTATTCTGCACTGACATTGGTACTTTTGAGCGGATGTGCCAGCCAGACCGGCTGGCAGCCCACAGTAGACCCCTATAATGATCCAAGGGCAGCCTACATTAACCAGGACCTTGTTGAATGCAAGATGCTGGCCCAGAGAGTATCGGGTTATACGCCAGGCGAGGCGGCCAAGGGCGCCCTGGTGGGAGGAGCTATCGGTGCAGCAGCGGGTGCGGCCATTGGAGCTGCGGCAGGCGCTCCTGGAAAGGGTGCAGCCATTGGAGCTGCGGCAGGCGGCATGGGAGGCGGCACTTATAAAGGACTGGATGCAGAAGCCAAGTACAAGGATGCCTATATCCGCTGCATGAGGCAGCGGGGCCACAATGTCATCAACTGACTCTTGAATTTCAGGAAGATCTTTTTGGGAAGGGGGGCTGCACGGCCCCCTTTCTTCATTTGATCAACTGCCACCAGGCTCCAGGCGGCCCGATTGTTTATTTTTCTTATTTAAAATTACATGAAAAAATGCTATAATTATCAAATTTTTTAAGAAATTATGCGAAATTTCACTGCTCAGGAGGAGATAAAACTCAAACCATGTTTAAAGTAGGTGATTTGGCAGTTTATCCTGCCCACGGTGTTGGGCTGATTGAAGCCATTGAAGAAAAAGAGATCGGCGGAGCCACCCTGGTTTTTTATGTCATGAGGATCCTGGAAAATGACATGAAAATCATGATCCCCAAGAACAACACCGAGACAGTCGGGCTGCGTTCCATCATTTCCAAGAAGGATGTGGAAAGGGTTTATTCCATCCTTGAGGAAAAGGACATAAAATTTACGCCCCAGACATGGAACAGGCGTTACAGGGAATACATGGAAAGGATCAAAACCGGATCTATTTTCGACCTGGCGGCAGTATTGAGGGATCTTTATATCCTTCAAATGGACAAACCGCTTTCCTTTGGGGAAAGAAAGATGCTGGAAACCGCAAAGGCCCTTCTGGTCAAGGAGCTTTCCATTGCAAGAAACAGGGAAGAAGAAGATATAGAAAAGGGCATAGAATCCATTTTCGGGGTAGAGGAAGTGCAGACGGAACCTGCACCGGAGATGCTCCTGGAAATGAAAACCGACATTTAGGATGCAGCCAGCGCCTTGCACCAGGCCTTGATGCAAGGCGCTGAGACAATTGAGAAATCTTATTTTATTCTCCTGCCGGCTTTCTTTCAAAAGGCTGAATATACATGCCAGCCCCAAGGGCAGTTAAAGTTCAGATCAGAAACAGCAGCTCCCGGAAAATAAGACTCAGGGTAGATGATAAATCCCATGGGATACGCCTGGACAAGTTTCTTGCAGCCGGTATTCCCAGCCTTTCAAGATCCAGGCTTAAACATCTGATTGAGACAGGAATGGTGGAGCTTTCAGGGGAAAGCACCCTGAAGCCTGGGAAAAAATTATCTGCCGGCCAGTCCGTAATCATAACCATACCTTCACCAGACCCTCTTGACATAATACCAGAAGATATTCCCCTTGATGTCATGTTCGAGGATGAACACCTTGTTGTAGTGAACAAACCTGCAGGGATGGTAGTTCACCCGGGGGCAGGAAACGACACGGGCACCCTGGTGCACGCCCTCCTGGCCAGATGCCGGGATCTTTCCGGCATTGGCGGAAGGCTCAGACCGGGCATCGTGCACAGGCTGGACAAGGACACCAGCGGGCTGATTATAGCGGCAAAGACCGATCAGGCTCACAATCTGCTGGCGGAAATGTTCAGCAAGCGGCTGGTGCAGAAAATATACACTGCGCTGGTCCAGGGGCAGCTGGCAGATTCTTCCGGAATAATAAACCTTCCCATCGGCAGACACCCGCACAGACGAACCAGGATGAGCGTCAATCACAGGAATGGACGGGACGCCCTGACAGCCTACCAGGCAGCCGGGAACCTTGGTCCCCACCAACGACTGGATCTAACGCTGCATACCGGGAGGACACATCAGATAAGGGTGCACTTGAGCCACATCGGCCACCCCATCCTGGGAGACAGGACCTACGGCGGTACAACGCTGCTCAAGGGACCAGACGGCAGAAAGATGACAGTAAAAAGACAGATGCTCCATTCAAGCCGCCTGGAATTCAGGCATCCGGTCACGGGGGAAAGGATTTGTCTTGCCGCTCCGCCTCCAGAAGACATGAAGGCTGTAATAAGGTTTCTCTCCAGAATTAAATAAGGAAATTTCACAGGATCTCCTGTCAAAATTCCTGCCTTCTGCCCGTGTATGCCGAGACCCTGATCCTTCCACTTTGGGGTATCTGCACATCAATTGTGCCGTCCCGGTCTGTCCTGAAGACCTGGACTCCAAGTCTCTTATATCTCTTGATTACGGCATCTGAGGGAAGCTTAAAGATGTTTTTATATCCCACTGGACAAAGAGCCACCTCAGGCGAGACTGCCTTCAGAAAAGAAAGGCTGCTTGATGTCCTGCTTCCGTGGTGCGGAATCACCATGACCTTTGATTTTATCCCCTGCAGGGATAGGATCCTTTTCTCCCTCCAATAATCGATATCTCCGGTCATAAGTATGTGCCTGCCGCGAAATGCCAGCTTGAATACGAGACACCTGGCATTTCTGGACTTTTTTTCAGGACAGTTCATACAGGGCAGGACCTCAATCTTGCTGTCCTGGCCCAAAAAGACAAACTGGGGCCTCTTCCATCTTTTAACAGGTATCTCTTTTATTTCTGCAAGGCTCAGCAGTTCCTCCCAGGCAGGCAGGGCAGGATTGTCATCGGTGTTCAGCCAGAGCTCGCCTATCCGGAACTGCCTGAGCAGCGAGGGTATGCCCCCTGCATGGTCCTGCTCAGGATGAGAAACCGCCAGGACATCTATCTTTGTTATGCCAAGCCTTCTCAGGTACGGTGCCACCACGCGTTCTCCCATGTCGAAGCTGCGGGAACCCCCGGCATCGGATACCATTACAAGGCCGTTCGGAAATTCCACCACCTGGCAAAGGCCCTGCCCCACATCCACCAGGTGAAATTCCAGGGTAGAGCGGTGTTTCTTTTCATAGCCATGAAACAGGGTGACGACAACCAGAAGAAGTGAGACAGCAAGGCTGATCTTTTTAAAGCGGTATTTTACTGCTCCCAGGGGAACCATGAGAAAAAGTACAGTGATCAGACATATCTGGCTGATGGAAGGAGGCACTACGTGCCTACTGATCCAGCTCAGGGAGGCAGCATGACTGGCCATGCTTGTCAGTAACCTGATGCCAAGGTCTGCCGGTTGCCAGAACATGCCGGTAATGGAGGGAAAAGCGGCGCTTGATAAGAGTCCCAGGAGCAGTCCCGGGAGTATTAGAAATTCTGTCAGGGGAACTGCTGCAAGGTTCAAGACAACGGCCGCTGCGCTGAATCTTTGAAAATAAAATGCCGCCAGGGGAGCAGCGAATAAAAAGGCGGCGGCACTCAGGACTGCAATTTTTGAAATTTTTGCACGCAATGTCCTGGTGGAAAAATTCAGGGATTCAAAAAGGTGTATCAGGAAAAAGACCACGAAAAAGGATAGCTGAAAGGATACATCAAAAAGATAAAATGGACTTATAATCAGCAGGATAAGTGCTGCAAGTGCAGTGGAATTTTTGGGGCTGAAATTTTTTTCAAAAAAAAGCGCAAGGCCCAGGCAAAGAACCATGAAAAAGGCCCTGAGACTCGACGGGGAGAAACCAGCTGTTGCAGTATAAATGAGACATGCCGCAACAGCGGCGCAGCAGGAGACAAGACGCACGTTCAGGTTCAAAAGGATCCATTGGCTGAAACCTGCCATGAAGCGGACCATTCCCCCGGCAAAAAGGGCAACCAGGGCCATGTGGAGGCCTGATACGGCAAGGAGATGACCAAGCCCGGATACGGCAAACCTCTCAGTGAGCTCCTGATCAAACCATGCCCGTTCACCTGTCAGCATGGCCATGGCAACTGCCCTGGTTTCATTTACCGTGAAAAAGGCGCTGACGGCATTCATGATGCCTTGTCTCAATTTCTGAATGTATATATGCAGCAGCCCGGTCCAGGACATGCCCCCTGCCCTTTGGGAAAGAACCAGTAGTTTCAGCGGGCTGGCGGAGAAACCCCTGACCTTTATGCCCCTTAATGCCCACCAGTTCTCGTAATCGAATGTGCCGGGTGTCTTGAAGTTTCTGACCTTTCCAAGCGAAGCAGCAAATCTTATTGAACTGCCAGGAGTGATCTGCTGCCAGGCAAGTCCCTTGAAGGTAACTGTCATGGTCTCGTGGACAGGCGTGCTGCCCCCGGGTTCCTCCAGGGACTCTACAAGCACCCTGCTCCGGCAGCCGACGCTGACAGGTACGGGGGCATCCAAGACTATGCCGCTGAAAACGAATTCGCCGCCGGTTTCAGAAAGCCCGGAAAGAAGGCGGGATTCTTGCTGGAGGAGCAGAAAGTGATATCTTTCATGGCAGTAACCGGCTGAAAAAAGGATGATGGTTCCTGCCAGCATACAGAACAGGTACTTCCTGTCCAGGACAAAGCCGCCTTCTTCATGGTCAACCAAGGATATGAAGAAAATACAGAGGCAAAACAGGAGGGTTCCAGACAGCCACATGCAGTCTGAACTTTCCAGCCCGAACATCTGCCTGGCCCAAAAAATGCCGGCGCTAAAAGGGACGGCAATCAGGAAAAGAGGGGCCGGCTCAGGCATTGAAGGGTACCTTTGAATCAGGTCATCCAAAGGGAAACCACCTGTCCTTCCTATTGGGCCCTGATGGTTATAAAGGTGACTTTTCCTGCCCGGACAGGGAATTTCACCTTGTCAAAATCAGGCGGGCCAAGACCAGGTCGTGCATTGTTTGAAAAACCGTATTGCTCCTTTGGCAGTCCCAGGATGCGGTCGAACTTGTTGTTACGGTTTGTATCGTGATACATCATGACGGCATAACTGCCAGGTGGAAGGCCGTCAAACTTTATTACGGCCTCTGTTCCTGCAATCTCCACTGCTGCAGACCTGATGGGATCTCTCCTCTCCTCGTAACTCTTTCTGGAGTCGTACAAGGCCAGCCTCAGCACTCCTGAGGGAGGATCAAGGCCGGTGATCCGGATAATGATGGTGCCTGCGGGAAAGCCGTTTCCTCCAAGTCCCTTATCTCCCCAAGGGCTTAGTGCATTGCCGGGAAGGCGCGGCTCAGGGCTGTTTGCCTGGGAGCTGTCCGGGAACAGACAGGTCAGGAGCATCAAGACTGCCAGGAAGAACAAATATCCTCCCCTGCAATTGACAGATGCCACGGCGAAATTTTCAGGACGAAAAGGGTATCAGCTGCATTTTGAAAACCCGCATGAACGGCACAGCAGGCATCCCTCTTCTATCTCCAGCACTGCCCCGCAATCCGGACAGGCCATTAAGGTATGATCATTCACTTTTATTTCCACATTTGCCACAGAGGCCAGCACCTTGGCCATTGCATCAGGACAAGAAAGTATCTGGGTGCCCTCAACCCAGCTTGGAGACGGACATCTGATACCTGAAAGCTGCTTTATAATAACCCTGGGACTTATGCCTGACCGAAGTGCCAGGGAGATAAGCCTGCTTTCGGCCTCAATCTGGCAGGCTGCACAGCCGCCGGCCTTACCCATCTGGGCAAAGACCTCGCAGAAATCGCGGTCATCCCGGTTAACCGTGACATAAAGATTTCCACAGCCTGTCCGGACCTTCTCAGTGACACCATGGGTCCTGAGTGGCCTGGGTCTGGGAGCAATCTTCCCGTTTGATTCACAGATACATTCACCCTGGCCAGCAGCCGCTTCCTTTTTCTTCAGGTTAAGGACCTGCACAGGCCTGCTGCCGTACCTGTAAATGGTTATACCCTTTAACCCCTTTTCCCATGCCAGCAGGTATGCCTTTCTGACGTCTTCCTCAGAGGCTTCTTCTGGAAAATTGATGGTCTTTGAAACGGCATTGTCTGTTGATTCCTGGAATGCCGCCTGTATTGCAATGTGCTCTTCCGGGCTGACATCCATGGAGGTAATGAATATCTTCTTAAGGTCTTCCGGAACCTCTTCTATGTTCTGCACAGAGCCGGACTCTGCTATCTTTTCCATGAGCTCCGTACTGTATAAGCCCTTTTCCTCCATGGCCTTCAAAAAGAGAGGATGGGTTTCCACCAGTTCGCTGCCGTCAAGGACCCGCCTTATGTAGCTGACGGCAAAAAGGGGCTCAATGCCGCTGGAGGCTCCGGCGATAATGCTTATGGTGCCTGTGGGAGCAATGGTGGTAGTAGTGGCATTTCTCATGTAGGGGGTTTCAGGTTTATCATAAATACTGCCCTTGTAAGCTGGGAAATTGCCACGTTTTTCAGCCAGGGCTGCCGATGCCTTCTTGGATTCGTCTTCGATAAAGGCCATTATCCGCCTGGCAGTTTCCACTGCAGTGCTGGAATTATATGGAATGCCCAGAGATATGAGAAGATCTGCAAAGCCCATGACGCCCAGGCCTATTTTCCTGGTTTTCCTGGTCATCTTCCTGATCTCATCCAAAGGGAACTTGTTGGCGTCTATGACGTTGTCCAGGAAGTGCACGCTCTCCCAGACGATCTCCTTCAGACCCCGGAAATCTATCTCCATGTCGGCACCAACAAACTTGCCAAGGTTTATAGAGCCAAGGTTGCATGATTCATAGGGAAGAAGGGGCTGCTCGCCGCATGGGTTGGTGCTTTCTATCTCCCCCAGATGGGGCGTGGGATTGGAACGGTTGATCCTGTCCAGGAATATGATACCAGGTTCACCGTTTGCCCAGGCCGAATGAACGATTTCAGCAAAGACCTCCGAGGCAGGCAGCCTTCTTACTTCCTGACCGGTCCTTGGGTTGACCAGGCCGTAACTCTCCCCCCTTCTTGCTGCCTCCATGAATTCCTCGGTCAGGGCCACTGAAATGTTGAAATTATTCAGCCGGTCGGTCTTTGTCTTGGCGGTAATGAACTTTTCGATGTCAGGATGGTCCACCCTGAGAATTCCCATGTTTGCACCCCGCCTGGTGCCACCCTGTTTTATTGTCTCCGTGGCCACATCAAATATGGTCATGAAGGAGATGGGACCGCTGGCCACCCCATGGGTAGTCTTGACTATGTCGCCTTCAGGCCTGATCCGTGAAAATGAAAAACCTGTGCCCCCTCCGCTCTTATGTATCATTGCGGTATTTTTTACTGCCTCAAATATGCTTTCTATGGAATCTTCTATGGGAAGGACAAAGCAGGCCGAAAGCTGCCCCAGCACCCTGCCTGCATTCATCAAGGTGGGGCTGTTGGGCATGAATTTCAGGCTGGTCATCATGTTGTAAAACTTGTCTGCCACTGCCTTGATATCTGCATTGCTGTCATATAAACGGTCAGATTCGGCAATGACATCAGCCACCCGCCTGAACATATCCTCCGGGGTTTCTATTACTCTGCCATGATCATCCTTTTTGAGGTATCTCCTGGCAAGCACCACCAGTGCATTGTCACTTAGGGGAAGATTGGTGCGAGGAAGTTCCTGGTGCATATCAGCTGCTGCTGCCTCCTTGAAAGCTTTTGAAAAAAATGACGACCCTTTTTGAAAAACCTACAATATATAGTTATCCCGTGCCTGAGTTTACATATATTTAGTGCAGTTTTATAGAGATGTCAAACCGTCCAGAATTACTTTCCCCGGAAGGAAGCATGGGGCAATGCCAATAAATACTTTAAAAAAATTCACCTGGAATTTATTATGCCTGATTCAGACAAAATGATTACCGGAGGCAGCATGACCCTGTTTATTTACAATACCATGAGCAGAAAAAAGGAAAAATTTGAGCCTCTGACACCGGGAAAGGTGGGCATGTACGTGTGCGGCATCACTGCATATGACCGCTGCCATATCGGCCATGCAAGGTCTGCCGTAGTTTTCGATGCCGTGGTAAGGCACCTCAGGAGAACAGGCTTCAAGGTGACCTTTGTAAGGAATTTTACTGATATAGATGACAAGATTATAAACAGGGCCAGGGAGGAGGGCATAAGCACTGTTGAACTCGCCCAGAGGGAAATGGAACATTTTCACCATGACATGGAGGCCCTTGGGGTTCTCAAGGCAGATATCGAGCCCAGGGCTACAGAACATATCCCGGATATAATCGCCCTGATTGAAACCCTGGTGGAGAAGGGCTTTGCCTATGAAGCCGAGGGAGATGTATATTTCTCCGTGCGGAAATTTCCCACCTACGGCGCACTTTCCAGGAGAAACCTGGAAGAGCTGCGGTCAGGGGCAAGGATAAGACCCGGTGAAAAAAAGAAGGATCCGCTGGATTTTGCCCTTTGGAAGGCGGCAAAGCCGGGAGAGCCCAAGTGGAACAGTCCATGGGGACCTGGAAGACCAGGCTGGCACATAGAGTGTTCGGCAATGAGCATGAAATACCTGGGTCCCACCCTGGACATACACGGAGGAGGCCTGGATCTGGCGTTTCCGCACCATGAAAATGAAAGAGCACAGTCAGAGGCGGCCACCGGCAGGCAGTTTGTCAGGTACTGGATGCATAATGGATTTGTTACCATAAAGGGAGAAAAGATGTCCAAGTCCCTTGGCAATTTCATAACCATAAAGGACATCTTGTCGCACTTTCATCCAGAGGCCCTCCGGCTCTTTCTTCTTTCCAAACACTACAGAAGCCCCCTGGATTACTCTCCGGAGGCACTAAGAGAATCCACAGCTGCCCTTGACAGGTGTTACAAGGCATTGGCAGAGGCCCATCAGTTTGCCCGTGGACCGGTAAAGAAAAAGCGCCCCATACCCTCTGAGGCCGAAGAAGACCTGAAACTCATTTCAACCCTTGGTACCAGGGTTGACGAAGCAATGGATGATGACTTCAACACGGCCCTTGCCCTGGGCCATGTATTTGACGCCGTCAGGGCACTTAACCGGGTACTTTCCATGGCAGCCAGGAAACCTTCCGCTCTTTACAAGGATGGCCTTAAAACAGCCTGTACTGCCATAACAGGTGCAGTGGAAAGCCTCGGAATTCTAAAGGAGGTTCCGGAAAATTACCTGGAGGTGCGAAACAGGCAGGCCCTGGAAGCATCGGGTCTGACACTTGAAGAACTCAACATCCTGATACAGGAGAGAAACCAGTCCAGGAAGGACAAAGACTGGGAAAGGGCCGATGAGATAAGGGACCAGCTTTCCAGAAAAGGCATAGTCCTCAAGGATACTCCGGAAGGGACCAGATGGTCTGCGCAACTTTAGTAAAGGTATTTACCTGTCAAGAAGGCTTACGCTTTCTATGTGGTAGGTCTGAGGGAACATATCAATCGGCCTGGTCTTTGACAGCCTGAAACCGCCGCTTGCAAGGATGTTGATATCCCTGGCCAGTGTCATGGGATCACAGGAGACATAGACTATGCTCTTCAGGCTGCTTTTGCAAAGCAGCCTGCATAGACCTGCAGCCCCAATCCTGGGGGGATCTATAACTGCGGTATCAAAGTTTCTGCCCTCCCCCGTGCCCTTTAGGTACCTTTCAGCATCTGAATGGATGATCTCAAGGCTTTGCGACCTCTCTCCAGGATTCCTTTCCAGGTTTTTCTTTGCAGCCTCAACTGCCTGCCTGTCAGATTCCACTGCCGTTACATGAAAACCCCTGGAAGCAAGTGGTATGGAAAAATTTCCAGACCCGCTGAAAAATTCAATGATGTTTTCCCCTCCAGCCTGCCGGCAGTAATCAACGACTTGTCTGACAAGTATATGATTCTGGAAAAGATTTGCCTGATAAAATGAACCCGCCGGTGAAAAAAGCCCCTTTTCCGCACCTGGCCCCCGGTAGAAACAAACCGGGCTTGAAATTTTGACTGCGCGCCTGCCGTGCCTTCCCCCAAGGACAGCAGAAAATCCAGCAAGGTCCAAGAACTTTTGAATCCTTTCAAGCTTGCTGCGCCCTGTGCCCTTGGGGAATAATACCGCCCTTCCCGAATCATCAAGGCCGGTTTCAATAATGCAGTTTTTGAACATTTCTGAAGCCGGAAATCCCCTGCTTGTCAGCTGGTTGAGAAGTTTCAGAATCTCGTCCGCAGGCTGCACAAGTACCGGACAGCTGGAAAGGGGAACGACATCATGGCTTCCGGCCTTGAAAAATCCCCAGGAGGAAGAAGCTCCGGCCTGCTGCTGACCGGGTACAAGCCGTGCCCTGGCCCTCCAGGAGATCTCCCTTACAGACGGAACAATCGGACTGACAAGGGATGAATCAATACCAGTCTGCCTTGAAAGTATGGAGGAAAAGATCTCTTCCTTGAATCCTAACTGATTTTCATAGGGAATGTGCTGATAATGGCACCCTCCGCAATCCTTGAAACAGCTGCAAAAGGGCGCCTTTCTCAGTGGAGAAGGTTCCAGTATCTCAAGAAGTTCTGCCTCGCACCACCTGGCCTTTTCCCTGACCAGCCGGCATTCAGCCACCTCTCCCGGCAGGACAAAGGGGACAAAGACCACCTTGCCGCCAACCCGTCCGAGACCCCTTCCGCCGTATGCGAGGCCGTCTACATGAACTTGAAATCTTTTCCCCAACTACCCGGCTATTTCCTCCAGGGCCTTTTGGAATTCTTCATCTTCAGCAGCCCGGATAAGCTCTGTCTCCTCTATCTCCACGGATTTGTCCTCCATATTCTCAGGAAGAAGATCTGAAACATCCACCTGGGATATGTCAGGGGCGCCTCCAGCCGTAGTTTCTCCTGAGACTGATCCTCCAGGAGACGTTTCCACCTGCCTGAACCAGTTTACATCACCGTTGTCAGGAAGAAATTGCCCCAGCAGCTCTCTTTGCCGCTCCAGGGAGGCCCCGCACCTGCTGCAGGTTTCCAGCCAGTCAAAACTTATAAAACCGCATTTCTGACATCTCATAATTAACTCCATTCAGCAAAATTGAAAAGATAATGGCAATAGTTTATTCTCAATAGGGAACTTCGTTCCTGCAGGCCCGTATTTGCAGCCTTGTTTCAAAAAGATGAGGCGTAATTGACCCTTTTGGTCATCCCGTTAAAAGCTTTTCAGGTATAATTTCATGAAACACGCACTAAAGACAAATCTTCTTCTATTTCTTATCGGACTTTTTGCCCTGAACCTTTGTTCATGCGCATCAAAAGAGCCCCATCTTGCCATTGATGCCTCAGTAATAAGCAAGGGACAGACCAAACTTGAAGTAAAAAATTTGGTCGGCGAGCCTGATTACATAACCAATAACAAGCAGGGCGAAGAGGAGTGGTATTATTACAACGACATAACGCCATTTTGGCGCAAGATATGGATTATAGGAAGATTTTTCGGTCCCAAAAAGGTCGAATCCATACAGGTTACCTTCTATCATGACCATGTCTCAAAGGTGATTTATTATGTCACAGAAAAATGACCATTTCCGCATAGCCAGAGAAAGAATGGTGGAATCCCAGATTGCAGCCCGTGGGATCCGCGACCAGAGACTTCTTGAAGCCATGAAGAAGGTGCCAAGGCATCTGTTCGTGGATGAGGCCCTTTGGGATCAGGCCTATGGGGATTTCCCGCTTCCAATCGGGCAGGGCCAGACTATCTCCCAGCCCTACATAGTTGCCAGAATGACCCAGGAACTCGGACTCAAGGGGCACGAGAAAGTCCTGGAGATAGGTACCGGCTCGGGCTACCAGACCGCCATCCTTGCAGAGCTTGCAGACAAGGTCTACAGCGTGGAGAGGATTCCCGGCCTTCTGCCAAGGGCCAAAAAGGTCCTGGACCAGCTCGGTTACCACAACGTGCTCATCAAGCTGGATGACGGTACCTGGGGATGGAAGGAGCACGCTCCCTTTGACGCCATAATCGTAACAGCCGGCACTCCTGTTATACCAGAGCCCCTCCTTGAACAGCTCAAGGATCCCGGTGTCATGGTAGTTCCAGTGGGGGACGAGTATTCCCAGACACTGACCCGCATAACAAAGAAGGATGGGAAAATAGAGACTACCTACCTGGAGGGAGTAAGATTCGTCAAGCTCATCGGAGACCATGGATGGCGGGCATAACACAGGCTGCGGCATTTGTGCCCTCCCTCCTGAGACGCAGTTACGACTGGATAATTTCCTGGGCTGGAAGAAAAAATGCCGGCTACTTCCTTTTTTTCCTGGCACTGGCTGAGGCCTCTTTTTTCCCCATTCCCCCGGACGTGCTCCTTATTGCTCTTGGGCTTGCGGTCCCGCAAAAATCCATCCGCTGGGCAGGCATATGCCTGGCAGGCTCTGTAATCGGCGGCATAATCGGATACGGTCTCGGATACTATTTTATGGCTGTAATAGGTGACAGAATACTGGAATTCTACCATCTGCTTGATAAATACGCAGAGGTTCAGGCATTATACCAGAAATATGATGCATGGGCCGTTGCGGCTGGAGGATTTACCCCCCTGCCCTATAAGCTTTTTACCATCACTGCAGGTGCCTTCCGGATAGATTTTGTCACCTTCATCCTGGCATCTGTCATCTCAAGGGGGCTCAGGTTTTACCTGGTGGCGGCCACCATCTATTTTTTCGGACCCAGGGTACGCTACTTCCTTGAGCATTATTTCAACCTTTTTACCATTATCTTCGCTCTACTGCTGATAGGAGGCTATTTCCTGATAAAATGGATTTTCTAGGAAGAAGAATAGGTATCATAGGGGCAGGGCTCTGCAACGATGAAATATATCAAACAGCCAGGACTGTGGGCTCACTTGTAGCCGCCAGGGGAGGTCTCCTCTACTGCGGCGGCCTCGGCGGAGTAATGGAGGCGGCCTGCCGGGGAGCAAGAGAAGCCGGAGGAAATACAGTCGGCATCCTGCCCGGCTCCAAGGCCTCTGATGCAAATAAGTTTGTCACGATTCCTGTGGTAACGGGCATGAGTCATGCCAGAAACGTGGTCCTGGTGAGATCATGCGAGGCCCTGATAGCCATATCCGGCTCTCATGGCACCCTTTCGGAGATAGCCCTGGGACTTAAGATGTGGAAGCCTGTAATCGGCCTGGAAACCTGGCCGGGGATCCGGGACGTCCACTACGTGGAAACACCTGAAGAGGCGGTAGAAAAGGCATTCAGCCTCCTGCCCTGAACCTGGATCTGCTCTTGAATCTTCCCTGTGGGAGGAAACCGCCAAACGGACTTCTTCCAAATCGGCCTTTTTCCCATTAAGTATTATTCGGATCATTTCGAACCGGTACTATCTTTCAGTTGAATTAACCCATGGTCCCGCGCACATGTCATGGAGATGATAAGAAAGGCCGATTTTTTAAGGTGCACGGAACTTTTTGAAGGCATGGGTTGACTTTACCATTGCCCCGGGGAAGGAGACTAAAAATGCGCCCAGTAGAAGCGCAGTATATTTTCCCTGGGTCTGGCCTCCTTGACCTTCACTTCTATTTCCTGGTCAGGCCTTATCTCCATTCCGGGAAGAACGGGCAGATCAAAGGTCGTCAGGGTATCCTGAAGGACAGCTGTAAGCCTTCTCTGCCCGACTTCAATTACCCATGCCTTGAGCACTTCCTGTTTCCTGCCTGCAAAGTATTTTATCAGCCAGTAGCGCACTGTACCCTGATTGATCTGGGAAGCAGTGGCAAGTCCCTGCTTCAAAACGGGCAAAAGTGCCTCTATATCCTGTCTGGTGTGGAGGGGCTTTGCCCTTAGCAGAAAGGAGGATATCTGCTGCTGGACTATGAGATCCAGGGCCCGCCTCAGGGGAGACGTCACTGTGGTGTATGCCTGAAGTCCCAGGCCGGAATGGGGTTCAGGTTCTGTGCCCAGAAAGCCCCTGCTGATGAGCCGCCTCTGCCTGATGTTGGGAAGCAGTGCCGTTTCATTGCCGTTTATGATGCTGTCCCTGGGTGGGGGTTGGCTCCTGAAAAGTCCCGGGATATTGTTTTCAATCAGAAACTCGGCTGCAACCTGGTTTGCGAGTATCATGGACTCTGCCACCAGAAACCTGGCTGGGCCAGGGGTTACAAGGTTGACAAATACCTGCCCCTTGGAATCCACTGAAATATTGAGTTCTGGAATGGGCAGGGGAAGGGCCCCGCGGGAAACCCTGTATTTGAGCCTGGCCCGGCAGATGTTGTACAGCTCGTACCAGCGTTCCCTTAGATCAATGGCAGCATCTACGTCCTGGTAACTGAGCCTCTTGGATACCCTTATAATACTTGGAATAATCTGGGTGGCCTGAATCTGCCCGCTGTCATCCACTGTGACCAGGAAGGAGACAGCCCTCCTGAGTTCTCCCTGGTGCAGGCTCCAGGCCTCGTGGGAAAGTATTTCCGGCAGCATGGGGATCTGACATTCGGGCAGGTAGATGGTAGTGGCCTTGGAAACGGCCTTTTCAAAAAGGGGGGTACCTGGTTTTACCTGGAGCCCAATGTCGGTTATGTGGATGCCTATTTCATAACCGGTGGGTATCTTCTCGAAACTTATGGCATCGTCGAGATCCCTGCTCTCTGTGCTGTCTATGGTATAGACCTCCAGGTCTGTAAGATCCTCCCTGCCTTCACTGAATAGGTCCTCGTGTCTGGTATGGACAAGCCCTTCGGCCTGCTCCATCACCTGAGGAGGGAAATCGGTTTCCACCTCATTTCTCAGGATTTCCAGGTTTTCGTCTTCGGCCCAGACGCCGGCCTTCACAAGGGTATCGAACAGGGAAACCTTGCCGGCAATACCGGCCTGTCTGAAAAGAACGTTTACTTCCTGGTAGAATCTGGATTCATCCCCTTTCAGACAGACGTCCTTTATGGCATCTATCCAGTACTGCCTGTCCTGTTCAGCCACATCCAGGTTTTCCAGGTCGTCCTGCCAGAGGCTTTCCAGCCATCTCCCGCCGGCAACCAGCTTCTTGAGCCTTTCCGCTTCCCTGGCCCTCTGTTCCAGGAGTCTTTCCACCACAAGCCGAGGCATGACATGTATAGAACCGTCACGAAACTTAAAATATGTATGATCGTCGATGACCGCCCGGATAACAGCTGCTTCGTGGTCAGGAGTGATCTCTTCGCTGAAGGCAAGCCCTGCCAAATCGGAAGGGGACCAGACCTCCTGTTCATCAAGAGTCAGCTCCCAAAGTTCCGGTATGTCTATCCTGGATTCCAGTTCACTGCGCCTGGCACTGATGCGTTTGAGCTCTTTAAGGGCCTCCTGGCGGGTTGTTGCGACCTTTTGGCTTGAGATGTGGATGAAACGGTTCCTGGAGATGTTGACTTCTTTGCCTTTTTCAGTAAGGCAGTGGTACCGCGAGTTCTTCCTGGCTAGCACCACTGATGTCAGAAACCGCTGATTCTCTAAGAATTCTACTACCTGGCCGCACGTCAGCTCCATAAGAACAGATTACTCCCTTCAGGGAAGTATCTTTTCAAGTTCCTGAACCGCCTGTTCCAGCCCGTATGCAGCAAGTTCCTCTGCCGTTACCCATCTCATGCCCTGTTTTTTATAAAACCGCCAGTTCAAGAGGTTTGATGTCAGTGCTTCCTGTGTCTGGTCAAAGCTGTAACGCCAGAGCACTGCACCATCTGCAACCCTGACCAGGATCAGGGAAAATGCCACAGAGGCCGGGGTCTTAACAGCGTAGGGGCTTCCTATTCGCTCCCGAAACCTGTACAGCTTGCCGTACAGTATGGCATCCGCATTGAGGTCCTTTCCGAAAGACCTTAGTATCCTCAATTCAGACGACTTGACGTTTTTCTGGAGAATGGAATTCAGGAGCCCGAGACACTGGCCCTGACTTACCTCCTTGAACCTTGGGTCTTTCAGGACCAGGGAATAAAGAATCCGGGTAACCCTGTCCGCTGCTTCCGGGGTGACATAATAGCTGGTGACAGAAGATTCGCCGCTGATGTTGCAGGTAGGTCTTTCAGAGGCAGGCTTGGAACTTGCCCTGTCCATGGGCAGGACTGCTATCTTGTTGAGGCGGGGAAGCTTTGTCAGCTCCTTTCCGCCCCCTATCATTGAGCAGCCTGCACAAAGCATTACTGCCATTGTCAGAACAAACAATACCTGTATTTTTTCTGGCTTTTCCATCAACTCCTCTGACTATTCCAGCGGCACAAATCTTGATCTTCAAGCAGAAAGGGCCTGAACAGACAGCAAGCCTTTAAAATCAAAGCTTGCCCTTTGTGGATGGAACTCCCTTTACCCGCCTGTCCAGCAGGGATGCCTTGTCCATTACCCGCCCCAGTGCCTTGAAAATGGCCTCTGATATGTGATGACTATTTTTGCCATACTCTACCTTAACATGGAGAGTAATGCCACTGTTTACAACCATGGCCCTTAAAAACTCCTCCACAAGCTCGGTATCAAAGGCCCCCACCTTTTCAGTGGGAAATTCTACTTGAAACACGAAAAAGGGCCTGTTGCAAAGGTCAATGGCCACAACAGCCAGGGCCTCTTCCATGGGAAGGATCTGAAATGCATAGCGCCTTATGCCCTTGAGTTCTCCCATGGCCCTGGAAAAGGCCATGCCGAGACATATTCCCACGTCTTCAACTGTGTGGTGATAGTCCACATGGAAATCTCCCTTGGCATGAATCGTCAGGTCAAAGAGACCATGTGCAGCCCAGAGGTTCAGCATATGGTCCAGGAAGCCCACGCCGGTTGAGATATCCGTTTTCCCGGTGCCGTCTATGACAAGGCTTATGTCGATTTCGGTTTCATTGGTGGTTCTGGTGAATTTGCATGCCCTCATAATTATGGCCCCTGATGGAGTTTAAGGTTAAGGCGTCAACTGGCCGATTCATTAACTGAACGGCGATTTCTCAAAAACAAGATTACCAGCGAATGCGGAGCGCAACAATATCTTGGCAAGAAGAAAAAAAAGACCACTTCCCGATATCAAGGACATACTGAAATTGCTGGAAAAGGATTTTGAAATCCAGTTATTCCGGCTTCAGGACATTCCAAGTGCCGTGGCCTGGGCAGAAAGAGGCAACATTGCCATACACGAGAATTATCATTCCAGGCGCAGGCAGTCCTATCATGTTATATGCGGCGAAAAAGAAAACCTCGAACGATTCTGCCGCAGGATAGGTGTTTCCCCTGACTATATTACCGCCTCGGAATTCTTTAGGTTCTGGCACCTGACATGGTTTCCCGAATCAGCAAAACCGCCTGCCGGCAAGACGCCTCCCGGTAATTCTCAGGGCCTGACGTATATCCATCCCTGCAGCTGAAGATCTGCCAGTGCCCTTATGGCCGCAGGCACTGTTTCAAAAAAGTCGGGCAGCCTGGAAACCGGGATATCATAGGCGGCAAGGGAATTTTCACACAGGTAGATCCGGCCCCCGTCCAGAACAAGCTGCTTCAGATGGTCAAAAAGGGGCCTGTCGCATTTTATGCACCTTGTAACAGAATCCCCGTTTGCAACTATCTTTACCCTCAGCACTTCTGAGGGGCCTGCAGTTTTAAGAAAATTGAGCCCGTTTTTGACTGCGATATCCCAGCGTTCCTTTTGTGCAACATGAAGCAGTAGCTTCAGTTCGTCTTTCATGGCATGATCCGCCCTTTCTATTCTACTATTGCCCCCCTCGCCCCGCTTGAAACCATCCTGGCATACCGGGCCATGTAGCCTTCCCTGATCCTGGGCTCAGGCGCCTGCCAGCCTTGCCTGCGTCTTTTCAGTTCCTGGTCGGATACCTTTAGCTCAATCCGTCTTTCCGGGATGTCTATGGAAATGATGTCTCCTTCCTCTACCAGGGCAATGGTGCCGCCCTCGGCAGCTTCTGGAGATATGTGTCCAATGGCCGCGCCCTTGGTGCCTCCGCTGAAGCGTCCGTCTGTGAGGAGTGCCACCTGGCGGTCAAGCCCCATGCCTACAATGGCTGAGGTGGGTGAAAGCATCTCAGGCATACCGGGGCCGCCCTTTGGGCCTT
>JALVJO010000098.1 GCA_027028245.1 Deltaproteobacteria bacterium
GAACAGGAGGAGTGAAGGGAAAGGGGGTCGTCCATGGAACAGGAATAGTAAAGGGTACAGGCACTGCATCGGGCTCCGGCGTGGTCATTTACAGAGGCGATAACGGCCTGAGTTACAAGAAGGGCACCGGCACGGTCTCCGGGCATGGTGTGGCAATTGGAAAAGGCTCAACTGCAGGTATAGGAAAAGGTGCTGGACACGGATGGGCCTCTGGCAAGGGAAAGTATAAAAGGCCCTGACCAGTACCACGGCGTTGAAGTTTCCCAATAATGTCTCATGCCGCCAGCCGTAGCAAGGCGGCTCTGACGAAATTATCTGCTGATTTGCCCGGCGGGGGGCAAGGTATTGCCAGTGCCGCTTTGGCAATACGTCGCCTGACATCTGAGAAGGCGAAATGATTGCGGCCAGATGCCGCATGCCCCCTGCTCGGGTTTTCTGTAACCTGCCCGCATAGGCCCTGGTGATAACAGTGGCCATCATGCCCAAATCAACATGGTTGGTTACTGGCACCGGATGCCTGAACTGGTATCGGTGCTGCCGATGTCCCGCTTCAGTTCTTAGAAACACGCTTCTGTCTTCCAGCAGGCGCCTTAATATTCGATGATCTCATTTGCCGATAGAGGCCGTCCTGTAAATCAACTGGCATAGTACGCTGTTTTTCAACGAGTTATTAGTCCGCGATCATTTTGAAGGGAAAAACAGTCCGGTCAGAAAAGACATCAATATTCCCTCATTTGCCAGCTTGATACTTAAAATTGTAGTTCATGAGACCTCTTTAATCACTTAGTCTAGATATTTTACCAAACCCCGCTTTCACCGGGGATTTTATCCATTTTTCCGTAGTGCTGGACTGTCTTTCAAGACAATTCTTAAAGAAAAAACATATCTATACCGAAGATAGATCAAACAATGCCAAACAGAAGTAAGCTCTAACAAAATTAACTTAATAATTCTATTACGAATAATTGGTCTTTTACAATCAATATAATATTTTTATTCAAAAGATAGCAATAATATTGTTAGAGAAAGAGGAAAGATAAATCTTATAATTTATATATTTGCTTTTGAGGATGCACTCTATGTGTGGAACTAATGAATTTTTAGAACAGTTTATTTCTGATGCAGAAGACCTTATAGATGCCTCTGACGAGGCACTCATCCATCTTGAGCTCAGGGAGGGAGATCCGGATGAGACAATGGCTGGCCTCATGAGGTCGCTTCACACGCTGAAGGGCACTGCGGCCTTTTTCGACTTGCCGCTTTTAAGCTCCTTTTCCCACTTTCTTGAAGACATGGTCCAGCCCTTCAGGGAGAAAAAGGAGTTTCCCGATTCAGATACGGTGGTGAACCTGTTTTCGGGAGTAACGATCCTCAGGCAGATGTTCGATGTGCTGAGAGAGGGCAGGGGAGAGGACGAGTTCGAAAAAGAGATAGAAGAATTCAAGGAATACTGCCAAGTCAGGAAGAAAGATGCCCCAGACGGATCAAAAAAGGCTGAAGAGGAACGAGAAGGCGAGAATGATTTACAGGAGAAGGCTGCTTCCTGCAAACACGGGTCCGGAGCAAAAGACAAGGGCCCATCCCCCAAAAGCTCGGAAGAAGGCCCGGCCGTAACCAGGGAAAGTGGGGTCCCGCGGGTCGAAGGGCCTAAAGGCGAAGAAAAACAGCCCAGTGCCTGCCTGTCTCCCCCAAAGCCAAGGCGGCATTCCCCAAAGAGGTCTTCTGATCCTTTTTTAAAGATCAGGTCCCAAAAGGTCGATGAACTCATGGACCTTGTTGCGGAATTCGGCGTAGCCCTGGCCGAGGTCCTTAACCATCCGGAGCTCAGAGCTCTTGAAATAGAAGGACTTGAGGAAAAAAATCACCAGGTGGAGGTCTTATTGAGACAGCTCCAGGATGTAACAGCGGGCTTGCGGCTTGTGCCTGTCTCCACCCTGTTCAGGCCTATGCAGCGGCTCGTGCGGGATCTTTCCAGGGCAACGGGAAAGAATCTTAGGCTCAAGACCCAGGGAGACGAAACGGAGCTCGACAAGGTGGTGGTGGAATCGCTGCACGACCCCCTGGTACACATGATCAGGAATGCGGGAGATCACGGAATCGAGCCCTTCGAGGAAAGAGTTGCGGCTGGAAAACCCGGGGAGGGGACCATACTCCTGAAGGCCTCCCAGAGGGGCGGGGAGGTTGTAATCGAGGTGATTGACGACGGAAAGGGCCTGAGCAGGGAGTCAATACTGAGAAAGGCCAGGGAACATGGACTCGTAGGAGCCGAGGAGGAACCCGAGGACAGGGAGCTTTGGCAGTACATCTTTCACCCGGGTTTTTCCACTGCAGAGAAGGTGACAAGTGTTTCAGGAAGGGGGGTCGGCATGGATGTTGTAAACGCGGCTGTCAAGGAGGTACGCGGACGCACGGAGATAGAAAGCACCCCTGGAAAAGGTACCAGAGTCGCCATCTGCATCCCTCTTACCCTGGCCTTCCTGGACAGCATGGTAGTGGAGCACAAGGATATCCGATACGCCATACCCACAGAAAACGTGGTTGAAATCCTGAGGCCGGAAAGAGACCGGATGGTAAATATTTCTGCAGACAGAAGTGAGACAGTTCGTGTCAGAGAAGATCTGATCCCGGTGCTAAGGCTCGAGCAGTTCTACCACATGGACCAGATCGCAGTGTCTGGCGGGTGTCCTGGCGGAGAGCTCCTTGTGATAGTGAGGAGCGAAAAGAGGTCAGTTGCCATTCCCGTTGACAGCATACTTGGCCAGCAGCAGGTAACCATCAAGCCGCTCCAGGGATATGCCAAGGACATACGGGCAGGGGCTGGCTGGGCCCTTCTCGGCTCAGGAGAGACCGCCCTTGTCCTTGACTGCATGAGGCTTGACCAGGCAGAGGCTTAGGATGCTCTCCGGTACATCCATCCAGGAAGACGCGGCGGCTCTGAAGGCCATAGCCGAGTGGCTAAACCGGCAAACCGGCATCTTTTACCCGGAAAGAAAGCTTGACACCCTGAAGCACAAGCTCTTCAAGGTCTGCCTCGATAACCGCATGAGTCTACACGAGCTCCACGACCTGCTCCAGAACGGCAACGGGAACACAGGTGGTTTGGCCCTCCAGATAGTTGCGGCTGCAAGCACCAACCACACAGCCTTTTTCAGGGAGGATATATGGGGCTCGTTCAGGGAAGAAATCCTGCCCGACGCCTTGAACAGGAACGGCCGGGTGCGCATCTGGAGCGCAGCGGCATCTTCAGGGGAAGAGGCTTATACCATTGCCATGGTGGCAGCCGAGCTCATAGGCGCCACAGAAGCCGGACGGAGGCTGGCCATACTGGGAACAGACATAAGCTTTCGCACACTAAAGACCGCAGAGGACGCCGTATATCCGAAAGACAGGCTCAAGAACATCCCGGAAAGCTATGTGCAAAGGTACTTTACACGCCTGCCCGGCAGGGAGGAGGTGAGAATAAATGACTGTCTCCGCTCCATGTGCCTTTTCAGACGGCTTAACCTGAAAAAGCGTCCATATCCCTTTAAAAACCGGTTCGGCATCATCTTCTGCAGGAACGTGCTTTATTACTTTGCCCAGGAAGAGAGGGAGAGGATCGTAAACGCCCTTTACGACTTTGCCGAGCCCGGGGGCTGGCTCATTGTCAGCGTGACAGAGTCCCTGGGCAGCATGAAAACCAGATGGAAAAGGGTTGCCGGGAAGACAGGCATCTACAGAAAGCTATGAAAGGGGACACAACATGAAAAAGGTAAGGGTGCTGATCGTGGACGATTCTGCACTCGTAAGGAAGATACTCTCGGACGGGCTTTCTCAGGACCCAGGGATAGAGGTGATTGGAGCGGCCAGGGATCCATACCAGGCCAGGGACATGCTGGTGCTCGAACATCCGGACGTAATCACCCTCGATGTGGAGATGCCAAAGATGGATGGGCTAACCTTTCTGAAGAAATTTATGCCGGTTTACCCGACTCCCACCGTCATGGTCAGCTCGCTCACGGAACGGGGCAAAAGGATAACCATCGACGCCCTTGAGGCAGGGGCAGTGGATATTGTCACCAAGCCCAAGACAGGGGTGAGCGATGACCTGCCGAGGATGCTGTGCGAGATCAGGCAGAAGGTGAAAGGGGCGGCAAGGGTGGACGTCTCCCGCTTCGTCAGGCAGAAACGGACGTCTCCCACACCTGTCAAGGCCTCCTGTGCTCTTGACGAGTCAACGGACAAGGTCATTGCAATAGGCGCATCTACAGGGGGCACAGAGGCTCTGGCCCGGATACTTCCGGCCTTTCCCCGAACCTCGCCGGGAATGGTCATAGTACAGCATATGCCGGAAGGGTTCACCCAGTCCTTTGCAGAACGCCTAGACGGGCTGTGCGAGATCAAGATCAAGGAGGCAGGGGACAACGACAGGGTCCTTTCCGGACTTTGCCTCATAGCCCCGGGCGGCCAAAGGCACATGGAGCTCAGGCGTTCAGGGGGGCAGTACCGCGTAGTCCTAAAGGAGGACCAAAAGGTCTCGGGCCACAGGCCTTCCGTTGACGTGCTCTTTAAGAGCGTTGCAAAACATGCCGGCAGGAATGCGGCCGCTGCCCTTCTCACTGGCATGGGAAAAGACGGCGCAGACGGGCTTCTTGAAATAAGGAGGGCTGGAGGCAGGACCGTTTCCCAGGACGAGGCAACAAGCGTGGTATGGGGAATGCCAAAGGCGGGCTGGGAAAACAAGGGGGCAGAACGTCTTGTCCCCCTCCAGGAGGTTCCAGCTGTCATCTTGAAAATGATAACCACGGATTAGGAAAGAACCAAGGGCAGAACGGGCAATGAAAAACGAAGAAGGCAATGTAATAAAGTGGAAAGAGGAATATTCAGTTGGCATAAGACAGGTAGATGAGCAGCATAAAAGGCTCTTTGATCTTACAAACAGGCTCATAAAGGCAAGGAAGGATCCGGCGGGCAGGGAAAGCCTTAGGGTGTTTCTATCAGAGCTGATGGACTACACGCACTACCATTTCCAGGCGGAAGAGGTCCTTTTTGGCCACCTTCCCACCGCCAGGTATCACAAGGCCGAACACGCCCAGTTCATTGAATCCCTTAAGGGGCTTACAGCCGGGTTCCTCAGGGAAGAGCGCAATCTGGACAGCCGGCTCCTGTCGTTTCTCGTGACGTGGCTGAGGGATCACATCCTAAAAACAGATAAAAGAACCTTCAAGCATGGGCCTGTAGTTCGTGAAGCAGGGAAAGGGGCGAGTCCGGAAAGTTCTGACAGCTGTCCTTGGGCTGTTCCGGCCGCATGTTTCATTTTGAACACACAGAAAAAAAGAAAGGGGATCTAAGCATATGTCAGAAAAAGAGACAGAACTCACGCAAGAGATGGCGGACGAGGAGAGCATAGAAAACATGTTTCTCACCTTCAAGGTGGCAGAAGAAGACTACGCGGTGGGAATAGAGTATGTGACTGAGATCGTGGGCATACAGGAGTTCAAAAAGGTGCCGGACGTGCCCGAGTTCATAAAGGGCGTAATCAACCTCAGGGGCAAGGTCATTCCCATAATGGACGTGCGGATACGCTTCAAGTTACCTCCCCAGGACTATACCGAGCGCACCTGCATCATTGTGCTCGAGGTGGACGAGGTGCCGACAGGTATCGTGGTGGACCAGGTCAGCGATGTCCTTGAAATCATGCCCGAGAACATGTCGCCGCCTCCCGCATGGAACAAGAACAGTGACGAAAGTAGCGTTATATCGGGGCTCGGAAAACTCGATGACTTGGTCTGTACTGTACTCGACGTGGGAAAGTTCCTCTTTGCGGAGGAAATAGCCATTCTGGAGCAGGATACCCAGAACGGGCAGGCCCTTGACCAGGCGGCCTAAAGGAAAAGAGCGATGGCAGAAAACAGGAAAAGACAGGAAACAGCCCATGATATTTCGTGGATAGATGAAACCCTTGATGGGTATCAAGTGGAAAAAAATAACAAAGATTTATGTAAAAAGGAGGATATTGTGACTCAGAAAAGAAATTCCAAGGCAAATGCCGCAGATGAACACCGGATGATATTGAAGTGCATCCCCGCCCCGGTAATGGCAATAGACAGGGATATGACTGTGACCTTTATGAACGAGGCCGGGGCTGCGGTTGCAGGGCTGTCTGTGGTCGAGTGCGTAGGTAAAAAATGCTACGATCTTTTCAGGACCCCTCACTGTCAGACAGACAAGTGCTGCACCGGCCGGGCCATGCGTCAGGGCAAAAGCATCACCGGCGAGACCGTCTGCGATCCGTCTGGGAAAAATATCCCGGTAAAATATATCGGCTCCCCCCTCTATAACGAAAACGGGGAGGTGGCAGGGGCCGTGGAATATTTCGTTGACATCACTCAAGAGAAAACGTCTCTTAATGCCATCTCCAACTGCCTGTCGGAAATGGCCGAGGGAAATCTTTCTGCCAGGGTATCCGGGGAGCTTACCGGCAACTATGCAAAGATCGCGACGGACATCAATGCCATATCAAGGATTACGGATACCGCCTTGAAGGAGATAGAGCGGCTTATCGAGGCGAGCTGCCGGGGCGACCTTAAGGCAAGGGCGAAAGACCAGGATTTCAAGGGCAACTGGGCCGAGATAATGAAGGGGATAAACACCATCCTTGACGAGGCAGTGGGCCCTGTCAACGCCACCATTGAGTGTCTTGACAGGATGTCCCAGGGAGACCTTTCTGCAAGGATAGACCAGGATTTCAAGGGGGATCACAACAAGATAAAAGGGGCACTGCACAGGTTTGTGGAAAATGCCCAGGTTACCATCAACGAGCTTGCAAGGGTGCTCTCCAAGATGGCGGAAGGGGACCTGTCAGTAGCAATAGAAAGGGAGTTTTCCGGCGACTTCAATCAGGCCAAGGTGGCTGTTGGCTCCTTTCTTGAACAGATCAATGACCGGCTGCACAACATAAAGACGGCCATGGACCAGTCAGCCGTTGCAAGCAACCAGGTGGAATCTTCCAGCCAGAGCCTTGCATCCGTGGCCCAGCAGCAGGCGGCAGCAGTACAGCAGATTTCAAGCAGCGTGGAGGAGACTGACAGCCAGGTGAAGCTTAACGCAGAAAACGCCCAGGTGGCCAACAACCTTGCTAACGATGCAGCTAAAACGAGCCAGAAAGGCAAGGAACAGATGGAGAAGATGGTCAAGGCCATGGAGGGTATTTCCGAGGCGGCACAAGATGTTGCAAAGATCATTAAGGTCATTGATGAGATAGCCTTTCAGACCAACCTCCTTGCCCTAAATGCAGCGGTTGAGGCTGCAAGGGCCGGGCAGCACGGCAAGGGCTTTGCAGTAGTGGCCCAGGAGGTCAGGAATCTGGCCGGCAGGAGCGCGAAGGCGGCAAAGGAGACGGCAGACCTTATTGAGAATGCCACTAAACAGGTAACAGTGGGAGTTGAGCTTACAAACGATACCGCAAAGATATTAGAAGAGATCCAGCAGAACGCAGTAAAGACCAAGGACCTGGTAGCCGAGATAGACACAAGCACCCAGGAGCAGGCCACTGGCATGGAGCAGATAACAAAGGCCGTGGGAGAAATAAGCTCCGGGGTACAGTCTGCAGCCCAGCAGAGCCAGGAGCTGGCCTCTGCCGCAGAAGAGCTGCAGGCACAGGTTAAATCAGTCATCGAGGACGTAGAAAAGTTTATCCTTTCCGAGAATGAGGCACTGGCTGCCGGTTCTGAGATGCCTCCGGGTATGACCCCAGAACTTCTGCGGAAACTGGCAGAAATGCTGAAGACCGGCGGCGGTGCAGCGGCCATATTGGCAGGGGCCGGCTCGGGCAACAAGAAGGCCGGCTCCAACGGTGGAAACGGCACGGCCAAAGGCCGAGATGCAGCCACACCTTCAGGGGTAGACCCTAAAAGCGCCCTGCCCCTTGATGAGGATGAGCGAGGCTACGGGGATTTTTAGACTGGTACAAAATGCAGACAACGGGTAGAAAGAGCGCCTTTCACCAAAAATTTCCGATCTGCATCCAAGTCCTGCGCGGCCTTGGACGGTAAGGGTGCTTTTAAGGAGGCCTTATGGCAAGCAAGGAACAGGTAAAGCGCATAATGCTGGTCGAGGATTCGACCCTCATGCGTACTGTTATAAAGAAAATAGTCGAGAGCGTGGACAGGTTCAAGGTGGTGGCCGAGGCCCCCAACGGCAAGGTGGCCTTGGATCTTCTGAACAAGGCTGACCCGGACCTGATCATCCTTGACCTGGAGATGCCTGTAATGAACGGGCTCGATTTCCTGAGAAATGCGCGGCTTAGGACCAGGGCCAAGGTCATGGTCCTGTCCTCTGTGGCCCAGGCGGGCTCGGGAAATGCCTTAGAGGCCAGGAAGCTCGGTGCTTCCGCGGTGCTCGGAAAGCCCTCTGGGGCGGTGTCAATGGACCTGGAACAGAAGAGGGGACACCATGTTGTCCAGATCATGAAAAGCCTTTTGAGGTCTTAGCAGGACATCTCCAAGGACAGGCAAGGTAGAAATGACTATGGAAAATAACATGAACATTGACCCGGAAATGCTCGAGATGTTCAGGAGCGAATGCGATGACAACTTTGAACAGGCAGAGGACAGCCTCCTTTCCCTAGAGGACAGTCCTGGGGATACCGAGTACCTGAACACCCTTTTCCGAGCCCTTCATACGATAAAGGGTGTGTCGAACATGATGGGGTTTGAGAACATGGGGAGGCTTGCCCATGCCTGTGAAGAGCTCATTGGGATATACAGGGACGAGGGCGTTGAGGTCAGCTCAGAAGGAACGGACTTGGTGCTGGGAGCAGTCGATACCCTCAAGGACATGGCAGAGACCGCAGCAAGCCAACAGGTGAGTCCGGAGATACCTGACGGGGCCTTATTAGACCAGCTAAAAGGGCTTTGTGACAGGCTAAGGGGCGGAAGAGAGGCTGATGAGAAAAGGGCTGCAGATGATGTTGAAACACAGGGAGTCCCTGAACCTGGACACAGCCATGAGAAACCTTCCGGGGCTCAGGGGACCGAACAAGCAGGCAATGAAAATTTGGAGGCCTTTGTCTTTTTTGTTGAGGAAGAGCTGCCTGCACTTAAATCCGCCGCAAGCGCTGCCGAAGAGGACGGCAACTGGAGCGAGGCCCTTAAAAAGGTCGAGACCTTGGAGTTCGCTTCAGGAGACCTTGGGTTCCAAGAGGTGAAGGGGCTCTTTTCAGCCCTAAGGGAACATCTCGGGCAGGAACATGTGGACTCCGAGGCCGTCAGCCGGATGCTGCTCGAGATAGAAAGGGCCTGCTTGGAAGTCAAAGGGGAGCCGGCAAGCGGCATCATTTCAGATGAGGTTAAGGAAACTCAGGAAAGGGCAGGGGTTGACCCAGAGAAACAGGCCACAGGAGAGGCCTTGGCCCAGGAAGTGTTCCAGGAATCCGCGGATACCTACTTTAACCGTGAACAACTTGGCCAGGGAGAAAAGGCTGAGGAGGATTTCTTCGTTGAATCCAGCCAGGCCGGCGAGATAGACCAAGAGGACCTTTCGGCATTCCTGGTTTTTCTAGAAGAAGAGTATCCAAGGCTTCGGGAGGCCCTGTCGGCGGCTGAAAACCAGGGGGACTGGGACAAGGTCGCCAGATGCGCCGACATGATGGAGTATGCGGCAAGACAGCTTGAGCTTGCCAACCTGGCTGGTACTCTTAAAAGGCTGAAGGGCCTTTGCGCAATGGAAGGCGAGGAACGGGCAAGCGGTGCTACGGAACTTGGGAAACAGCTGGTCGAAGAACTCCTGGCCCTAAAACAGATAGCGGAAAGGCGGGGAATCTTTGCCGGTCCTTCTGAAAAGGCTCTTTCATCTCTTTTTATCAGCAGGATAATTACCGATGCAGAAGCCATGAACGGCAGGCTCAGGGAGTGTTCCGATGCCGTGGAGGACTGCCTGAAACTTATCCGCCAGGGAGAGGATGCTGAGATCGAGGGCCTGTTTTTTTCTGAGGCGGTTGAAGCCCTGAGACTCCTCTACCATTTCTGTACCTTTTACGAAATGGATAGGGCCGGCGAGACTGTCCTTATACTTGAAGACATCTACAACAGGATGGGCCAGGAAGAGGTGGCTGCCAATAGCACAGTAGTCCAGATCACCAGAGAGGTAACGCAGCTCTTGCAGGATGCCTTCGAGGCCATCAGGAAGGAGAGCACCTTTGATGACAGTATCTTTATCGATGTCCTCAACCATGCCAGGATGTATATCTCCGGGCTTCCTGAAAACCAGGTGGCAGGGGTATCCAAACAGTTCCTGAACCTCCTTGATGTCTCCCCGGGCTTTCACGAGGTGGCCACGCCGGAAAGCAATGCAAAGATCGCTGAGGCATTTAAAAAAGGGCTCCTTTTTTTCGAAGTCAGGGTGGATCTTGACTCCAATCCCGATGTGGCCGGGCCCTTCATGGAGCTCGGCGATAGGTTGACATTTATTACTAACGAGACCATTTACGAGGGAGAAAGGACAGAATACAACTTCCTGGTGGCAACGAAGCTCTCGGAAGAAGAGATAAACCGGGAGATGGAGGAGATATTCGGAAAAGGGGGCCCGTTTTTGGTAAAACGGTGCAGGCCCAGGGAGGAAACAGGCCAGGATACCGCCCTGGCCGGCATCCCAGAGCTGGAAACCAGACATCAGGCTCCCATGTCTCTGTCAGGGGATGAGAGGGACGAGGAGCTTATCCGAAAAATAGGTCAAAGCGTGGAGGATGTCTCGGCAGTGTCCTCTACTGTCCACCATGCTGTGAGCGTTCTTGAACAGATAGATTGTGAGGAGCTTTTAAGCGGCCTCGTGGACTCGTCGTCCAATCCCCAAGCGAGGCAGCAGGTAAAGGAGATGCTCCGCCAGTTAAGGAATCTGGTACAGGCAGACCGGCATCTCGCAACCTCTCTTGAAGAACTTCAAAGACGCACATCGAGATTCGTAACCGAGCCTGCAATCAGACTCCTTGAATGGATAGGCCTTACGGTCAGGAAGATCAGCGGGGCAAGGGGCATGGAGATGGGCGTTGAAATAGAGGACGGCTCTGCCCGCATCTCCCGGATCATGGTCAAGGGTCTAAAAAGGCCCATCAGGGAGCTTATCAACTCGTTTATGGACCAGGTGGAGGAGGAACCTGGAAAAAGACCTCGAATAAGTCTTTGTGCAAGGTCTGCAGGAGACAGCGTTTTTATCGAGATTAGGGCGACCTTTTCCCTCCATGAGGAAAGCGCACGACGGTGCATTCAGAGGGCACAGGAGCACGCAGAAGATGCTTCTGTGTCAATAGGTCTCCTCGATAACGGCTATTTCCTGCGTATCACCAACTGCAACGCCATAGTCAACGGCATCGTCATGCAAAAAAGCGGAATAAACTACGTGGTACCCGTACAGGCCATAAAGCGTATCCTAGAGCCCTCTGAGGATGAGATTACCTGCACATCCTGCGATGACGGATACAAGATACTGAGGATAGAAGACGAGCTAGTATCCATAAGGCCCATAGTCGGCCACTGCCAAAACGGTAACGACGGAAATGATCTGCTCGTGGTGGTGGAGGCCCAGTCCGGCCTGGTAGCCTATGAGGTGGATGAGATAGTGGGGCAGGAACAGTTGAGAGTAGTCCCTCTTTCCGGCCACTTGAGCACCATTTCGGGCGCAACCGGCTGCACCATACTCGGAAACGGCGACGTGGGCATCGTTCTTGATGTCGGATAGGCAGGAAGGCGCTGCAGTCCAGACCAGGAACTAATAAAAGAGATATGGCCATAAAGATAGCATTCTGCAACAGAAAGGGCGGCAGCGGCAAGACCACCACAGCGGTACACGTGGCAGGCGCCCTGGGCATTAAGGGAAAAAGGACCCTGCTCGTTGACTGCGATCCCCAGGCCCACGCCAGCCTCTGGCTGCTTGGGGAAGACTTTAGGGGAAGATGCCTCATGGACGTTCTTACCGGCAAGGACCTCGCCTCCCAGGCAATTTACGAAACAGGAATGAAGGGGCTTTCCATCCTGCCTGCAAGCAGCACTCTTTCCGGCTTCGAGGCCGAGTTTATAAGAAAGAAGGGGGCAGCCTTCCTCTTGGGGGAAAGGCTCAGGGATGCAGAAAAGGAGTTTGATTATGTGGTCTTTGACACTCCTCCCTACATAGGCCTCCTGCTCGTTTCGGTCCTTACCTGGTCAAGGTACGTCTTTGCAACACTGCCCCTGCAATTTCTCGCAGTAGACGGCCTGCGAGAGCTCGACGGGCTCGTAAAAAAGGTCGCCTCAAGGGCGAACAGGCAGCTCCTGCTCAAGGGTATAATCCCGGTCATGTTTAACAGGCAGCTAAGGAGCGGATGGCGGCTCCTTGGGGAGATCAGGGAGCAGTTTGGAAAAGAGGTCATGTATCCCTCCATCAGGCAAAACGTGAAGCTTTCTGAGGCCCCGGAACTTCACAAGACCGCCTTTGAATACGCCCCGAAAAGCCCGGGGGCACAAGACTACTGGCATTTAACAAAAATGATCGAATCAAAACTTGAAATGTGCTGACAACATACCGGATTCGATAGAATTTCGAGCCCTTTGTGGCTTCAAACGCCGGATGGTTTAGCGGGTGAATTGATGCACCTTCTGAGTGAATCAAGGGGGCAGATTTATCCGAAATATATTGTTTTTTAATCTTGCCTGCTCCTCCTTTGAAGGACCTGATTTGGGTTAATCTCTTGGAAAAGCCGTGTTAAAGTTGAGCGAAACTTATTTCCAGGCCTTTGAATATCTAAAATCCTTTAATTTACTGACTGCATGAATAATGTTTCACGGGAAACAGCAGTTCGAATGCAAGAACAACTAAGTGAGATGACAGGCCACATCCACATACATCAGGGCAACAGGCTCGAGGATCTGGTAGACAGC
>JALVJO010000099.1 GCA_027028245.1 Deltaproteobacteria bacterium
CCATGAGCTTACAAGAGAAGAGGTTCTTCGCGTACTGGAACTTGAAAAAAGGGACCGGGAAGTCCGTGCCCATGAGCAGGCCCATATAGCAGCCGGCGGACGATATGTCCGAAGCGGGGCATCATTCCAATATGAAACAGGTCCTGACGGGAAAAGATATGCAGTTGGAGGAGAAGTATCCATAGACACCACGGAAGAAAAAGATCCCGAGGCCACCATCCGGAAGATGGAAACCGTCCGCAGAGCTGCACTTGCCCCGGCCCATCCTTCATCAAAAGACAGAAAAGTGGCAGCAAAGGCCCAAATCAAGGCCCAAAAAGCCGCCCGAGAACTTTCCAAAACGCAGCTGCAGGCAGGCGAAACACGCTCATACAGCAAACAGGGAGGGTCTGCTAGGATCCTGGAAAAAACTACCGGGCCAGACCCTGAAACAATAACAGGGTCTGGCGGTCCATCTATACCAGGCAGTCATATTGACGCCTATTTCTAATCAACCTGATCTATTTGACAATCTTGATTCTTCTTCCCCGCCTTTTGCCTTTGGAACCTGTATTGACCTTGAGCCCCAGAGAGAACCTCTTTTTCTGTCTCCTGGGCCTGAAGGATCGTACATTTCTGACGGCAGGGGCCAAGGGATTTCTGGGTTCGAGACCGGGAATCTCCTGGCGTGAAAGCTTTTTGCCGATGAGACGCTCAATTCGTTGAAGCTGAAGAGCATCATCGCTGCCGCTGGCAAAGGACACTGCAATCCCGCCGGCACCTGCCCTGCCGGTTCGGCCGATGCGATGTACATAGTCCTGGGCCGCCTGGGGCATATCAAAATTGATAACATGACTTATGCCTGTAACATCAATCCCCCTGGCTGCAACATCGGTTGCCACCAGGAGCTTCACCCGGCCGCTTCTCATGTCCTTCATGGTGCGGTTTCTTGCAGCCTGACTCATGTCTCCGTGAAGCGCTGCAGCCTTGTGCCCGAGCCGTCTGAGCTCCTTGGCCAGGCCGTCTGCCCCCCTTTTTGTGGCGGAAAATACTATGGCACGTTTAAGGCCTTTTTCAGCGGCCATGTGTTCAAGCAATCTTTTCTTGTGGGACAACCCGTCTGCAACGTACAGGCGCTGTTCCACTGCATCCAGGGTGAGCTTTCTGCCTGCCACGTCTATGCGTTCAGGCCTGTGCAGCAGCCTTGAAGCAAATTGTTCCATTGACCTGTCAAGCGTGGCTGTAAAAAGCAGGGTCTGCCTGCTTTCAGGCGCAGCTGAGCTTATTCGTTCAACATCCCTCTTGAATCCCATATCCAGCATACGGTCAGCTTCATCAAGCACCAGGACTTCCAGCCTTGAAAGGTCCAGACTGCCCCTTTCCAGGTGATCGATCAGCCGGCCAGGCGTGCCTACCACAAGATCTATGGGCTGAGAAAGGGCCTTGAACTGGGGCTTATAAGAAACCCCGCCCAGGATCACTGCACTTTTAAGCCCCAGGAACCTCCCGTAGGTCCTGGTGGCCTCGGTAACCTGATTGGCCAGTTCCCTGGTGGGGCTGAGCACCAAAACCCTTGGGGCGCCCTTTCTGCCCCTTTTCTCTCCTGAAAGCATCTGAAGGATGGGCAGCATAAAGGCTGCGGTCTTGCCCGTGCCAGTCTGTGCAGAAGCGACCAGGTCGCGGCCTGCAAGAATAACGGGAATGGCCCTTTTCTGAATAGGTGTGGGCTCGGTGTAACCGCATTTTTTCACGGCCTTGAGAATGGATGGCTGAAGTTCAAAATTGTTAAAAGACATAAATTTCCTTTCCCTTCCTTTTTACAGCAGAAGGTTCAATTACGTACAGGCTGCCGGGGCAAACCATTGCCGCCGGAAAAAAACAGCCCTGCACAACATTATGGCATCAGCATCGTCGTCGCCAACCGGTTGTGCCGCAAAAAACTTTTTAGGAGATTAAATACGGGAAGGGTCAGGAATACGATTAAAGACGAATCAACCGCTGCATATTCAACATGCCGGATAAATCCGTCTGCTTGTTAAGCCGGATGAAGGATACATGTATCTTGATAAAATACAAGCTTTATTTGCAAGGAAGCATTCCCGGTTTGTCCTCTCTTTGTACTACTGGCAAGGAAGGGGCATTTCTTGAAAGGTTTCACCACAAGGAAGCCAACTTCAGCCGCACTCAAGCCGGTAAGATTGGCCATGTCTTTATTCGAGAAGAATTTGAAATCTGCACAGCGGCTTGGTGAACCTTGAAAGAAATGCCCCTTCCTTGCCCGGGAACAAACCGAAGATCTCCCGTTTGCAACAGAACCACAGGCTGGAAAAAATACTACGGCGAAAAAGCACGGGTTATCTTTTCAGCAGGGCCTTTCCCGGCCTGTACAAAGGGTCTGCCAGAAGGACCATCTGCCAGGACAGATAGGGACACGAAAGCATGTAGGCTTCTGCCACAGTAAGTTTGGGATTGAAAAGCAGGCTGAAAAATAGACTGGGCGGCGGAAACGCCTGGACGTAAGGCTCTGATACGGGCCCAAGTGTTGCACAGGCCCCGTCTTTAAGAAGCATGGCGCACCACTGTCTTCCGCCTCCGTGGAGACTCTGGCACTCACCGCTTGCTATGTGATATGCCACGGCCCCCTTCTTCCACGTAAAGGCATCCACGTAATTTGCCAGGCTGTACCAGCCACAGTAGAAAACGGCATTGGTACATGAACCCTCTGCAAAAAGTGCCTTTTTTGTATCGACAATGGTCCGCAAGCCCTTTTGCCTGGCCACCTCTGCAGCCAGCCTCAGCCACTTGTCGTAAACCTGGTATGCAGAAAGCCCTGTCTCCGGCAGGGAAGGATACCTGCAGTCAAAGCAGGCCGAGCCGTTTAAGCCCTTTTCTTCTGCAAAAAGTCCGTCATCTATCATTCGAAACACGGTCTCAAGGTCTGGTGCGTCCAGCCTGGATACCATGAGTACCTCGGACGGCCTGATTAACCTTTTTCCAGATGCCCTTGAGGGGAAATAAAGGGGGTTTGGGATCCACCAGCCAAGGCTGTAATCTCCGTATCTTTTTAAGAGAGTAAGCTCGGAATCAACAGATGCGGTCTCTGAATGATGGTTGAGCACGGAAAGCTCTCGTTCTAACTTTCGTATCTCCTTTTTATACTTCTTCTTTCGTTTCCGATCCGTTTTTGGATCATCCATCAGGTCCTTTAAGGCCCGTATGCGTTCTTTTGTCTTGGCAAACGCCAATTCCTCGTGGCGGGTCATACCATCTGGTTTGATCCTGAGCGGTATGCCCATGGTCAAAAGAAGACATCTTGTTTTCACGGCCCAGCCAGGCATCATCAGGACCCTTTTAAGGGGCCCTGCAATTGCAGCCTCAAAGTCTCTTCTTGAGATGGAATCAGAGACAGGGCATTTCAAGACCACTACATTTTCCTCTGGAAGAGCGCGCTTTGAGACGTAGTACCGGGAGATCCTGAGAGAATCCCTGCTTTCAGAGTTTACTATCAAAAGGATTTCTTCAGGCTCCAGGGCCCAAAGACACCCTGGTGTAAAAAGAGACAGAACCAGCAGGTAAATATAGAACGGGATTCTACCCGGATAACGGCCTGGTATATGCATTATTCCATGCCGACAGGTAGCGGCAGGCTAGCGGATGAAAAGATCATGAAGCAGGCTGAAGGCCTGCCCTGCCCATGAAAGAAGTGGTCCGGCATGATCTTCCTGGGGCTGACCAGAATCTTGTGATGCCTTGACCTTGAACAGAAGAGAGGTTATCTGCCGTGCTGTTTCTGCCTCGTCTGACAAGTCGGAAATATGCCGGGAAAGCTGCCTTTCATCCATCTTAAAAAAATCCCCTTTTACCATGGGAAGAGCAGCAGCCACCGCCTTGATGAGTGCCGCATGGGCATCGAAGACCTTGGCAGCGCATCGTTCCGGCCTGTCCTCTGCAAGTGCTGCCTCGGCCTCCTGGAGATGGATTCGTGCGTATTTGAGAAAGGTGTGGGTTCGAATCAGGCTCATGACCCGGATTCTGTAGGAACCGCTGATACGCCGGCACTGGACTGGGATGGGCCTCGCATGTTTTTATAAAGCTTCCTGGTCAGTATTTCATCCGCTGTCTCACACAATTGAAACAGGGCCTCCAGCATATCCAGCATTTCCGCCTGGCCGTCCTGGGTGCGGTATTCAAAATCCTCCTCCCAGCGGCCGCTTGCCAGGTATTTCTTAAATTCTTCAATGCTTTCAAGGGTTATCATAATTAGCAGTGGTGTCCAAAAGACAGCATTAATCAAGGTTGAAGGGAAATCACTCTACAAATCTGTAGACCACCTCGTTTTTTCTTATCCAGCCGAGTTTCTGCCTGACTACCTGTTCTTGAAGATGCTTGTCCTTCTGGAAATCCTGGATCCTTTTTTTGAGCAGGGCGTTTTCCTTGTCGGCCTCTATGACACGTGCATACAGGACCTTTCTGTACTCCTTCATCCTGTGAAGCTTCCAGATGCCATAAGGGCCCGCCACATCCCATAGCAGCAGCAGGAACAGGCAGACCACAAAAAAGATTGTGAACACCCTGGAATCAGCCTTGTTTTTTCTCTTTGTCCTGAGCCTGGATTTATAAGTCTGCAAATATCCCTCCTGGCAGATTCAAACGCGCAGTTGACCCATTTTGGACATTCTTAGTTGAGCTTATCCTTTACCGCCTTGCCGGCGGACTCCTTAAAACCTGAAATCATCAATAATTTATTAAGGATAGACGCTGATAAATGGCTTAGTCAAGACCTTTCTGACATGAGCCAGTAAAAAATACGGTTTTTTGTATCTGCAGCACCCTGCGAGCAGACACAAAGGGAGCATTCCCAGTCTGTCCCCATTAGTGCCACTGCAAGGAGGGAGTGTTTCTTGAAAGGTTTGACCATAAGGAAGCCAACTTCAGCCGCAGTCAAGCCGCTGAGATTGGCCATGTCTTTATTCGGGAAGAATTTGAAACTTGCACAGCGGCTTGGTGAACCTTGAAAGGAATGCCCCTTCCTTGCCCTTCTTCATCCAGGGACAAACTGGGGATGCTCCCGATACAGGTGAATTTGCACGGACTTATTGAAAAGTTAGGCTTTTTCAGCTGCAGGAAAATTCCAGTTCCTTTTTATCTATTACCATGAGACAGGTCCGAACCCTGGTCGTCACTGCAACCAGGCCATTGTCGTCGGCCAGGGACTCAATCTTTCTGAAAACCAGGTCCTTTTCGTCCTGAGTCAGCTCACGGTAAAGCTCCAGGCGCCATATAAGGGTTTCTGATTGCTCCTTTACAGGCCTGGTCCGTTCCCAGCACCCGTTGAAAAAGGTCAGATGAGGCGCAAGGCCGAGGCTGTACAGGTAACCGAAGGGGAATATCATGTCATGGCCCTTCTGGACAAGATCCTTCCCCATTATATCCCGGTAAAGCTCCTTGAGGAGCTGATTCTCCCTGATGCCTGCCCATGTCACGATTGCAAGGAATCTTCTTGAAATCCTGAGAAACTTCTTGATGTTTTCTGCGGAGCGTAAAAGGGGTGTCATGGAAACAAAGACCAGGTCGAATCTCTGGTCAGAATAAAATTCATGCCAGTCTTTTTGTATTGTTTCTATGTTCGAAAGACAGAGTTTCCGTGCCTTTTCCCTGAGTTTTTCAAGCATTCCGGCTGAAATATCCAGGCAGAATACTTTTTGACATTTTGTGGCCATTTTCACAGCATAGGTGCCTGTTCCACAGGCTATATCAAAAACAATATTTTTCTTGTCTAAGGCACCTTTTTGTTGCAAGATATCCATGACAGCTGAAACCTGTCTGCGATAGTCAGGGCATTTGTCAAGATCATCATAGGTTGCCGATGCCCTGTCCCAGGTATCAGGACGCATACATTTTTTGTTTACCGGGCCTTTTTGCAGGCCTGCGGCATATTCTTCCCAGAAAGCAGGATTTTTCGGGTCACAATCTTTAATCTGCATCTTCTTTACCTCATGTTATGCTGACAGAATAAACCAGGAAGGATCTTTTCACCATGAGTAATAAAACATTTGAGAGCCTGCTGGAAGAGTCCGTAAGAATACACGGCCATCTGTGCCCAGGCCAGGTCCTTGGAGTACGCCTGGCAATGCTGGGTCTGAAGCTGTCTGGCATCTCAGATCCAAAAGGTGCTGACAGAAAAAAGCTGATAGTCTACGTGGAAATAGACAGGTGCGCCACGGATGCCATACAGTCCGTGACAGGATGCAGCCTGGGCAAAAGGTCTCTGAAGTGGATGGATTACGGGGTCATGGCTGCAACCTTTGTCAACCTGGAAACAGGAGAGGCCTTCCGAATCATTGCAAGGGAAGAGTCCAGAGAACTTGCAGCCCAATATTGCCCGGAGATTGAAAACAAGTACAAGCGCCAGATAGAAGCCTACAAGGTCATGAATGATGAAGAACTTTTCAGGGTTCAGAAGGTAAAAGTAAAGATACCAGAAAAAGACATGCCCGGCAGGCCTTCAAGGCGCGTGCAGTGCGAAATGTGCGGCGACTGGGTACAAGATCACAGGGATGTTTCTTTAAACGGAAGACTGCTTTGCAGGGCATGTGCCCAGGGCGGCTATTACCGGGTTTTGTCATGAACGAGCGGCAGTCTACATACTTCAGTACCCCGGGCAGCAGGCTGGTACCGGTTGATGAGGCTGTCGGCCTGGTAATTCCCCATGATATTACCGAAATAGTCAAGGGTAAAAAGAAGGGACCTGCTTTCAAAAAGGGGCATGTGATCCGGGAAAAAGACATAGAAAAGCTGAAGGACCTTGGTAAATACCACGTTTACTGCCTTGATTTCGGCCCTGAATATGCCCATGAAAACGAGGCGGGGCTCATGATTGCAAAGGCAGCCTGCGGACAGGGAGTCGAGTGCGACCTCAAGGTGACCGAGGGCAAGGTGGCATTCAAGGCATCCAGAAGCGGTCTTTTCCGGGTGGACAGGGAAAAACTTCTGGAGTTCAACCTCCTGGGTGATGTTATGTTGTCCACCAGGCACAGCAACAGCGTGGTGAACAAGGGCGACCAGGTGGCTGCAGGACGTGCCATCCCCCTGGTAATTTCAAGGAAATTACTGGATCAGGCCGAGACAATCCTCAGGGATGCCGGCGGCATTCTCCGGGTTATTCCGTGGCAGCTGAAAAGGGCAGCTATAGTTGTTACAGGAAGAGAGGTGTTCGAGGGCAGGATCAAGGATACCTTCGGCCCTGCAATGTCGAAAAAACTGCGTGCACTCGGCCTGGAGGTGCAGTCACTGGAAAAGGTGACAGATGATCCAGGGCTTATATCAGAGGCAATCAGGCGAGCAATTTCCAGGGGTGCAGAACTGGTCATATGTACCGGCGGCATGTCGGTTGATCCGGATGATGTCACAAGAAAGGGCATAAGGATGGCAGGAGCTCAAGACATGACCTACGGCACTCCTGTTCTGCCCGGGGCCATGTTTCTGGTAAGCTACATAAAGACCATCCCGGTACTTGGAATTCCTGCATGCGGCATGTATTTTAAGACTACGGTACTGGATTTGGTTCTCCCGAGAATCTTGATTAAAGAACGAATAGGCAGAAGGGAAATAGCGGCCCTGGGCCACGGCGGTCTTTGCCTGTCCTGCAAAAAATGCCATTATCCCGTCTGTCCATTCGGCAGATAAAAAGGATATACATCATGTTCATACTGAGCAATTTCATTAAATCCATAGCCACCATCCTACACATCCTTTTAAATCTCTACATGTGGATCTTTATCATAAGGGCCCTTATTTCATGGGTCAGTCCGGATCCCTACAATCCCATTGTCAGATTTCTGTACAACATAACAGACCCGGTCATGTACAGGGTCAGGAGATATCTGCCCCTCAATTTCGGCGGCATAGACCTGACCCCCATGATCATAATCCTGGTCCTGATATTCCTGGACAGCTTTCTCATCCCCAGTCTTTACGAGCTGGCAATGAGACTTTCTTAGGAGAACTGTTATGCCTCTAACCCCAAACGAACTGCTGGAAAAACGATTTTCTGTCCGATTCAGGGGATATGACAGGCAGGAGGTGACCAACTTCCTGGAGGAGGCGGCAGACTCCCTTGCGGCTGTAATCAGGGAAAGAAACGAGCTGCGCGACAAACTGCTTCGTTACAAGAAACAGATAGTTCACTTGAAACAGCAGGAATCCGAGTTCCGAAACGCCCTTACCACCGCTCATCAGATGGCCGAGGAAATGAGGCTTAATGCAGAAAAAGAGGGCCAGCTGATCATTGAGCGGGCCAGGATAGACGCAGAGCGGATAGTAGAAGACGCCCACCAGGAGGCTATCCAGCTCGAAGACAGGATAAGGAAGCTGAAGATGCTTCAAAGAGAATCTGTGCACAAGATGCGCTCTTCCTTTGAAAGCTTCATCAGGATCCTGGATGACGAGATGGTGCTTCCCCCTGCAGAAATGGATGAAGCACTGAGGCTTACAGCCAGCGAGATAAGACAGATCCAGGACGAAGAAGAGCAGCCAAAGACAGACAAATCAGAAAAGGCTGAAACAGAAGATACAGAGGCTGCAAAAGATGAAGAGCCAGGCCCGGCTTCAGATGATGACGAAACCGGTAATATCGCCGAAGAGGAATTCGATTTCGAACCCGGCAAATTGTGGCCTGAAGAAAACAAATAGGAATATTTCAGAATAATAAGTCAAGGCCTTGCCGTGGTATTGAACCCCTTCCTTAAGTTTCAGGGTCCGTAAGATTTTTGAAAAATTCATCCTTAAGTCGTTTCAGATCTTTTATGCTGCCTGTGCGGAATACCTGGTCCCTGAAGGCAGCAGAATATTTAAGCCCCTTGGTATACCAGGCAACATGCTTTCTTGCCGTCCATGCAGCGGCTTCCGGGGAATAATGGGACATTATAAGATCGAGATGCAGATCTATGATTTCCGAAATCTCACCTGGAACAGGCGGGGGAACATCCAGGGAGCCTGACAAGGACCCGACCGCCTGGGCCAGTACCCAGGGCCTTCCCAAGGCAGCCCTTCCGATCATGACTCCGTCAGCTCCTGATTCCGCAAGACACCGCCTGGCATCTTCTGCACATCTTATATCCCCGTTTGCTATCACAGGGATGCCCACTTCATGCTTCACGGCCCGTATGGCCTTCCAGTCAGCCGTTCCGCCAAACATCTGGCTTCTGGACCTTGCGTGAACACAGACCATACTTGCCCCTGCAGATTCCAGCATCCTGGAAAATTCCGGTGCATTCAAACATTCCAGGTCCCACCCCAGGCGGATCTTTGCAGTAACCGGCACGTCAACTGCCGAAACAATGGCCTCGATTATCGAGGCCGCCAGGCCAGGCGTCTTCATGAGGGCAGCTCCGCTGCCGGATCTTATCACCTTTTTCTGCGGACACCCCATGTTTACGTCAATCACGGCTGCCCCGAGATCCTGGCAGATCTTGGCGGCCTCCTTCATGACTATTGGGTCAGAGCCGAACAGCTGTACGGAAAGAAGATCTTCACCAGGCCCCGGTCTTGCCATGGTGAAAGTCTTTTGATTCCCCATGCAAAGAGCCCTTGCTGAAATCATCTCGGTAACAGTCAGCCCCGGGCCGAACCTTTTTGCAATGGCCCGAAACGGGTAATCGGTAATTCCTGCCAGAGGGGCAAGAAAGACATTATTGGGTATGAGAACGGATGCGGCCTGGACTGGCCTTAGGAGATCTTCCTGGGTGATGACAGATTCTTCCGATTTCACGTGCTGGGATCAAGTCGAGATAGACAGCTATTTCTTTTTATAACTTATCACAGGTTCCAATGGGAGCTATGGGGGCTTTGCTGTATATATCCCCATTCTGTAAACGCTCACAGGGGGCCGCAGATGTAAGGCGGCGGGGGCGCAGTCGTACTCCCTGTACTTCAAGCGCCCGCCAACACAACAGATGCGGTGCCCTGTGAGCGTTTACTTCTTTTCTAGTATCATGTGTACATAATCAGTATGAACGTCTTCCTGGATAATCCGGCCCCCCACTATCCCCAAAAGCTTTCTCATCTTGGGAACAGTCTCGTGCTTTATAAAGACCTCTACCCTGTCTCCAGTGGGAACACGGGGATCTCGAAAGCGCAAACCTACGCCGGCAATTGCCCGTCAGCAGTCCTTCCTGCTGTCGATGACCATGGATACCCCTTTACCCGTATTCATCCTATCCTCCGTACTGCATGAAAAAAGACAAAAAACAACTAAAACTGCAAACAAAAGGGCTGCTCCGGGCATGGAACGCATCATGAGGCAAGCTCCGAGGCATAACCAATCATACGGTATACCAGACGGGCAGCGGTAAACTCCGCATGGTGCAGTCCCGGTACAGGCGCCAGCTCTACAACGTCGAAACCTGCAAGCTCGGATCTTCCCATGACCGCCCTCAATATCCCCGTCATCTCATACCAGAAAAGGCCGCCGGGTTCAGGCGTCCCTGTGGCAGGCATGATTGAAGGATCAAGGCAGTCTACGTCAATGGTAATGTAAAGAGGTCTTCCTGTAAGCAAACTCAATATATCATCCAGGGCCCGCTGATAGTCCTGCCTTATCCGGCTGGCAAAAATGGGTCTCAGTTGGTGAGATTCCATAAACTGCCACTCTTTTCTGGAAAGAGAGCGTATGCCAGCCTGGATCAGGTTTCCATGCTCAAGGGCCCTTCGCATTACACAGGCGTGACTGTAGCTGCTGCCCTGATACTCGTCTCTAAGGTCTGCATGTGCATCCAGATGGAGTATGTCCAGGGGCCCGAAGTGTTCAGCTGCCGCCCTTACGGCTCCTATTGAAACAGAGTGGTCCCCGCCGAGAAGAACCGGGACCTTGTTCTGTGAAAGGACTTCTGCCACTGCATGGTGTATGACAGGTTCGGCCTTTTTCGGTATCACCGGCAGTTCCAGGGCTTCTTCGGTAAAAATGCCCGCCTTCCAGGGCTCGGCTAAAAGCTCCTCGTCGAAAAGCTCAAGCTGCCCAGATGCCTCCAGAATCCTTGAAGGCCCCAATCTGGCGCCAGTGCCGTAACTGGCAGTAGAGTCAAAGGGAGCAGGGATGATTATGAACCGGCATTTCTGCCTTGAAGAGGCATGATTTGCCCCCAGAAACTGCACACCCATCAATAATCAGAGGGTCATGTGGGCCCGCTCGTCCTTGATGAACTGCTGCACGCTCCTTATGACCTTTGGAAATTCGCGGCCCCTGTTCAGGAGCTTCACCTCCATCTTTTCAATGGAAAAGATATCCTTAATGTGCCTTATGGCAAGATCTGCATCAAAGGCCTTGCATGAGAATATATCTAGGCTCAGGTAAAGCTTGTCAGGAAACGTGTGAATACTTATATGGCTTTCTGCAATAAGCACAAAGCCTGAAATACCCCAATCCTCGGGCACCTTGCCGGAATACTTGAATACATAAGGGGGCATGATCTTGGTCATATTTATTTCATCAGGATACCGGCTCAGAAAATCATATATTCCATCCAGGTTGGACAATTTCTCACGGTCGCATCCATAACCGTCAAGCATCAGGTGCTGCCCGAATCCGTATTCGATATGTTCCATAATAGCTGTCCTCCTTCCAGAAACCGCCAGGATCGAGATCAGGTATCCATCTCCCGGTCAGACCAAAGCCTGGGAGACTGCCCTTTTTGCTGTGAAGCACCGAGCAAGTAAATCTAGTTTGTGTTTTTCTAATTATAAGGTAAAATCCACACCGGTTTGAAAAACCTGTGGTGAATGCATGCAAGAAAGCAAATATACATAAGCCCGGTGTAAACTGCCACTTTTTTTTAAACAAGATCGCCGCTTCTCACATCTTCTATGGAAAACAAGCGAATACTCATAGCAAACAGGGGCGAAATCGCCATCAGGATAATGAATGCCTGCGATGAACTGGGCCTTGACTACGTTGTGGTCTACACGGCCGAAGACAGTGCCTCCCTGCACGTAAGAAAGGCCCTTGAGGCCAAGGGACCGGAGGCAGCATACAGGATCTGCAACTACAAGGACCCCAACGAGATATTCTCTGTTGCCGACCACTCGGGAGCAGATGCCATACATCCTGGATACGGATTTTTCTCAGAAAATTTCAGGTTTGCCCGAAGGGCTGCCCTGAGAAACAGGCCCATAGTCTTCATAGGCCCGAGATGGGAAGTCATCAGGGACCTGGGCAGCAAGATAAACACCAAACGCATTGCAAAACAGCTGGGCATCCCGGTCATACCCGGTTCAGACGAACCTTTGTACAGCGAGATTGAGGCAGAGGTCCTGGCAGAAAAGCTCTTTTACCGGCAAAAGAAACAGGGGATTGAAAAACCCTCCATACTTGTAAAGGCCTCTGCCGGAGGAGGCGGCATGGGCATCGAGGAAGTTAATCACCTGGATACCTTCCGCCAGATCTACAGACGCATCCAGAACTATGCAAAACGGCAGTTTGGAGACGAGGGCGTGCTCATTGAGCAGTGCATGCGCGACTACCATCACCTGGAAGTTCAGCTGCTTTGCAGCCAGCACGGGGAAATAGTACACTTCAGCACCAGAAACTGCACCATCCAGAGCACCGGGCGCCAGAAAAGGGTTGAAGCAGCACCAGGCTTTGATCCAAGAAGTATCGGATATCCCTTTGACGCTGCCAAGGTGCTGGAGCAGATGATAAACTATTCCATTCAGCTTGCAGAAAAGGTCAAATACGACAACGTGGGCACCTGGGAATGGATCGTTACAAGGGACGGCAAGCCCTATCTCCTGGAGGTCAACACCAGGATCCAGGTTGAAAACGAGATTTCCGCCCGGATTTCCAGGATTGCCGGATACGATGGGCCTGTAAACCTGATCAGGGAACAGATCAGGGCGGCCCTTGGAGAAAAACTCGGCTTCAGCCAGAATGATGTGACATTTTCAGGCACAAGCATCGAGCTTCGTATAGTGGCCGAGGATGTAAAGAGAGGTTTTGCTCCATGGTGCGGAAAGATAACCACCTTTTCATTCCCTGAAAAACCATGGGTGAGGGTTTATTCCCATGTCCCCCAGGACAGGCCTTATGAAATCCCCACGGAATACGATCCAAACCTTGCCCTTGCCATCATTTGGGGGATGAATACCGAGCAGGCCAGGGAACGGGCCAGGGATTTTCTTTCTCAAACGGTCATCCGGGGCGAGGATTCCAGGGGAGGCCCGATTGTGACTAATCTCAGCTACCTCAAGAAACGGCTGGATGACGTGTTGAAATTCTGAATCATTGCCCGGCGCAGATAGAAACAGCAGATAGCGACGCAAAAAATAAATGGATCAAAAGTATATACTTGACAGCGGAAAATATCTTGCAGGCCTTTACGACCGGATAACCTACCTGGGAGACATAAAGGGAAGTCTGGCGTGGGGACGCCTGGACCAGCTCCTGGAAAAGGTGCAGGAAACCCGCAACAACATATTCGAGTTCACGGAAAAGGAGCTGCTCAGCCGAATCAGGGACCTGGAAGACAGGATACGATTTTTTGAAGAAAGGGTTGCAAAGACCCTGAGACCAATCGAAATCGTAAATATAGCCAGGAGTGTTCAGCGCTTCACGCTCCAGGACATACTGGAAAACGTCTATGATTCTTTCACCGAGCTCGGAGGCGAAGGCGACTGTAATATTGACCCGGCAGTCCTGGTGGCAAGGGCCACTCTGACCCGCAGGGTAAAAAACCGCCTTTACTACCACCAGGTAATGGTAATCGGCCATGAAAAGGGAAGGGGTGAAGAATACAGAAACGGCGGAAGCGCCAAGCCCTGGGGCAATGAAAAGGCCCTCAGGTACATGAAGGTCGCTGAAACCGAGGGCATTCCCATTCACTCTTATATCTTTACCCCGGGTGCATATCCCACAGAGGACTATCCTGGTGCAGCCCAGCAGATTGCCAGAAACCTATTCCAGATGTCCCGAATAAGGGTGCCCGTTGTGTCATTCATCTCCGAGGGCGGTTCAGGCGGTGCAGAGGCCATAGGGCTTTCAGACATGAGGCTTATGGGTTCCAGGGGATATTATTCTGTCATATCTCCCGAAGGAGCGGCTGCCATTGAAGGCCGCATCAAGGAAGGCGAAAAGGTGCCTCAGGAGCTGGTGGAGCACTGCGCAGCCCAGCTCAGGATAACGGCCCGGGACAACCTGATCCTTAAGACCATTGACAGGATAATAGAAGAGCCTCCGCTTGGGGCCAGAAGGGACGACTTCTCCTTTTTCAGAAAACTGCGCTACGAGATGATAAGGGCCACGGACGAGGTGGTCCTCAAGACGAAAAGTCTTCGGGCATTCAGGGCCTATGCCCTTAAAAGACAGGCCAGGGAGAGCCGAGACAGCAGCTGCGAGGATTTTGACATCCATATCAAATGGTCCCTTTCGGACACGGAAAAGGCGCGGCTGCTGGAATGCCGTTCTGAAAAATACCGGAAGATCGGAAAGGGCTTCAGACAACTCAGGACAAGCCTTGGCAGAAAGATGGAAAAGGCAAGGGACAGCCTGAAACAGAGCTACTACGACATCCGCTACGGACTCCTGAGACATCATTCAAGGAGCGTGCAGAAGATCCTTGAAGAGGTGTCCAGCGAGGGATTCATATTCCTGAAGACCGTTACCGAACCCATGAGGGCTGCATACGATTTCGTGTTTCCAAAACCGGAATCTCCATCTGCCACTGAAGTATTTGACCCCTTCAGGCGCAGCATATTCGTGCAGGACTGGGAACATTACATCAGCCCCCTTGCCAATGAAGACCGGACTGTTACCTGCCCCAATGCGGAAAAATACGGCTGCAGAGACCTATGGGTGCCGGATCTCTACGGTGAATTCTGCGGCGTATGTCCAAGCTGCGGCCACCACTTCCCCCTGGAATACCAGTGGTATCTAGAAAACCTCTTTGACAAGGATTCGGTAAAGGAGTTCAACAGTCATATAGCCTCAGCCAACCCTTTGAAATTTGAAGGCTTTGACAAAAAACTCAAAAAGGCAAAAAAACGCACGGGCCGTCGCTCGGCAATCATTACCTTCGATGCTGCAGTCCATGAAATAAAGCTGGTGGTAGCCATGCTTTACAGTGATTTCAGGAGCGGGACGGTGGGATGTGCAGAAGGTGAAAAGTTCATACGCGCATGCGACAGGGCCAGGACCACAAGGCGTCCATTTCTTGCCTACATCCATACCACAGGAGGCATACGCATACATGAAGGCACCCTGGGTGTCATCCAGATGCCCAGATGCACCGTGGCCGTCAGGGAATACATCGACAGCGGGGGCCTCTATATGGTGGTCTACGACAACAATTCCTATGCAGGACCGGTTGCAAGCTTCCTGGGCTGCTCGCCCTATCAGGTGGGCATACGCTCATCCAGGATAGGATTTGCAGGCCCCAGGGTCATCAGGGAGACCACCGGAGCGGACGTGCCGCCGGACTACCACAGTGCCAAGAACGCCCTGAAACGCGGCCACATACAGGGCATATGGGACAGGAGAGACTTCAGAAAGAATCTCTTTGAGGCCATGATGACAATGGGTAGCCCCCATCTCTATTACAAATAAGGGGAAACCGCCATGGACATAAACCTTAATGACCTTCTGAGACAGTATAAATCCCATCCCTATGAGGACCATCACATTGATACCCCGCACACGGGAGTGGTCTCATTCAGGGTAAAGGAAGGTCAGGAAGTAAAGGGCCCGTCCGGGCAGTGGCTGCACAGGCCGGGAACCCTTCTCTACATACTTGAAAGGGAAAAAAACCCCAAGAAGATAACTTCCAGTTTTACGGGAAAGGTGGCAAGCCTCAGAACCGAGCTGGAAGGTACCTTTGTGCAGGCAGGAGAACGCCTTTTGACCATTCAGCACAAGCTGAACAGGGATGAAATCATAGACAGGATCTTGAGAAAGGTGCTGCATATATTCAGGGCTCCCCAGCGGGCCAGGTATTTTTTCACCCCGGAGACAGTAACCTTTCTGGAGAAAGAAACGGAGAAAGGGCTTTCGGTTTCCACGGGAGACGAAATCATAATAATGTCGCTCATGAAAAGGGACACGTTTCTGCCCTATGATGGCCCTCCTGGTATCATATACAAGGTGTATTTCCAGCAGGGAGACCTGGTGGAGCAGGATGCGCCGCTTTTCGGTGTGTGCCTGCCTGAAAAATTGCCCTTTGTCCAGAAGGTAATCCAAAGGATAAGAACGGAATGGGATGACTGATCCCTCTCGGGAGGTCTGGTTATAAAAAGTTTCCTTTTGGCCCTCCAGTTCCTTACTGTTATCACCATTGTCCCGGAGCTTTCAGCAGACAGGAGACAGCTGTCTGCAGCCCTCTCCTATTTCCCCCTGGTTGGCCTGGTGCTAGGCGCCATTGTTGCCGGCCTGAACTGGGCTGTGGCTGACTTCTGGCACCCTTCTCTATGCGGTGCAGCCGCAGCAGTGCTCCTGGCCATACTGACCAGAGGGCTTCACCTGGATGGCCTGGCAGACACGGCAGATGCAATAGGAAGCGGCGCCTCCAGGGAAAAGGCCCTTGCCATCATGAAAGACAGCTGCAGCGGGGCACTAGGGGTCCTGGCCCTTTGTTCTGCCCTAATCCTCAAGGCTGCCTCTGCAGCAAACATTTCTGAAGCCGGCACGTGGCAGTTATTCATGCTCATGCCGTGTCTTTCCAGATGGTCTCTTAACTGCCTGGCTGCTTCTTCACGCTATGCAAGGGCTGAAGGCGGGCTTGGAGAGGCATTCTGCGGAAAACCTGCACGTCAAAACGTCTTTGTTTCCGGGCTTACAGCTATTGCCGCATCCTGGTTCCTGGCCGGGGCAAGCGGGCTGGTATTTCTGGGACTTGCCACTGCGGCCGGCCCTGCTGCGGGATGGTGGTTCGATAAAAAATTTGGAGGTATAACCGGCGACATGCTTGGAGCACATCTGGAGACGGTAGAGACCTTCCTTTTCATGCTGGGCGCCGGTATTTCCTTATGAACCCGGTAAAGATCTATCTTCTGAGACACGGCCACGTAGATTTTCCAAGGGGTCTTTTTTACGGCCAGATGGACGTGCCGCTTTCCGAAAAGGGGAAAAGGCAAAGTCTCCTTGCGGCAAGGCAGGTGGTCCGCATGGGAATAGATGCGGTGGTCTCAAGCGACCTTGGCCGGTGCTCCTATCTTTCAGGCCTTATCCAGATGGAAGGCGGGCCTGAGCCCCTTTTTTCAGAGTCCATAAGGGAAATAAACTTCGGCCGCTGGACAGGTCTCAGCTGGGATGACATAGAAAGAGACTATCCGGGTGCCATGACAAGGCGCATGGAAGACCTGAAAACCTATCGTCCGCCTGGCGGCGAAAGCCTGGGTGACCTGTTGAAGAGGGCCAAGGGCCTTTTCAAAAGATGCACCAGGGGAGATTTCGGGGAACATGTGGCCTTTGTGGCCCACGGCGGCGTTAATCGGGTCCTTATTGCAGATTTTCTGGGAATGTCCCTGCAGGACATATTCAGCCTGCAGCAGGATCACGCGTGCATAAGCTGCATTGAGTTCTTTCCTGACGGAAACGGTGTCCTGAGGTTTTTGAACATGACAGCCCACCTGGATCAGGCCCTTTCAGGACTTCCCCAGCAGATAGATCCCACGGCAACATGAAAAAAGAAAGTGCCGGGGAATACGTTCGCGCATTCAAAAGGTCCAAATCTCTTGGCAGGCAGATCGTATATTCTCACGTAGAGCGCGCAAAAAAGGCTGATTTCGGCCGGTTGAATCCAAACCTGCCCACTCCCCTTGCAAAAGTCCTGAAACATCTTGACATCTCCGACCTCTATACGCACCAGGCAGAGGCGGTGGCTGACGTCAGGGTTGGCAGGAATATTGTAGTGGCAACTCCAACTGCAAGCGGAAAGACCCTCATATACAACCTGCCGGTGCTGGAAAAATTCCTCAAAAACCCCTCCACCACTGCTCTTTACCTCTTCCCGCTAAAGGCCCTGGCCCAGGATCAGCTAAGGCAGTTCAAAAGGATGTCTGAAGCACTCCCCGGCAGCCGCGGGCCCACGGCCTGCATCTATGACGGGGACACCAGCGGGTGGGAACGTACAAAGATAAGAAGAAACCCTCCGAACTGTCTTTTCACAAACCCTGAGATGCTGCACCTTTCCCTGCTTCCGTATCACGGCTCCTGGGCTTCCTTCTGGAAAAATCTGTCCTTTGTCATAATAGACGAAGTTCATACCTACAGGGGCATAGTGGGAAGCAGCATGGGCTGGGTATTCAGAAGGCTGAGACGCATCTGCCGCAGGTATGGATCAGACCCGGTCTTCATACTCTGCTCGGCAACTGTGGGAAACCCCGAAGAGCTGGCAGAAAACCTCACCGGCCTGAAATTTCATGCAGTCACAAAAAGCGGTGCCCCCCAGGGCAAAAGGCACCTGCTTCTGGTGGATCCCGAAGGCTCAGGGGCTGCACAGACCGCTGTTCAGCTCCTTCTGGCAGCCCTAAAAAGAGGCCTCAGGACAATAGTCTATACCCAGTCCAGGAAGCTGACCGAGCTGGTGAGCCTTTGGGCCATGCAGAGGGCAGGCCCTCTTGGGGAAAAGATCTCCGCGTACCGTGCCGGCTTCCTCCCTGAGGAACGACGTATGATCGAGGCAAGACTGTCATCTGGTGAGCTTTTGTGCGTGATTTCCACAAGCGCCTTGGAACTTGGCATCGATATCGGCCTCCTGGATATCTGCATCCTGGTGGGTTACCCGGGCACCCTCATGTCTCTCAGGCAGAGGGGAGGAAGAGTGGGCAGAAGCACCAGGGAATCAGCGGTAATACTGGTATCCGGGGAAGACGCCCTGGACAAATACTTTATGAACAATCCAGTGGAGCTCATAAAACGGCCTTCTGAAAATGCTGTAATAAACGTATACAACAGAAGGACAATGGAAAGGCATCTTGTGTGCGCCGCGTCAGAGGAGCCCATCAGCATCACAGAGCCCCTGTTCCAGGACGGCCCAGTCAGTAGGTGCGCAAAGGCCCTTACGGAAACGGGAAAGCTTCTTGTTACAGGAGACGGGAAACATCTTGTCTGTCCGAGAAAATATCCTCACAGGGAAGTAGAGCTCAGGGGTGCGGGCAGAAGCTTCCAGATCTTGGATGAAGACGGCTCGACCATAGGCACTCTGGATGGGTTCAGGGCCTTCAGAGAGGCCCACCCCGGAGCAGTTTATATCCACAGGGGAAATACATTCTTGGTCCGACACCTGGACATAGAGGCCAGGCAGGTCACGGTAAGACAGGCCAGGGTTGACTACTTCACCAGAGTCAGGGCAAGCAAGGCCACTGAGATCCTGGAGGTGATGAAAAGCCGGGACCTGTACAGTGCGCGGGTATTCTGGGGACGGCTCCTGGTCTCCGAACAAGTAACCGGCTATGACGTGCGCATGGTAAGGGGCCAGAGGCTTATAAACAGGGTAGACCTGGAGCTTCCAGCCCAGAAGTTCGAGACAGAAGGCCTGTGGGTCAGCATACCAGAAGAAGTCAAGAAAGAATCCGAAAAGAGGTTCTACCATTTCATGGGCGGCATTCACGCTATAGAACATGCGGCCATTGGCATCATGCCCTTGCTGGTGCTTTGTGACAGGAATGACCTTGGAGGTATTTCCACAACCTTTCATCACCAGACCTTGTCTCCTGCGGTTTTCGTTTACGACGGAGTACCAGGAGGTGTCGGGCTTACCAGAAAGGCATTTCAGGAGGCAAAAAACCTGGTAGATACCACCTTCAGAACCATCAGCAGCTGTCCATGCGAAAACGGCTGTCCTTCCTGCGTACACTCGCCCAAGTGCGGCTCCGGCAACAGACCAATTGACAAGGCGGCAGCCATCTTTGTCCTTGAGGAAATCAGGAAAAAGGAAAGGCCGCAGGCCAGGGCCAGTATCCTGTCGGGAAAACCAGAAAAAAGAGCTGCCGAGCCATGCATAAGACCTGTATTATCCGGGGCCGAGGAAGAAGCCACCGCTTTAACTAAGAGAAGTCCGGCGGCTCCACGTGAAAATGGGCCCGGGTTCAGATACGGCGTTCTCGACGTGGAAACACAGCTGTCTGCACAGGAGGTAGGCGGCTGGCACAGGAGTCACAAGATGCGGGTAAGCTGCGCCGTCTTCTACGACTCTCGTTCCCGGGCATTTTTAATCTTTCGCGAAGGACAGCTGCCATCACTTTTCAGGCTGATGCAGCATATGGATCTGGTGGTAGGCTTCAACATAAAGAGATTTGACTACAAGGTGCTATCCACCTATTCACCCATGGATCTTCATAATGTACCGACCCTCGACATGCTGGAACATGTTCATAACCGGCTCGGCTACAGGCTTTCCCTTCAGGGCCTGGCATCAGCCACACTGGGAACATCCAAGAGCGCAGATGGGCTCGCGGCACTCAAGTGGTGGAAGCAGGGTAAGATCGGAAAAATCATCAGGTACTGCAAAAAGGACGTGACCATCACCAGGGACCTTTTCCTTTACGGCTGGCAAAAGGGTTTTCTTCTTTTCAGGAACAGGGAAAAACAAATGGTAAGACTGCCCGTGTCCTGGGCGGAAGAACTGTCGAAATTTTCAGCATCCTGAACCTGGCAAAATTCAGCCCGCATCTTTTCTGTAAAAAAAATTTCATAAAAATTCGGACTCATTCACATTGCCAGCTTGCTTTTTTGGTCTATTTTTGATAGCTAGTGAACAATGGTTCATTTTTTGACCGCGGCAGTGCATGTAATGAATGCCCGAGATTTACCTGTCAAGGGACCTTTTCCAGGAAAGGATGTGAACCGGGCCTGAGGTCCCTGGAGTACAAATTTTAGCGAGAGGATAGGGATTGCCATGAAGAAAGTATTTTTTTCAACGGTGATGGTAGGCTTAGTGATGATGGTTTTGGCAGTTATCGCCACAGCAACTGATTCTGGATCTGAAAACCAGCCGAAGCCTGAGGGAGTACAGGTACAACAACCTGCCAAGGAAGCCGCACCGGCCAAGACGCAGGAACCCAAGCAGGCAGAAGCCAAAAAGGAACAGGAAGCCGGTAACCTGAAACCCGTGCCCCTGGACAACGAGGACTGTGTAAAATGCCACTTCGGCATAGTAGAGGAGCTGGACAAACATGGCGAGGCCCATAAAGATGTGAATTGTCTAGGGTGCCATGAGGAACATCCGCCAGAGGGGAAAAATGCAATTCCGTCCTGTTCAGACTGTCATGATCCTTCAGAAACTGCACACTATGCCGTCAAGGGCTGCACCTCTTGTCACAATCCGCATGAACCGCTCCTGGTAAATTTTACCAAGGTAAAGGACGCCAAAACTGCCTGTCTGACCTGCCATGAAGACAAGGGAGAGGAGATGAAGAAATATCCCAGTGCCCACTCCGAGCAGGACTGCAATAATTGCCATAATGAGCACGGCCTGGGAGAAGGACAATACCAGAACTGCCTGGACTGTCACGAGGGACATTTATCCGACATGAAGGTTGCGGATTGCCTGAAGTGCCACAAGCCCCACAGTCCCGCCAATATCACATATGGAGATGACATCCCGGTACAGTTCTGTGCAAGCTGTCACGACGAGCTTGCCCTCACACTTGTAAAATCCGGCTCAAAACACTCTGAAATGTCCTGCGTGGAATGTCATGACTCAAAACACGGCAACATACCTTCATGCCAGGACTGCCATGACCAGCCGCACGATAAGTATATCCATGACAAGTTCCCCAAGTGCCTTACCTGCCACAGGGATCCGCACAACCTGGCAAAGTAGGAAGGCAAAGGGAACCGGGCCGATTCAGAAACATCAGGGGCATGGCCGGCAAGCCCAGGCCGGCTGCCCCTTTCCAAGGCCCAGGGGGAAACGTCAAAGAAGGCCTAAGGGGAAAGAGGGATGAAACAATTATCATTGCTCGGTTTTTTACTCGTAATCTTCAGTGCATGGACAAGCGGGCTGGCACAGGCCGAGGTCAAGCCTCTGAAGTTGACACAGCAGGACTGCATCAAGTGCCATTTCAAGGTGGTAAAGACCATGGCCGGCCAGGAGTCGGCTCACAAAACCGAACTATCCTGCATGGATTGTCACGAAGGACATCCTCCCCAAGGCAAGGCCGTGATTCCAAAGTGCTCTCAGTGTCATGACCCTGGAGAGAACAAGCACTTTGCATCCAAGAACTGCACGGCCTGTCACAACCCTCATGCCCCTTTGGTAACCGCCTTCGGCAAGATGGGAGACGTAAAGCCGATCTGTATCACCTGTCATTTCGACATAGAAAAACAGATGAAACAGCTGCCCAGTGCCCACTCGGAACAAGATTGCAGCAAGTGCCATCATGCCCACGGCCTGGGAAAGGGCAAATCCGACACCTGTCTTGACTGCCACGAAAAGCATTCTCCAAATCTCACCCTGAAGGACTGCCTGGCATGTCACCAGCCCCATCAGCCCACCAGGTATATCTGGGACCATCCCATTAAAAATGTCTCCTGCGGGGCATGCCATGATGATATCGTAAAGGATTTCAGCCAGCACGGGGCAATGCATGCAGAAAAACTGACATGCATAAAGTGCCATGAGGCACATCCTCCAAGGGAAAAAAATGTTATTCCATCCTGCTCCAAATGCCATAATCCTGAAAAGAAAAGGCATTATGCCATGAAGGCATGCACCAGATGCCATAATCCTCATATGCCCAAAAGAATAGACTTTTCCCACCTGAAGTCCGTGAGGACAACCTGCCTGAGCTGCCACGCCGGCGTGGGAAAAACCATGAAAAAACATCCATCGGCCCATGCAAGGGTGGAATGCAACAAGTGTCACCCCATTCACGGACAGCACCTGAGCTGTCTCAAGTGCCACAAGGGTCACAGCAAGCAGATGAAATACGGGGACTGCCTCAAGTGCCATATCCCCCACTACCCCATGCCGCCGGTTTTTGCCAAGAGCGTACCCTCTAAACTCTGCGGCAGCTGCCACTCAAAGGAATACCAGGGGCAGGTTACGGACAAAAGTAAACATGCGAAATTACAATGTATCTATTGCCACAGCAGAAAGCACAAGGTGATCGTGAAATGCAGCACCTGTCACGGACAGCCCCATGATGCACCGCTGCACCGCCATTTTCCCGATTGCCATAAATGCCACAGGAATCCGCATCATCTTGCTGGAGGTAAATAGCTTGCAACCTTGCCCCGGAAACGGTATGCAGACGAGGATGACATGAATCTCAAGACCCATCAGTTATCAGCGGCAGTCTTCTGGTTATTGATCATAAATCTACTGCTGACCCCGCCGTTGCCTGCGGCAGGTGAGGAAGGGGATATCTACAGCAAGGTCCCTGAAAAGATGCCTGAGAAAATGACCCCCCTGGACTGCGCCAGGTGTCATTATGATATCTTCATGACCATAAAAAACGGCAAGGGCGCTCACAGATTCCCCTGCATGGACTGTCATGAAACCTTCCACAGCTTCCGAAGGGGAATGAAGTATGAGGATGTGCTGCCAAAGTGCACGGAGTGTCATGATTATCCCCATGGCAAGTCCCCGGATATGACTGCATGCAAGACGTGTCATCAAAAACCCCATGCTCCCCTGGCAAGCCTTGACATAGAGCAGCTGCTGCCGTTTTGCGGAAAGTGCCATCCCGGCCCTGCGGGACAATTGAAGGAACATCCGGGCAGCCATTCAAAGCTATCGTGCAATGCATGTCACAACAAATATCACGGCAATATTCCAAAGTGCACCAATTGCCACGGCACTCCCCATACCAAATACGTTGACAACAAGGGATGTGTAAAGTGCCATCCCGCCCACATGCCCCAGGATGTCTCCCTGCCCTCCAATGTACCCAATAATATATGCGCCAAATGCCATCCGGAGCCGGCCAAAATCCTGGCTGGAAGCAAAAAGGCACACTCAAAATTGCATTGTGTCTTCTGTCATTCGTACAAGCACGGTTTCATTCCCAAATGCCAGGACTGCCACGGTGTTCCACACCCGCAATCGGTAATAGAAGGATTCAAGGGCTGTCTGGACTGCCACGGCAATCCGCATGATCTGGAGCTGGCAGGGGAAAAATGATGATAAGTGCCAGAGAAATACCAGGTTTTTGGAGCTGTCCGGCACTCGAGGACGTACTCATGACCTCTGTCTCAAACAGCAGGCACCCTGCAGACGTATTCAAAGCGGGTACAACTGCCGCAGACACTCAAGACAGCCCGTGACTGGAGGTTTCATTCCATGGGAAAATTCGGCTTAATTATAATACTGGTCCTTGCAGCTGTTTTATTGGCAACAGGCCTGATTCATAGACATGCCGGCTACAAGATTTGTCCAGGCTGTACGCCCCATGAATATTTTAAGCGCGGGCTGAAATATTCATGCAGTAAGGATAAAGACCATAGGCTCACAGCCCTGAGGTTTATAAAAAAGGCGGCCGAAAAGGGCGAGTTCCAGGCCGAGCTCCTTTTGGCCGAGCTTTACCTGCAGAAATTTCCCAATGGTTATGTCCCTGTCTTTCAAAAACAGATAGATTGTCTTTCCCGTGAGGCCGGGCCGGACAAGGCCCTGGCTACTGCCTATTATGAAAAAGTCATAAAAAAAATTGAAAAACAAAAAACTGTGCCACCCAACCTGTTCTTTAACATCTATTTGCTTTACAGCCAGGGCATACTGCCTGCTGAAAAGCCGGCTGAAGTCCAACAAAAATGGCTTGCCAAGGCAGCAGAGGCCGGCAGCCATTCTGCCATGATCCTCCTGGCCGAGGCTGCCGAGGCCAGGGGCGATTTCACCCTTGCAAAAAAATGGTTTGAGGCTGCTGCACAAGACCCTGCAGACTGGGAATCGGCCCTTAAGGTAGGGGATTATTATTTTTACGGCAAAGGGGTACCTGTGGACTATGTCCAGGCTGAAAAGTGGTATCAAAAGGCCCTCAAGGCTGTTCAGAAGCTTGCTTCAACCCTGGAGTCAGACCATGAAAAGACAGGTATTAAAGTCGCACCCAAGGTGAGGCTTGATATATTAAGAAAACGCCTGAGCACCCAAAAAGAGAATGCTTCCGGGCTGGAATACAGGCTGGAGGGCACGGTCAGGGAATTCCTGGTATACGTAAAGGGTCCGTCAAAAAAGTTTGACCTTGCCGGCAAGGTAATCAACAAAGATGGAAAGATAACTGCCCAGATGAACAGCAAGCTCAAATACGCTTCTCCTCCTGAGGCCATGGAAAAAACCGGTTTCAGCTCCATGGTGGACGGCGTGAAGTGGGTACTTGGCACATTTTCAGCCCATATGACCAAGGACGACAAGTGAAAACCTGGTCCTGCAATATCCTTGTGTTGGAGGGTGAAACAGTATTAGCCATGGACACACATGGACTTACATGGACAAATACCTTTAGTCATGCCCGACTTGGCATGACTAAAACTCCAAGAAGGCAACTATTGCCTGAGGTATTTGGCAGCCCCTGTCAGGGCTGCCAAATTGTCTATGTGGGTCCATGGCTAAAAAGTCTTTGATATTGGATGCATTATTTGTCTTTACTTTCACCAGGCAATTTTAAGCCAGAAACTTCAGTTATTTTCACTTGTTCTTATCTGTATATGCAGCCAGTGTCCCCTTTTATGTCATTCTTTTGTTGTGATAGTGTGGCCAGCTTCCAAAAAAATCCACGCAGGCCAGCCGTTGATCAACGCCTCGCCGTCTTCATATTCCACTATCAACTGGAAGGCTTAACAGCCTGCCATCTTTAAGCATGTCGTTATCCAGGGTGAAAATTGTATTTACCGCTAAATTGGACGCGATTGCCAAATGAAGGGCATCACCAGCGCGTAAGTTATTATTGAATTGTGCCAAAAATTCCCAGCAAAGATCAAAATCGACTATGCTCGGCAACACGACTTGGAAGTTCTCGATCAGAAGCGTATTGAACCGTTCAGCACAAAGCAAAGCAATATCCTTTTTCAATTCGCCCATCCGAACCAGTCTTGATAAGACACTGGCAAACTCCACCCGTGTCCATTGACTGACCACCAGTTCTTCGCCAACAGGAAGCTGGTGAAAAAAATGCTCTATTCGATCGCTTGTTTCCTCGGGAAGTATCAACGGTATTAGAAAACTGGTGTCAAAATAGAACATTAGCAACCTTCTTCGCGCATCATACGGAGCACTTTCGATCCCGTCGTTTTCAGCCGCGGGATTTTGCTTCGAAACTCGGCAAGCAGTGGAAGTGGTTTCTTCTTGGGTCTGACAGGTGACAATCGTGCCACAGGCTTCCCACGGCGCGTAACCATGATCTCCTCACCTTTTTCAACACGATCCAAAAGTTTTGACAAATGAGCTTTTGTGGCGGCAACGCTTACCATCTCCATAAGAGCTCTCCTTTATAATAGGTCATCTATATGACCTATTATAGCAAGGCATGGTCAGTTGTTCAATGTCCTGACCTCAAAAACCTGCACAAGATTTACTCCGAAAGTTGAGCTTTCAAGAAAAACCCCACAAATGAGGGAAAAACTGGGAATGCTTCCAATGCATAGCGTTTCTCTGCTGAAAACGACTTACTGATCTTGACTATCGCCATGGCCAGTTAATAAAGCTTTTTGTTCGCGATCGAATCCTTGGCCCATCTAATCTGCATCTTTGCTCCTTGTCTTTCTGCCCTCCGACCTATGACATCCGTCTTCCGATCTCTGACCTCTGATCTCTGAACCCTGGCCTCTTGCAATAGCTTGTGCTAATTAAAATGACTCCAAAAGACAGATCAACTGTTGACTGTTCAACGACAATTGTTTTTCCCTGTCGGCGACAAGTGACAATCATGGCTCTGCAGTACCATTGTGCTGGATGTATTACCTATCAGTTCTTTGCAGACTGAGTACTCGGTAGCGCCTTTTTACCTTGAAATTTACCAGTAAAAACAGGGCTGAAAATGCAAGCAGGGCTGATATGAAAAAGAAGATGCCCTTTTCAAATGCCTTCCAGAAAATGATACCTGCCAAGAACTGGAACAGGGCATAACCTGTAGACACCTTCCAATGCGGAATATGGGCCTCGTTTGCCAACACCTGGTAAAAATGACGCCTGTGAGGCTTAGTCAGGCTCCACCCATCCTTTATCCGCTCTGCCATAGTAACAAGTTCATCTGCATAAAAAGGGAACATGAAGGAGGCTAAAAGGATAAATTCCATGAAAGACTCAGCGGTTACAAGAACCACTGAAGCAAACAGGAAACCCAGCAGCACGCTGCCCACATCCCCCATGAAGACCCTGGCATGAGGAAAGTTGAATGGCAAAAAACCAATGCAAGACATAACGAGACATAAGCAGAGCAGCACCCATTCGCTAAATACACCCTTGCCGAACCCATACAGGGCTAGAAGCAGGAAAGCTACAATCCCGGTCAGCCCGGCTATTCCGTTTATTCCATCCATGAAATTATAAAAATTTGCAGTGCCCACGATGAACACTGCAGCTAAAGAAAACAGGCTAAAGCTTGTCATAAGATTGTTCAGATGTCCTAAAAGGGCAATCGATTCATGATTATTCAATGAATACAAGACAATGAAAGCTGCAATAAATTGCACAGCAAGGCGTACTGTAGGTGAGATATCTATTTTATCACCCGCCAGACTGACCAGGGAAAGTGCCATTAAGGGAATTAGAAAAGAAGTGGAAAAACCCAAGATGATACCACCGAGGATGAATGTGATCAAAATACCTATTCCGCCTCCTTTTGGCGTGGGAGTAAAATGGGAACTCCTCTCGTTTGGACGATCCAGCAAATCAATTTTTTCAGCATATCGGCTGACTGCCCATGCCCCAAGGCCTCCCATGGCTAATGAAACAGTAAGGAGCCACTTATTTTCCAGGACCAATGTCCAAAGTTCATTCAACATGGTCTGTTTTCCAGAAACCAGCGTGCAGTTTTTTCAAGCTCCTGGTCAAGTGAAAATGGAGGGCGCCATCCCAAGACCTTTTTTGCCCTTGAAATGTCCACTTGGAGATTTCCAAGCAGACGTTGGCTCAGCTCTGTCTTTCCTGTGAGCTTTGCCGCAACTTTCAGCAACCTGGGAGGCACCGGCAACAGGCGCGCCGGAACTCCAAGTGCCCGGGCCGTGCGCTTAAGTAGTTCGGTGGTAGATATATCTTCCCCGTCAGAGACGAAAAATATTTCATCTGCAGCTGCCGGATGCTCTATACAGGCAGAGATGAAGTCAATCAGGTTGTCCAGACCAACAAGACTGCGCTTGTTCTGCACTGCTCCTAGGGGTAAAGGAACACCCTTGCAGAGCCACTCCATCATTCGCAGGAAATTTGCCTTGACGCCTGGACCATAGACCAGGGGAGGACGTATGATGACCACCTCCATGCCGGTTTCACTGGCTATTTTGCGTAGTTCCTGTTCTGCCTCAAGTTTTGAGATGGCATAAGGATCAATAGGATTCGGAACATCATTTTCAGAAAATGCGCTACCATATGCAGTCTGTTCTCCGCATACCTTTACGGAACTTAAGTAAATGAACCTCTTTACTTTAGAGTCAGCAGCCTGCCTTGCAAGATTGACAGTTCCATGAACATTGACCTTTCTGAATTCTGCGAGGGGATCATCAGCCTTATCATCCATGACGTGGACCCTGGCAGCAAGGTGGATCACGGTATTTACATCTTCAAGCAGCCATTTCCAGTCAGTTTTGGACGTTATCGATCTTATAATTTTCTGTTTTGAAAAAAAAGAAGACTCCTTTGGAGACCTATGCAAGGCGACCTTAATCGAATATGTCTCCTTCAAGAAATTAAAGAGTTGCTTTCCAACAAAACCAGTAGCACCGGTCAATAATATCGACTTTTGCGGGTCCATGATAGGATGAATTGTCTGCTATTTATTCGATTAATCAACTTCGAGGTTTTTTCAGTAGTTCAAAGAGCTTAAATGGAGCTTTTAATAATACAAAAAAAAGATTTGTATAAATATCGTTTTGGCGACAGGCTTTGACTATCTCGGTATTCATAATCCAAAGGCATGTCAGGCCATTAGTGCTTACACCTCCTATTCTCATCCTAACGAGTACCCTGGGTACTCGTGCAAAAGCAAAACGATGGACCAACATAAGACGTATGAACATCTCGTAATCTGAAGCAATTTTATAATCTAAGGAATATGTACCTGCCTTTTTATATGCTGATGCGGTTATAAAAGTAGCTGGATGAGGCGGCATCCAGCCAAATCTTAATTTCCACCTGCGAAATTTTTTGCTTGAATAGTAACGGCGGATTTTACTGAAATCGTACCGATCAACTTGTACTACATCACCTAAAACTATATCCACATCATAATTGCAAAATTTCTCTACGACATCTGAGATTACTTTTCTATCTTCATAGACATCATCAGAGTTCAGGATTCCTATCACATCTCCCGATGCCAGGCGTATTCCCTTGTTCATGGCATCGTAGATTCCCCTGTCGGGTTCGCTTACCACGTGATGAATCCGGCCCCTGTAGCTGTTAATTATATCCAACGTGCCATCGGTAGAACCACCGTCAACTATTATGTACTCTATGTCTGGATATGTCTGGCTGAGCACCGATTCTACAGCGTCTTTTATGGTCGCAACAGAATTCAGGCAAACAGTTATGATCGATATCTTCATGAAAGGTAAGCTAGCCCCTTCTCGCGATTACCCAGTTGCCGAGGACAAGCACGTCCATTTTTGTCCTGAGAAAACAGTCCAGGGCCTCCTCGGGGGCGCAGACAATGGGTTCATTTTCGTTGAAGGAGGTGTTAAGGACTACCGGTACCCCCGTGATTTTCCGAAACTCGCTGATGAGCCGCCAGTATCTGGGGTTGACCTTACGATTGACGGTTTGGAGCCGGCCCGTGCCGTCCACATGGGTTACAGCCGGTATCGTTGGTCTCTTTTCCGGCCTGATCTTGTAAACTTTCAACATGAAAGGGTCGGGATAGTCTATCTCGAAATAATTGCCTGTTTCCTCTTCTAAAATCGAAGGGGCAAACGGCCTGAAGGATTCCCTGCGCTTGATTTTGAGGTTGAGGATGTCCTTCATGTCGGCCCTCCTTGGGTCACATACAATGCTTCTGTTTCCAAGGGCCCTGGGGCCCCATTCCATGCGTCCTTGGAACCATCCCACCACGAGGCCCTGTGAAATAGAGGCTGCTGTCCTTTGACAAAGTAGTTTTTCATCCTTGACCTTTTCAATGAAAAATTCTTCTTGTGCATCTCCAATAGCCTTTACGATGGTGCCTGCTTCTGCTTCTTGCCGTTTATCTGCCAATCCCAAAACCCTTAGGAAGTCTTCGTCACCAAACTCAGGGCCAAGATAGGGTGATTCCAGGACAAAGGCCCTCTGTCTTCGGAGCAATCCATGCCAGACATGAAAGGCGGCCCCTATGGCTCCGCCTGCATCCCCGGCTGCTGGCTGTATGTAAATCTCTTTGAAGGGCGTATTTGCGAAGATCTTGCCGTTTGCAAGGCTGTTCATGGCGCAGCCGCCAGCAAGCGCCAGGCTGTCACTTCCTGTTTCTTTGCGGGCAGTCCTTAGGATCTCGAAAAATACCTCCTCGTAACGGGCCTGGAGAGATGCAGCAATGTCCTTGTACCGCTGTGTCAGCTCCTCGCTGGGCTTTCTGGATGGACCAAGCAGCTTTTCCATGTTGGGAGAAAAGACAGGCCCCATCCTTGGCATGCCACCGTCCCAGGTCATGGTCACGCCCTCGGAATGGTGGATGAAGTAGTCAAGCTCGAGACTGAAGGTCCCGTCCCCTTCGGATTTGAGGACCTGGCGCATTTCTTTCAAGTAAGTCGGCCGACCGTATGCCGCCATGCCCATGACCTTGTATTCGTCTCCGTATTTCATAAAGCCCAGATACTGGGTCAGCGCCAGATAGAAGAGTCCGAGTGAATGGGGGAAAAAGACCCTGCTATTGATTGTTATATCATGTCCCCGGCCAAAGCCTGTCATGGAACCCACGAAGTCTCCAAAACCATCCACCGAAACCAGGGCGGCCTCGTGAAAGGGGGATACATAAAAGGAGCTTGCCAGGTGGGCCAGGTGGTGTTCAACGTGAACGAGTTCTGCCCGCAGGTTGCCTGGATCATGTCCGAAGGCCCCTGCAAGGAGTGTTTTTACATCCTTTACCTTGGATGCGTTTTTCAGCCTGTCAGTAACCAGCTTGAGTGAGGGCCTCTTGGAGAACGCGAACAAGGCCTTTTTCATAAGATTGGCCCTTGGATCGCGGTTTATCCCGATATAGTCCACCTCTGAAATATCGATTCCAGCCGTATCAAGACAATACCGGACAGATCTTAGAGGCAGTCCTGCCCAGTGCTTTACCCGCTGGAAACGTTCTTCTTCAACGGCTGCTGTAAGCCTGCCATCCTGAACGAGACATGCCGAGGAATCCCCGTGATATGCATTTAGTCCAAGAATATTCATCTGCAAATTCCTTCTCAGTTATTGGCAATTTGATTGTATGCCTGGCGGTACAACCTTACACAACGTCTTATATCCAGCCTCTCAACAGCCGTCTTCCTGGCCCTTTCTCCGAATTCTTTCCTGATATTTTTATGCTCCACCAGGTATAAGACCTTCTGGGCCAGGGAAGCGGCATCCCCGATATCTACAATAAAGCCATTGATATTGTCCTTGACGTATATTGCAACATCCCCTACGTCTGTGGAGACTACGGGTTTTCCCATGCTGAGTGCCTCCCATACGGAGATTGGAGAGGATTCTGCCCTGGAAGAACAGATATATACATCAAAACATCCAAGAACAGGGCGGACATCCGTGACCGGCCCTGTAAATTCAATATTATCAACGCCGGAATCTCTGCACAGCTCAACAAGTTCATCATAATAGCCTTCCTGGTTCCTGAAAATTGCACCTGTGACAATAAAATGAAGACCTTCGCAATGTGCGTTTAATATGGAGGCGGCTTTTATGAAGGTTTTCAGGTCCTTTATCGGGTTTATATTCGCAACTGTTCCAATAACGACCTTTCCGGCCAGTTTGTCTTTGAGCCTTTCATTGAGGCTGAATTGTTTCTCAGGATCAAATAGCCGGGTTTCAACAGGAGCAGGGATTACAAACTGGGCTTTGCCCTTTTTAAGCAGCGGCTGGTAAAAATACTGGGACCTTTTTGATGCAAAAATAAAGGCATCAGCCAATGGATTGGCTATTTCAAAGAGCTTGCGGATAGGCTGAGGTGAGGAGGTATCATTTAGGTGCCAGGCTACCTTGAGTCCAGCAAGCCTTCCTGCAATTACGCCCTTGTACTGCCATGCACCTCCGCTCACGTGAACAAGGTCGAATTTTTCTTTCTTGAAGTATCGAACAAGTTCCAGGATCTCGTACCATGAAAAAAGCAGGTAACAAAGGGCAACCCCTGGCTCCCTGGTAATCCTGCTCAAGGGAAACGCCCTGTAAGGGACCTTGTACCCTTCCAGCATGGACCGGAAATGCTCGGAATTTTTCCTGGGGAGTATGACCGTGGTTTCTATTTCCGGCTGCAGGGCCCTGGCAACATTGGCTATCCGCACCTGCGGGCCTCCAAGGCGTCCCTCTTCAATGATGTTGGCCACCCTGAGAGACCGGGCCCTGGCTTTATGTTCCACGGTTACTGCCCCGTATGCTCAAGATACCACTCATAGGCATCACGCAGTCCTTCCTCGAGGTCTATCCTGGGCTTCCAGCCCAGGGCGTTTATCCGGCTTGTATCGAGCAGCTTCCTTGGGGTGCCGTCCGGCCTTGATTCATCAAAAACCGTCTCTCCCTCGAAGCCAACCACATTCCGAACCATTTCCGCCACCTCGCGGATGGTGATATCCGTGCCAGTGCCTACGTTCAGGAAGGAAACCTCGCTGAACAGTTCCTGCCCCAGGCCCATGACGAAAATACACGCCTCGGCCATGTCGTCAACATGCAGGAATTCCCTTCGAACCTGCCCCGTGCCCCAAAGGACGACCTTGGGCTCTGCCCCGGGAAGCAGCCGACTTGCCCCGGGTGAAAGTCCAAGGGCCTGCTTGATGTCCGAGGGTATCGGGCCCCAGGTTTCCTCGTCCCTCCTGATGCCATCCAGATCGCCCTGGGAAGCCAGTTTCGCCAGGTGGTATTTCCTAATCATTGCCGGTATTACGTGGCTGTTTTCCAGGTGATAGTTGTCCCCGGGGCCATAAAGGTTGGTGGGCATGACGGAGCGAAAACTCGTCCCATGCTGGCGGTTGTATGCCTCGCACATCTTTATCCCGGATATCTTGGCTATGGCGTATGCCTCGTTTGTAGGCTCAAGCCCTCCACTGAGCAGGTATTCCTCTTTCATGGGTTGTGGGGCAAACTTTGGGTATATGCAAGAGCTGCCAAGAAAAAGCAGGTTTTTTATGCCCATCCTCCATGCCTCGTTTATCACGTTCGCCTCTATCATGGTGTTGATGTAGATAAAATCCGCAGGATAGCGGCTGTTTGCATAGATACCGCCAACCTTTGCGGCGGCCAATACCACGTGCTCTATGTCGGCCTGGTCATGGAAAAACTTGCGGACAGCCGCCTGGTGGGTGAGGTCCAGCTCGGAATGGGTGGCCGCAGCAATGCTTGAAAATCCGCGCCTTGCAAGGGCCCTTACGATTGCAGAACCCACCATGCCCCTGTGACCGGCCACGTATATCTTGCTCTGTAAAGATAACCTACTCATTGTAATCACATACAGCGAAGCCTGCCCTTTTGCATAGCTGATCCCTTTTGGCAAGTTCCAGATCTTTCTCTACCATCTCTTTTACCAGTTCCTCGAAACTGGTTCTTGGTTCCCAGCCGAGCTTTTCCCTTGCCTTGGTTGCATCTCCGAGAAGGCTTGACACCTCGGTGGGCCTGTAATATCTGGTGTCCACCCTGACCACCGTCTTTCCATCAAGGCGGGACGATTCCGGCACAATGGAGCGGGCGATTCCCGTCTCGTCTTTTCCCCGGCCCTTCCACTGTATCTCCATACCAAGCTCCCTGAATACGGCCTCCACAAACTGCCTTACCGAGTGCTGCTTCCCTGTGGCTATCACGTAGTCATCCGGGCTGTCTTGTTGAAGCATCAGCCACTGCATCTCCACGTAGTCCCTTGCGTGGCCCCAGTCCCTCTTGGCATCCAGGTTTCCAAGATAGAGGCAATCCTGAAGGCTCAGGCTGATCCGCGCCGCAGCCCGTGTTATCTTCCGAGTGACAAAGGTTTCTCCCCTGATAGGGGACTCGTGGTTGAAGAGTATGCCGTTGCAAGCGTACATACCGTATGCCTCCCGGTAGTTTACGGTTATCCAGTAGGCGTAAAGCTTGGCTACTGCATACGGGGAGCGGGGATAAAAAGGAGTGGTTTCCCTTTGAGGGACCTCCTGGGCCTTGCCGAAAAGCTCTGATGTAGAGGCCTGGTAGAATCTCGTCTTGTTTTCAAGGCCAAGAATGCGAATTGCTTCAAGTAGCCTGAGGGTGCCAAGGGCGTCGGAATTGGCAGTGTACTCCGGGGATTCGAAGGATACGGCCACGTGGCTCTGGGCAGCAAGATTGTAGAGCTCGTCTGGTTTAACCTCCTGTATGATCCTTATGAGGTTAGTGGAATCTGTCAGGTCCCCGTAATGAAGGATGAAACGCCTGTCAGGTTCATGCGGGTCCTGATAGAGGTGGTCGATCCTGTCCGTGTTGAACAGGGAGGCTCGGCGCTTTATTCCGTGAACCTCGTATCCCTTCTTGAGTAAAAATTCGGCCAGGTATGCCCCGTCCTGGCCTGTACTACCTGTTATTAATGCCTTTTTCATCTCTATTACCAAATGGAATGATCTTACAACAAAAAAGTAGGTTCCCAATTAAGTTGCTTTTTTATTATTTCACTATTCCAGTTCATATTGAGCAGGAGTTTTATAACCATTGGTTGAATACTTTCTCTGACGGTTGCATTAGATTGAATAGTACCTGCTCTGCCTCGACTATGCCCTGAAATCTGCAGTGATAAATGAGTTGAGTTCTTAATCGTATGAATGAATGAATGATTCGGCCACCTCAATCTCCTCCTGACGTTCACTTAATAACAACCTATTTGAATGTCCACTTCTTTATAGCAGGACCACAGTCTCAGGATCATGTTTGCAGAACAGGACAGCCTCTATAGTGTTTCTGTTTTACGAATCCATTCTGTCACCTGTTTTGCGTGGGTTCTATTGCCAAATCTTTTGAAGAGAC
>JALVJO010000100.1 GCA_027028245.1 Deltaproteobacteria bacterium
GGTAAAGCGCTGGGATAAACACCTGGGAAGAAACAAGGCGGTATACGTCTGTCTTCAAAATAACCGGCATCCTCAAGTTACCATCAGGGTCAATACCCTTAAGATCAGCAGGGAGGCGCTGAAGTCCGTGTTATCAGAACAAGGCATAAGCACAGTTCCCGGACAGTTTTCACAAGATGCCTTGATATTGAAAGACTTCAGGGGAAAGGTCGAAAATCTTCCGGGTTTCAGCAGGGGGTTCTTTCAGGTCCAGGACGAGGCATCGCAGATGATCTCCAATATGCTGGCAGTTGAGCCGGGGATGACTGTTCTTGACATGTGTGCCGGCGTGGGAGGAAAGTCAACACATGTAGCGGCCCTTATGAAAAACAGCGGCAGGGTAATCTGCACGGATACCAGTCGGAAACGCCTGGAACTTCTAGCCCAGAATGCACAAAGGCTTGGGATCAAAAACATTGAGATACGTTTTCCCGGCTCAAGTTTCAATAGGGAGCATGCAGGCTGTTTTGACCGGATCCTTGTGGATGCGCCCTGCTCCGGAACCGGTGTGATCAGGCGTCATCCTGACATCAAATGGAACAGAACACCTGAAATGCTGACAGAGTTCCAAAAGGTCCAGGACAAGCTCCTTAAAGATGCCGAAGGCCTCCTCAGGCCATGGGGCGTTCTTGTTTATTCTGTCTGCAGCCTGGAGCCAGAAGAAGGGCCGAGTATACTGCTGAATTTTCTGAGGGACTGCAAGTCATTCTCCATTCTGAACGCCTCAAAACTGCTGCCGGCCGAGGCCGGAAGAATTACCAGCTCTGAAGGCTTTTTAAGCATTCTGCCTGGTCAATACGGGATGGACGGCTTTTTTGCCGGAGCACTGGTCAATAAAGCGGGTACAGAAGAAAGTTGACCACCTTCTATCTAAGGGGTAGTTTCTGGCTTAAATGGAGGAAAATATCCTGTCTGCTAAGCATTTTTTTTCTCCGAAGGTACATTTTTGGGTTTTTTCTTTGGATGAATATCCGGTGCTGCATCCCTGTTGAAATTACAGGGGGATGAACCCGTTTTACATCAAACTTCAGGAAGGCTGGTGAGATAGTGAAGGATGACAGAGGACTATATTATTATCCTGTTCTGGAGAACAAGAATCTTCGCATGTACGTAAGACTAAACAAGGAAGATATAGAATTCAGGCTCTGGGATCAGGGTGATGAAACACTGTGGGAAGAACACGGATGGCTGCCCTGGACAGCCATAAGCCAGGCGGCGGAACTCTATGAAAAGGAAGGCAGGTCAGGCAAGCCTCCCACGCACCTTTATGATATCGAAGTTGCCATACGCCTGCTGAAGGATTACGCCAGGCAGCAGGGAGGTGGCCAATGAATGTCCCGGCTGTGTGGACCGAATATTTCAACCAGATTCCCCCGGGTATGCAGGCCCTTTTCCACAATGACGAACCGGTATGGAGGGTTCTTGACAGGCTGCAGTCCTTTATCAAGGACAAGATAAAACCTAATCTGCCCGAAGGAATACGGCTGGGGCAGCCGGTGGAAAACCCCATTGCTCTTCTGCCTGGAGGCTGGCTCGAGGATGGTTTTGAAACCGTCTGCAATGACGATACAAAGGGTAAAATTCAGGTCTGGATAGAGGGGGAAGCGGTGCCGGAAGCCGCGATTATATGTGCAGGTGCGGTTTTCGTGGATGATCGGGTGGAAATTGAATCAGGGGTGATCATCGAACCCGGCGCACTTCTCAAGGGCCCTGTTATCATTGGCAGAAATACAGAAATACGCCAGGGTGCCTATCTTAGAGGAAACTGCCTGATAGGGGCGGATTGCGTCGTGGGCCACACGACCGAGATGAAGCATTCCATTTTTATGGACGGTGCAAAGGCCGGTCATTTCGCTTATATCGGAGACAGCATACTCGGCAACGGCGTGAACCTGGGGGCGGGCACAAAACTTGCTAACTTAAAATTCGGCCCTGGATCAGTGAGAATCAAGACCGCGGAAGGGGCAGTCTTGGATACTGGCAGAAGAAAAATCGGCGCAATACTCGGGGACAGGGTTCAGACCGGATGCAACTCTGTTACAAATCCAGGGGTTCTCCTGGGCCAGGCATCCCTTGTGTGTCCCAATTCGACGGTAAGAGCCGGTCTTTACAAGGCCCGGACCATAATAACCTGAGCTTTTTTAACATCATAATCTCAACCTCACCTAAGGAGAATTTAATGAAGAACAAGATCTTGACTGTTTGCGCAGCATCATTTGCTGCAATCTGCCTTTTAACACTCAATTCATTTGCATCAGGGTCAAAAACTAGTGATGCAGGCAAGGTGCTTGCCGAAGTCGCGGGCTACAAACTTACTCTCAAAAAGTTCAACGATCAGATAGCCTCCCTGCCTCCTCAGCTCCAGATGGCTGTTTCAAGAAACCCCGAGCTCAAACAGCAGCTTCTTGACCGATGGGTACAGCTGACCCTCATGGCAAAAGAGGCAAGGAGTCAAAAACTCCAGGATAAACCCGCTGTCAAGGAACGCATAGAAGACATGACAAATGCACTGCTTGCCCAGGAATTCATGCGGGAAAACGTGGAATCAAAGGTTAAGGTCACGGACAAGGAAGTAAAGGAATACTATGAAAAACACAAGAAGGAATTCACCCAGCCTGCCCAGGTTCGGGCCAGACATATCCTGGTAAAGGTTCCTGCTGACGCTGACAAAAAGGCATGGGAAGATGCCAGGAAAAAGGCGGAAATGATAAGGGAAAAGGCTGTTAAGGGCGAGGACTTTGCAAAACTCGCACAGCAGTATTCCGAGGACCCGGGTTCCAAGGGCCGCGGCGGAGACCTCGGTTACTTTTCCAAGGGCCGGATGGTTCCCGAGTTTGAAAAGGCCGCATTCGCCCTGAAAAAGGGTGAGATAAGCCAGCCTGTCAAGACCACATTCGGCTATCATATAATCAAGGTTGAAGACATAAAGCCCAGCAGACAGCAGTCTTTCAAGGATGTTCAGCAAAAGATAAGACAGCAGCTTACAAGGGAAAAACAGCGCAAGATAAGGGAAGAAATAGTATCGAAACTGGAAAAGAAGTACCCGGTAAAACTCAACAAGGCACTCCTTAATACCCCCCAGCCTGCAGGCAGCAATCCTCACGGCTCGAAATAGACAGCATACTGCTGTCAACCTGAAATAAATGCCTTCCGGCTTGCTTTGCCGGAAGGCATACCAGCAGCAGGCGGCCTCTTCTTCCAGACTGTTAATAATTTCTGCAAGAGGCCGCTTTTTGCTTTCCGGTCATCTTCCGCAAAATATTTCTTGCATGTTTTTAACAAGTAGCCAGATGGACTCCTCAAAAATTCTAAATATTTTTAAGAAGTTATAATGTTCATCTACCAGAAACAGAGGTAAAATCCTTTGCAATTCAAAAAATAAATTGTTACATTGCAAGATTAGTTTTTTGAATGAAGAGGGTCCAGAAGGCATAGTGGACACTGGAGGAACTTAGTGAAGGTCATTTTTGATCCAGATATACCAGCGGAAGTTCAGCCGCAGATAGAAGAGGTCATCAAGGATTCCGTCCAGGAAAAGTGCGAATGCGGCTGTGATGAAATATATGTTTCCCTTACCAGTGAGGACATGTTGGATGTAAAATGTTACGATTGCGGTACGAGTTTTTTTGAACTCGAGATCCAACTCGAGGATGAGGAAGAAACCATAGACGGCTGATGGGTTTGCCAGATTTGAGCGTTGATTGGGAGGATTAGGGAGAAGATGTCTAAAATCAGGATTGCCGTAGCCGGTGTGGGCAACTGCTTTTCGTCACTATGGCAGGGGATAAACTATTACCGGAGCAAATCACCGGAAGATGCAATTGGGTTGATGCACTGGGAAATAGGAGGCTATGCTCCCGGTGACATAGAAGTAGCTGCGGCCTTTGATATTGACAAACGCAAGGTGGGAAAGGACGTTTCCGAAGCCATCTTCGCTCCGCCGAACTGTACAACGGTTTTCTGCAGAGATATCCCCTTAACCGGTATCAAAGTTCACATGGGAAAGGTCCTGGACGGATTCTCAGAACATATGGCTGATTATCCGGAAGACCGGACATTTGTACTTTCCGGGGAGCCGGAGCCCGACAAGGAAGAAATCGTAAAAATCCTTAAGGACTCGGGTACGGAAGTCTTTGTCAACTATCTTCCTGTAGGCTCTGAACGGGCCGTAAGATTCTACGCAGAGTGCGCCCTTGAAGCAGGTGTCGGCTATATAAACAACATGCCGGTATTCATATGCAGTGATCCCGAGTGGGCGGCCAAATTTGACGAGAAAAACATCCCCATAGTTGGAGATGATATAAAATCCCAGCTCGGTGCCACCATCACCCACAGGATACTGGCCAACCTATTCAAAAGACGCGGAGTAAAACTGGAAAGAACCTATCAGCTTAACACCGGCGGAAACACCGATTTCCTGAACATGCTCAACCGACACAGGCTTAAATCCAAAAAGCTCTCCAAGACCGAGGCGGTACAGTCCGTGCTGCCGCAGCCCCTGGAGCCTGAAAACATACATATAGGTCCCAGTGATTACGTGCCCTGGCAGAAGGACAACAAGCTCGCCTTCATCCGCATGGAAGGAAAGCTTTTCGGGGATGTTCCCATGAATCTTGAGCTGCGCCTGTCAGTGGAGGATTCGCCGAATTCTGCCGGAGTGGCAATAGACTCCATCCGCTGCTGCAAGCTGGCCATTGAACGAAAAACCGGAGGCCCGCTGCTTTCGCCATCGGCCTATTTCATGAAACATCCCCCGGAACAGATGACCGACGACGAAGCATTCAAAAGGACAGAAGACTTCATAGCAGGCAAAATAGAACGCTGAATAAATACTGCATGTATTGATTCTTAAGGTCCAAACCTGGATGTTCAGTTTGGGCCTTTTTTCATTCCCAGGGAAAAAGGCCTGTCCCATTGGAAGATTCCTGAAATCCTGGAATCCGCGCGTTGTCTTTCATCCCCTCATACTTTTCCGTGGAAGAAATTCCCAGCCTGGAAAAATTTCCTCCTCCCTGCCTTGACTGCTGAAAGAGAGTGCTTACCTTGGAGTAAACATTCTGTCTATTTAGCTTAAAATACAGGCAAATTTTGAAAAATAACAAAGGAGGATGAACGCTATGCTTAAGCCTTGGTTTTCCCTGAGCGATCCCATATGGCAGGATTTTGACAGACTCAACCGGGAAATGGAAAAGATATTCAATGAAAACTACTTTACTACGCCGGGTGCGGCTTCAGCACGGGTGCCAATGCCAGCAGTTAATATCGGAGAAACCCCTGACAAGGTACTCATCTACCTGTTTGCCCCAGGGCTTGATCCCAAGGACATCGAACTTACCATAGAAAAAAACATGCTCACCATATCCGCCGGGCGCGATACCTCGCAGGAAATTGGTGAAGACTCCAAGGTCACAGGCTATTACCGCAAGGAAAGATTCAGCGGAAAATTCAGGAGGGTGATCACGCTTCCCGAAGGCCTGGATACTTCCCAGATAGAGGCAAAATATTCAAATGGTATCCTCAACGTGGCCATTAAAAAGAAGGAAGAAGAAAAGGCCAAAAAGATCGAAGTTGCAGTGAACTGACCTGGTTAAGAAAGACGAAAATATTTAGAAGGAGGTAGTTAACATGGCCGAGGTAAAAACAAATGAAATGGCAGTCAAAAACGAAACCAGGCCTGCCGCCGAACAGAAAAGGCAGCCTGTGGTTATGACTCCGCCTGTTGATATATATGAAACGGAAGAAGGGATCCTTCTCCTGGCTGACATGCCGGGGGTTCCCAAGGAAAATCTTGATGTGCACGTGGACAAAAATATGCTGACCATCAAGGGCGAAATAGGAGACATCGTTCCCAAGGACATAACCCCGCTGTATGTGGAATTTAACGGCAAGGCATTTGAAAGGGCGTTCACTCTGGGACCGGATGTGGACGTATCCAAGATAGAGGCCAGCATGAATGCTGGGGTCTTGAAGATATTCCTGCCCAAGAGCGAAGAGGTCAAGCCTAGAAAGATCGAAGTAACGGTGGAATAAAAGCAGATAATCAGCCATCAAGTGGCTGGCATTTCCGGCATCAACCGGTTAAATTAGGGGAAATTGCGAAAATTTCCCCTTTTTGTGTTTTAATCGGGAGGTATCCGGCACGGCTTTTTAAGAACCTGCCTTACAGGAGATCTTATCAAGGAGCAGCTAAGCATGAGTGAAACAGGTGTACTGATTGGCGATATGGCAAAACGCGCCAAGGCCGCTGCAAGAACGGTGGCCAATATCACAACTGATGTAAAGAACAAGGTCCTGCTTTCCACTGCCCAGCGTATCATGGACAGTCGTTCAGAGCTTCAGGAAGAAAATAAAAAGGATCTTGAAAACGGCAGGTCCAAGGGTTTGTCCCATGCCTTTCTGGATCGGCTGGCACTTTCCGACAAGGTCATAGAATCCATGGCCCAGGGGCTGAAGGATGTGGCGTCCCTTCCTGACCCCGTCGGAGAAGTGATCAAGATGTGGAAGAGGCCCAACGGTCTCCTGGTGGGGCGTGTACGAATTCCCCTGGGCGTCATAGGAATGATCTATGAATCCAGGCCGAATGTCACCATTGATGCCGCCGGGCTCTGTCTCAAGGCAGGAAATGCCGTGATCCTCAAGGGCGGCTCAGATGCAATAAACTCCAATCTGGCACTTGCGGGCATACTTCAAAAGGCACTTGCAGAATTCGATGTGCCCCAGGAGGCCGTTCAGGTCATACCCACCACTGACAGATCCGCAGTTACAGAAATGCTCTCCCGTGAAGAAGAGATAGATCTCATTATACCAAGGGGAGGTGAAGGCCTCATCAGGTTCGTGGTCGAGCATTCAAAGATTCCTGTTCTCAAGCATTACAAGGGCGTATGTCACTGCTACGTGGACAGAGGGGCAGATATCGAAATGGCAAGAAGCATCTGCTTCAATTCAAAGGTCCAGAGACCCGGTGTGTGCAACGCCATGGAGGGCATGCTGGTTCACAGGGATATAGCCGGCGACTTCCTGCCCATCATGGGTCAGGACTTCAAAAAGGCAGGCGTTGAAATCAGGGGTTGTCCGGAAACCCTGCAGATCCTCGATTTTGCCAAGCCTGCAGAAGAAGACGACTGGGGCCAGGAATTTCTGGATCTTATACTGGCTGTAAAGGTGGTCGGATCCATGGAAGAAGCAATGGATTACATCGCAAAATATGGTTCAAACCACACTGAGGCAATCATTACCAGAGACTACAAAAGGGCCAGGAGATTCCTGGACGAGGTGGATGCCTCCCTGGTGCTGGTCAACGCGTCAACTCGTTTCAATGACGGCGGCCAACTTGGCCTTGGTGCAGAAATCGGCATCAGTACCTCAAAGCTCCATGCCTATGGCCCTATGGGGCTGGAGGAACTTACGACCACTAAATTCATAGCATTTGGCGACGGACAGATCAGACAATAAAAAAAGGCGCATCGGCCTTTTCGGCGGCACCCTGGACCCTGTTCATCTGGGACATTTGAGGGCCGCTGAAGAGGTCCATGAAGGCATGAACCTGGATGAGATATGGTTCATGCCTGCCTACCAGCCGCCCCACAAGGCCAGCTCATCCCTGACATCTTTCCGGCACAGGCTGAGAATGGTTCAGCTTGCCGTGGACAAGGTCGATTACTTCAGGGCCAGCGACATAGAAGCAAAAAGGCCCGGACCCTCCTATTCTGTTGACACCTTGAACCAGCTTGTCCATACCTTGGGCCGGGAGGCATCTTTCTTTTTCATTATAGGAAGCGACGCGTTCCTGGAAATAGAAACATGGAAGGACTATTCACGGCTTCCCATTCTTTCTGAACTCGTGGTCATAACAAGGCCTCCCTGGCAGACGGCCGACATAATAAAGGCCATGAAAACACGTTTTCCAGATTACCGTGAATCCGGAAGGGAAGGATTATTCATTTCGGCCAAGGGCGGGCGGATAAGGGTTTTTTTGATAACCCGTATGGGAATTTCTTCTACTGACATAAGAAAAAGGGCACGCATCGGGCTTTCAACCAGATTCCTGGTGCCCGAAAAGGTAAGGAGGTACATGGTTACGAACAAGCTTTACATACCCCTAATGGAAAAGCCGCAGAAGGATTCCGGCCGGAGAACCGCCCTGGAAGCGGCGAAAATGATATTTGAAGAAATCAGAAACAACAAGGGAGAAAAGATCTGCGTCTTGGATATGAGAGGCATTTCTCCGGTTGCAGACTTTTTTATAATTGCCCAGGGCAGGTCTACCCGGCATGTCCAGGGCATGGCCAGCCGGATGAAAAAGGACCTGAGCCGTAAAAAGATTAAATGCCGGGGCATGGAAGGAGAAGACGAAGGCAAGTGGATTCTCCTGGATTTTGAGGACATAATTGTTCATCTTTTTTATGAACCGGTCCGTTCATTCTATGATCTGGAAGGGCTCTGGAGCGAGGCCCCAAGGATTTTACAGGAAGAGGACGGACAGCCCCTGGAGGAAATGAATGGCTGACAATAATAAGACAAGGCCGGTGATGCTTGTGATAATGGACGGCTGTGGCTGGAGAGAAGAAGAAGATGGCAATGCCTTCAAGCTCGCCAACACTCCCAACCTGGACAGGTATTATGCAAAATACCCCTTTACCCTGCTCCAGGCCTCTGGTGAGGCTGTAGGCCTTCCGCCCGGCCAGATGGGAAATTCCGAAGTAGGCCATCTGAACCTTGGGGCAGGCAGGATCGTGTATCAGGAACTCACAAGAATAAACCTTTCCATAGAAGACGGCTCGTTCTTTGAAAACCAGGTGCTCCGCTCCGCCATGACAAAGGTCAAAAATTCCTCCGGTGCCAGGCTTCATCTCATGGGCCTGGTATCTGACGGGGGGGTTCACAGCCAGATGGAACACCTTTTTGCCCTGCTGAAAATGGCAGCAGATTCGGGTATGGGACAGAGGGTGTGCGTACATGCCTTCATGGACGGCAGAGATACCCCGCCCAAAAGCGGTATCGAACACCTGAGCCGTCTTCAGCAGGAGATGAAGATCCTGGAAGCAGGCACCATCGCCTCCATCTGCGGGCGCTACTACGCCATGGACAGGGACAAGAGGTGGGACAGGGTTGAAAAGGCATACAAGATGCTGGTAAGGGGGGAAGCCAGGCTGGAAAAAGACCCACTTGATGCCGTTCGCCATGCCTATGAACAGGGAGAAACAGATGAATTCATAAAGCCTGTTCTGCTGGAAAATACAGTCTGCAGTCCTGAAAATGGAAAGGGCCCACTCAGGGATGGAGACGGGGTGATATTTTTCAATTTCAGGGCAGACAGGGCCAGGGAACTGACCAGGGCACTAACGGAGAAGGATTTCTCATTTTTTGATGTTTCTGACCGGCCGACCCTTTCAACCTATGTCACGATGACCCGTTATGATGAAACCTTTGACCTGCCCGTGGCATTTCCCCCTGCCCATCTCAAAAACATCCTGGGACAGGTTGTAAGCCAGGCGGGACTTCGTCAGCTCAGGATTGCAGAAACGGAAAAATATGCGCATGTCACCTATTTTTTCAATGGAGGGGAAGAAGAACCCTTCCCCATGGAAGACCGCATTCTTATCCCCTCTCCCAAGGATGTGCCCACGTATGATCTAAAACCTGAAATGAGTGCCAGAAAGATCGCAAAGGCCCTGGTGGAGGCCATAGAAAAGGGAATCTATTCCCTGGTGGTAGTGAACTTTGCAAATGGGGACATGGTCGGCCATACCGGGGTCCTGGAAGCGGCTATCAAGGCCTGCGAGGTGGTAGATGAATGCGTGGGCAAGGTTACAGAAAAATTTCGCAGCTCCGGCGGCGCGGTAATTATTACAGCAGACCACGGAAACGCAGAGGTCATGAAGCTGCCTGATGGCAGCCCGGCTACGGCCCACACCACTAACAAGGTGCCATGCTACCTTGTTGACGATCAGAGAACAGAAGCAGAAATGCAGGAGGGCATACTGGCTGATATTGCCCCGACTATTCTGGCCATCATGGGTATTCCAAAACCTGATGAGATGACAGGGAAGGTGCTGTTCAAATCCTGATGAAAAGCCATGTACTCTTTGAACTTCGGGAAGCCAGCAAGTTCTACAAGGTAAGAAAGGGCTTTTTTGCCGGCGAAATCAGAAACATAAAGGCACTTGAAAAGGTCTCGCTCAAACTGCATAAAAAAGAAATAATGGGCCTTGTGGGGGAAAGCGGCTGCGGCAAGTCGACACTTGCCCGTCTGGTCCTGGGCCTGGAGGAGCCTACAGAAGGACGGATACTTTTTGAGGGCAGGCCCATTCCCTCTGCCGGCAGCAGTGCTGCCAAGGATTTCAGGAAAAGGGTGCAAATGGTCTTTCAGGACCCGTTTTCCTCCCTGAATCCCAAAAAGACCATCTTTCAAACCATAAGCCAGCCCCTCAAGATACACGGGCTGGCAGGAGAATCCCGGTTAAGGGATGAGGTGCGAAAACTCCTTAAAATCAGCGGCCTGGACACGCCAGGAGTGGAAGATAGATATCCACACGAATTCAGCGGCGGGCAGAGGCAGCGTATCTGCATTGCCAGGGCCCTTGCCACCCGCCCTGATGTCATTGTAGCAGACGAGCCCACGTCAGCACTTGATGTATCTGTACAGGCCCAGATCATCAATCTATTTCTGGACCTTCATGAGTCCCAGGGGATTTCCTGCCTGTTCATTTCCCATGATCTTCCCCTTGTGGCTTTTGTCAGCCACAGAATCGCTGTAATGTACAGGGGGAACATAATGGAGATCATGCCTAAAAATGCCTTTGACCTGGCAAAGCCTTCCGGCGACGGCAGGGGAAGCCCCCATCATCCCTATACACAATACCTGCTGGCAGCAGTGCCTGTACCAGACCCTGATCTGTATACCGGGGATTCCCCAAGACCTTCTGCATGGAAACCCGAAGCAGATGCAGAGCAGGACGGTCCTGGACAAGACTCCTGTGTCTTTGCGTCCAGGTGTCCGTACAAACAAAGGGTATGCATTGAGAAAAGACCTCCTCTCAGGCAAGCTGCACCGAGACATTTTATTGCATGCCACATGCCAGGCCCCCTGCATGAAACAGGAGTATTAAACTGAATATGAAATTCGATAGTTCCATCACTGACCTTTTTGACCTGGAAATGCCGGAACATTACGAAATTCCGGAGGTACTGCCTCTCATGGCCCTGAGGGACGTCATTGTTTTCCCTTCCATGGTGATCCCGCTTTTTGTAGGAAGGGAGTCTTCTGTAGCGGCAGTGAACGAGGCCCTGACCAATGACAGGCTGCTGCTGCTGGCAGCCCAGAAGGACGCCCGAATAGATAATCCAGAGCCGGATGATCTTTACAGGACGGGGGTGATTGCTGCAGTCATGCGTACCCTGCAGCTGCCTGACGGAAGGCTCAAGATCCTCACCCAGGCACTCTTGAAGGGCAGGATCCTGGAATTTGTACAGACCCGCCCCTTTTTTCAGGCCAAACTCGAACCTTTGGAAGACAGGAGTGTAAAGACTACTGTAGAGATTGAAGCCCTCATGCGGCATGTAAAGGAGCAGGCCGAAAAACTATTCAATCTCAAAAACATCTATACCCCTGAACTTGGATCAGTGCTGAGCACTGTACACGAACCGGGCAGACTCGGCGACATCGTGGGCTCAAACCTGAAACTTCAGTCCGGAGAGGCCCAGGAACTTCTGGAGATGCTGGATCCGGTTGCCAAGCTGAAAAAGATATCAAAGCTTCTGACCCGGGAGATAGAGGTCTCATCTGTACAGGCAAAAATACAATCCGAGGCCAGGGAGGAGATGGGGCGGACCCAGCGGGACATCTTCCTGAGGGAGCAGCTTCGCGCCATCCAGAAGGAACTTGGCGAAATCGACGAACGCCAGAAGGAAATTGAAGAGTACAGGGAGAAGATTCTCGATGCCCGCATGCCTGAAGCCGCAGAGAAAGAGGCATTCAAGCAGCTCAAGAGACTGGAATTCATGCATCCGGATTCTTCCGAGGCGGCCATTGTACGCACCTATCTGGACTGGCTCGCTGAGCTTCCCTGGTCGGTTTCTTCCAGGGATAAGCTGAATATCAAGAGGGCCAGAAAGGTCCTGGATGAGGACCATTACGACCTGGAAAAGATAAAGGAACGCATAATCGAATACATCGCCGTCAGGAAACTCAATCGCAGCGTCAAGGGCCCCATCCTGTGCTTTGTAGGCCCACCGGGTGTGGGCAAGACATCCCTCGGAAAATCCATTGCCCGTGCCCTGGGCAGGGAGTTCGTCCGCATATCCCTGGGAGGAGTCAGGGATGAGGCAGAAATCAGGGGGCACAGGCGCACCTATGTAGGCGCCATGCCGGGGCGCATCGTCCAGAGCATAAAGAGGGCAGGAACAAATAACCCCGTGTTCATGATGGATGAGGTGGACAAGATAGGGGCTGATTTCAGGGGTGACCCTGCAGCGGCCCTCCTGGAAGTACTGGACCCGGAACAGAATAATGCCTTTTCCGATCATTACCTGGAGCTGCCCTTCGACCTGTCAAAGGTGCTTTTTATCCTGACAGCAAACATCCTTGACACCGTGCCTTCTGCACTGCTGGACAGGCTGGAAGTCCTGAGGCTTTCCGGCTACACCAGCGAGGAGAAAAAGGCTATTGCCCAAAAATATCTGATACCGAGACAGATAAAGGAAAATGGCTTGAAGGTCGGTCAACTCGAGATTTCCAGCCGGGCCCTGGACATGATTATTTCAGAATACACCGAGGAAGCCGGGCTCCGGGAACTGGA
>JALVJO010000101.1 GCA_027028245.1 Deltaproteobacteria bacterium
TTGATGAAAGCGGCTGCAAAAAGGAAATAGAAAGGGATTGTTATATCGTAATGACCTAAAAAGAGGGTCATATCCTGTACCTGGAGCTGAAGGCCTGTTGTGTGTCAAATATCCTTTCACCTGCCATTGCCTCGAGTTCCTCCCTTTTGGGACGGATGAGCAACATGCATGCAGCCCCGATGAGGGCAAGTATATAGACGTGATGAAATCCGCGGCCGGAAAGAAAAAGCGCTGTGCCGGCCATACCCACGGTTTCCACAATGTACATGGCTATTATTGTTGCCGCGTAATAGTTGGCGAAAAACGCAGGCTTGACATTCCTGAACCTGATGCCCCGATTCACCTTGATTCTGCCTTCCAGAACGAACTGCCTGAAAAAATATGCGAATACCAGCATGCCTGCCCCTATCAGATAAATTATATTTTCTGTATTCATCAGGCCTGGAATGGAGCTGCTGATATCAGAGACAGGCTGTGTGTATTGCACGTTCTGCATCATGGCCCTTGAGGCCATTTGGCTTAACAAGACGCAGAGGCCAAGGGATGCCAGCATGCAGATCCAAAGGATCTGCAGAAGCTTGAATTGTTTAATCACCTCTCTTCTTTCCTGTTCATGAAGCATGTTTTCTTCCCTTGATTGTTGCATGTCATAACCGGTAACGCTGTCTGCCTAAGGGCAGTCTGCCATGGCATAACCCGTTCCGTGGACCGTTCTTATCCATTTCTCACCGCTTGACATCCTGCCGAGTTTTCTCCGGAGGCGGCTGACAACCGAGTCCACCACGCGGTCGGTTACGAAATTGCCGTCCCATACCAGCTCAATCAGATTGTCCCTTGTGAAGACCCATCCCGGTCTTTTCATCAAAGCTGAGAGCAGGCGGTACTCAGTCCTGGTAAGGCTGATGGGTGTGCCGCGGACGGACACTTCCCTCCTGTTCTCGTTGAGGACAATGCCGCAGTGCTTTATCACGGAGTCGTTTTCACACTGTATATCCCAGTGTCTCCGTCTCAATACGGCATTTATTCTTGCGCCGACTTCCCTGGGGCTGAATGGTTTTACTATGTAGTCATCTGCCCCGAGCTCCAGGCCGAGTATCTTGTCAACTTCATCTCTCCTGGCAGTCAGGATGAGTATGGGGGTTGTATCCCTGCTCTTCCTGACTGCCCTGCAGAAGTCTATTCCGTTGCCGTCAGGGAGATTGAGGTCCAGCAGGACGGCGTCAAAGGAGCCCTTTTCCCAGGTCTGCAGGGCATCCTCAAGGGTGAGGCAGTGTGTAAGGCTGTGCCCGTATGTCTGCTGCAGTGGAAGCTCCAGACTCCTGGCAATGCCAATTTCATCTTCTATCAAGAGGATATTGCCCATTTTCCTGCCTTCCCGGGGAAACAGACTCGTGATCAGCTATCTTTGCGGGCAGGCAACCTGGTTTCCATAGGCATCCGTGCAGGTTCCGGTGTGTGTCAGGCCGGATCCTGTGCTGTAGCTGGTCTGCCCCTGGTAGGATGCGCCGCTCTGGGACTGGACACTGGTATTCCTTGATCCTGATACAGTGCCGTCTGATGCCCTGCTGAATCCTCCCTGGCTCTGAACACTTCCCATGCTGCCTGAAACGGCCATGCCGCTTTGATGGTTGACTGTACCGTCTGACGTGCGCGTAGTATAGCCTCCACGTCCTCCAACGGTACCTGCAGGAGTCTTGAATGCAGTGGCCGAACCGGCTGCAAGATTGCCCTGTCCATCCGTGCTCATGGTCCTCGTGCGGAAGGAACCGGCATTGGGTGCCTTGAATCCTGAGATACTGCTATGAGTTACACCGCCTGCTGCATTTCCGTGAAATCCCCGGGTACTGAATCGCCCGCCTGCATCAGCCTGCTGCGTAATAAAAAGAGCAAACCCGAACACCAAGAAGGTCAAAGTCCAAGTAAAATTAAAAATTGTCTGTAATTTCATTATATTATCCTCCTTTAACTATGATCTTCTTACTTACTGTCCGATATTGTGATGGAAATACTGTCAAAAAATGCATATCTGGACGTTGAATTTGAACCTGCAAAAGCGGTCTTTTTGAGCAAAAGCCTGAGACTGCCAGTGTGTTCAGGTACGGGGACACTTGTCTGCACTTGCTTCCACGTAGTTGACGGGACGTATTCGGTGTTCAAGTAGGTGTTGATCCTTTCGGGGTCCTGTTCTGTTCCAATGAGAACGCAGCGGATATACGGGAAGCCGTCTTCTGCATTATCGTCAGAGCTTTTCATCGTTCCCCTGATAATCAATTCAGCCCGGCCGCTTTTTATCTTATCGGAATATCCAGACAGATCTATATTTTGGATAAGATGTCCGTCTTCAAGGATGAACATCCTGTCATCATCCATGTCCTGGACCCAGCCGTCAGCCCAACTGTCGTCCCAGCCCTGAAGTCCGTTGTCAAATTCGGGATTCATGACAAGGTTCGGTGGAGACTGGGTGGAATACCGGATTTCAAGCCGCGGCCTGCAGGAAATATCCAGGCTCTCCCTTGAGCAATAAAAGGAGGCGGAATAATAGAAGTCCTCTGGAATGGCCACCATGAGGCCGTTATTTTCCATGGAGCCGCTTATCCAACCCCTTGCAAGGGATGTAATGTCATATGTCTCAACCTCCTTCGGGGCTCCTGGTTCCACTATTTCCCCTGCTGCAACGGGTTCAGGATCGAAATCTCCTCCAGGCTCGTTCCACGGGCTTGTTCCGTCATAGGATGCCCAGGTCACGCCATCTGATATCTCGCCATAGGTGCCAGAGCCCTCTTTCCACCAGTGAAGGAGCCTGTAGATCTGCCTCCTGGAGGGATTATACGACTGCTGAGTCCTGGTGAGCATCAGGCGCGCAGAGTCTATATGGGCATCTTCAGGAATTTCCAGGCCGGAAAGGTCGAATCTTATGAAAAAACGCCATGCCGGGGCCAATGAATTGTATGCAACAAGTTGCTGGCTCTTTCCGAAATTGCCCCCTGAATCTATCCTGATATAGGCATCGGTTGTACCCTGGTAGGATGGAATATCTCCAGCAGGCATCCCGTCTTGCAGTACCAGGGTTCCGGGACTGCCTGGACCGGGTGTCTGGTTCCTGCTGACCACTACTTCCACGGAATCCGTGACTTCCTGGTTGATTCCGTCGTTGACGGCAAGGGTGAAGTGAAGGGTCAGGCTGGTTCCGTCAGGTACCTCAGGGGCGGTGAAGCGGGCCTCTGGGGAATCCTGTTCCTGGATGACTACCTGCACCAGGTCTTCCGGTGCCTGGCTCCAACGAAATTCCAGGGTATCTCCGTCAGGGTCATGGGAGCCAGAGCCGTCAAGGACCACTTCCTCGCCCTCCCGGGCCGTAATGTCGCTTCCTGCATCAGCCACAGGGGGCTGGTTTTCATCCGGCGGCAGGCCTGAATCTTCTGCGTAATAGAGATATACATGGCCGAAGACCGCTGCATTGGCCGCCTCCTTGGCCGTCATGTAGGTGAGGGTGTCGCCGGGGTAACCCTGATTCATGGAAGCATTGAAAAAGAGTTCCCGGGCAAGATCGAGGTAATCCCTCTTCCCGGTGTACTTGTATGCGTAGGCAAAGACATCGGCTGTTGCATATTCCCAGTTGCATATCAGCACGTCATCCTCTGGGGTGTGGCCGTCAAGATACCAGTAGGGATAATAGATGCCGGTATATGTTATGTCCCTGTAATCATCGGGATCATATTGCCCAAGGGCGTAATCCTTCATCCAGTCTATAAAGCGCATGAATATGGTGCGGGCCTTGGCTACCTGGGGAGAGAGGCCGTATTCTTCAAGGGCGCCTATGTACCAGCCCATGGCATGGAGGTACATGACGAGGTTCCACTCGTTGATATAAAGTGTCGGATCCTTTGAAGGGTCGGGCCCGTTCAGCCAGCTCCATTCCTCCTTTTCCGGATCTGGATAGTAGTACTCGATCAGGCCCTGGATCAGGTTTTGATACCTTTTATCTCCTGTGAGCAGGAATCCCGCGGTAAGGTGATTGATCACGTTTGCCATCTCCCGGATGGGCGGATTGACCCCTTCGGGGCCGCCGCTGGTGATCTCCCTTCCTATGAAATTTTCATAGGCTCCGCCCCTGGTATACCTGGGAATGCCATCTTGCATGTAAAAGGAATAGGTGTAGTCAGAGATCTTTTCCAGGAAGATCCTGCTGACAGGATAGCCGGTGAGATAGTAACTCAATAGTGCGCCCGGGGCGCCGAAACTGGTATCAAGCACCGGGCCGAGATAGTTTCTCTGCCCGTTCTTGTTGCCTGTCTCGTTGTGCTCTGCATGACCGAACACGGCATTTTTCCATCGTTCTATATCCCAGCCGGTCTCGGTCACAACGTCATGGAGCATCAACTGCTCGGAGTATTTCGAGATGGCCTGGGCCATCTCCCTCCAGTCCAGATCACCCTTTCTCAGGAACTGGAGCCATGCCCCGTAATCAATGTCGTACTTGCTGTCAAAGGGGCCGGCCTTTCCATCACCATATGATTCGTAATCAAGGGGGAGATTTCCATAGCCGCAGCCCAGGGCTCCGAAAAAGTTGAAATAGTCCCTGCTGCTGGGAGATCTTTCCGAACTCTTCCACAGGCTGTGAAAAGGATAATAGGTGGAATACGGCCCGTTATAGTTTACGTCTTCAATGATGGTCCGGTCATTGTAATAATCGTACATTTCCGGCAGAGTAAGTCTTGTGAAATCCCCGTCCAGTTCTGAATAGAGCTTGGAGTAAAGGGCATCCTTATCTTCTGCTGCGGCGGTCTCCTGTATGGCCTGGCCAGGCAGGTATGATTCAAGGGGCATCACGGCTGCCATTGGGCTGAGAATACTTTTGGATGTCCTGGCTGCATCAGAAGCCGCTGCATTGCCGTGGTGGAAGTAGAGGAAAAATTCCGAGGTCTTTTCCTCGCCCACCCTGAAATTGTAGAGTCCGCTGTAATCTTCCGGCAGGAGCTTGATCTTTATAACACCCGTGTTTGTTGCTTCCAGGGCCTTGGGAAATTCCTGCCAGAAATTTGCTGTTCCTGCAGAAATTCCCCTGTCATCAGAGGATAAGTCCATCCAGCCTGCAAATTTATCTCCTGAATCCAGCTTACTGCTGTTCAGACCAGCCTCGTAGCCCCTAAAGCGGCAATAGCTCGTGGGCCTTGGAATATCGGCTGCCGTATAGTTGTCCCAGAAGTCCGTGCCGGAGGAATCCTGGTATATGAGAATCGTGCCGTTGAGGCTGCCTGAAATTTCTCCGGAGCTGCCCGGAAAGAGATAAGAGATCTGGTTCGTGCTGTCTTCGAGATTCATTACTGCGCTTAGATCCCTGAAAGTAACGCTGTTTTGGCCGTAATAGTCATAAACGTCGTACTTGCCGTTTTCTCCCACAGCGGCCTTTCGGTGGTTTCCAAGGGTGAACAGTATGCGGACATAGCTCTTTTCCAGGTAGAAATAGAGGTACGCCCTGTAATCCAGAAGAGGGGATAGGGACGAGTCCCTCAGGCTTCCCTCAATGCGAAGTACAAGCCTTACAGGCCCTTGCTCCTCGATTTCAAAGACCTTGGGTTTATCATTAATGGTCGAATAGGGACGGCCTGATTCGTCTGTCAGTACTATCTTATTATCAGAAGAGCTTGTTATTACCGCACCGCCGGAAGTCACCTTGTCGAACAGTGTGAAATGGTCCCTGTTCAAGGTGAAAACAGCGGCTCCGGTGTCTATGGTTATGGAGTTGTCATTATTTTCAGTTACAGTAATGCCCTCGGCATTTACTGCCCCACCTTTATCTACAAGCCGGTATTGTGATTCCCCCCTGGAAGGAACTGATGCAAGAAAGGTGGCAAGAACCCATTTCGCCGGCTTTGATGCATCGTCAGGAGAGCCTCCCCATCTTGCGGCGACCTGGAACTGGCACGGAACCTGCCGGCCGCTTTCATCTACCATGGCAAGGGATTGAGTGCTGGTGACTGCCTGTTCTCTCGGGATGGGGATGCCGGCGCTGACAGGATCAAGAGCCCGGTCTTGTGACAGGGTGTTTACCACCCTGACCGGAATATTCAAGCTCCCGGCCAGGGCGCTGCCGCAACCGATGATACCAAACAATATCAGCATTGCTGCCGCTATCATTTTAAAGGGGATACTCATTGCCTCTTTCGTCTTCATGAAGCGCCTCCTTGGGCCGTACGGCATTGCTTTCCGGGATCATTTTAAAGCTGGCATGAAAAGGCCGGGCTCAGCATGAAAACCTCAAAGAAGTACAGTTTTCCCGCATTGCTCAGGAGCAGCAGCCTGCTTCCAATGCCTGTAAGGCCATTTATGTCTGCAAGAAGGCTTTGGGGATTGATGGGTCCGTCTTCTGCTGCCTCTATGATGCTGCCGATAATGAGCTCGAATTTTTCCAGGCCGGGAAGGAGAGCGGAATCGGGTATCTTTGTCTTAAGGCTGCTGGCCTTTACTGCCTGTAAAAGCCTGCCGTTCAACCTGGCTCTCAGTGTATCAGACAGGTATGCAGAGTCGAGCAGGGCCTGCCAGGCCTGTTCCAGCTCCGACGAGGTTTCTTCTGTCAATCCCCCGTCTGCTTCAATCTCTAACAAGGCGCACTGGAGGATGATGTAAAAGGCATTGAGACTGTCAAGCACTTCCTCGGGAATGACCAGGGCGAGCTGCAGGTCCTGGAGTTTTTCTTTCTGTTCTTCAGTGAGTACGCTGTCGATGGAGCCTGCAGCAAAAAATGCCTGGGTGAACATGGAGAGCCTACTTTCCTTCATGACCTGCATCTTTTTTTGAATGATTCTGTGCTCGTCAGCAGAGATATTTCCATCTTGGCCTGCCTGCTGTGCGGTTTTGAGCAGATCTTCCCGGCGCTGGTCCTCAAGGGCAATCCAGTTTCTGAAATTTTCCCTGAAGGCCTCTGAAATTCGTGCCACTTCCCCGGCCTGCTGGCTAGTCAGCTCAAGTGCGGAGGCTATCTGCCCTGCTGCCTGGCCTGCGATGCTTTTTTCCAGTTCAGGGGTGCATATTCTCGCGCATAATGCCTGACTGGTACTCATGCCGAGAATAAGTATACAGGCATAGATGGTCCACAGGATAATCATGTTTTTCTCGCTTTTTTTCATGGTCTTTTCTCCTTTTTCCTGTATTTGTTAAAGGAGATAATAGGGGACATTGTTTACAGTTTTTTTCTGAAAATGTGTTGATTTTGTGACAAAAAAATTAAGCGATGTGAGCTTTTTTAAAAAAAGAGCGGGCAATAAGTACTTCGGCGGGATCTACAGAAAGACCCTATTTATCACCGTACCAGTGGTGGTCCTCTGCAGCCTTGCCATTGTGGCCGCTATCCTCTTAATGCTCAAGACCGAGGTCTGGAACATATATGAAAAAAGCGTCCTGGCAGGCATAGAGGCCCTGGCCGGAGAGCTTTCCTGTCAGGGTGGCGATCTCAGAAGGATCGCTGAAATCCTTGAAAGATCCAGAAAGAGCAGTTTTCGCTGCTTTGTCTATGGTTCCAGCAGCAGGCCCCTTTACTGGTCAAAAGGCACTCCAAGGCCACAAGAGATGTTGAATGCCGGCATGAATATGCTTGGAACACGAAAGGCCGCGGCTTCCAGGGGCAGTTGCGGGGGCAGAAGGGGCATCCTTGCAGCTGCAAGGCCCGACAAGGATCATGTTCTTGTATTGATGGAGGATGCGGCAAGACTTCAGACCATCAGATGGCGGGGCCTGTTCATTATTTCAGCCCTGCTCATCTCCTCGGTTATTGCCGTGGTACTGCTTATGTCAAGGCTTCTTGTGGTTCCCATTCTCCGCCGCATGGAGGAACTTCAGGCATCTATTTCAAGATTCGGTTCAGGAGAAAGGGAAGTTCGTCTCGAGACCGGAGCTGAAAAGGCAGATGAGTTTGACGAGGTGTTTGCAGGCTTCAACTCCATGGCTGAGCAGATATGCGAATACGAAAGGGAAACGGCCAGGATGGCAAGGGAAGAAAAGGCCCTGCTTGCCCAGCTCGCCCATGATATCAACACGCCTATTTCCATTTTAAGGGCCAATGCAGAGAACCTGAACGTGTACGGAGATTCCTTGGAGCCTGAAAAGAGACAGGAGATCCAGACCGACATGCTGGCCCAGTGCATTTACATACAGGCCCTCGTTGATGACCTCTTGACCATGGCTTCGGCCAGGATTGCTGAAATCTCCATAAATCCGTCCATGGTGGTCCTTGACGATATGTTTGATTCTCTTGTCAATACCTTCAGCCCGGTAGCCCGGCAGAAAGGCATCGTGCTTGTGGCAGACGGAAAGGGGCTTGAGGCCTGGGCAGATCCCATAAGGCTCAGACAGATTCTCACCAACCTGGTCAAGAATTCCATTGTCCACGGCGCAAATGTGTCCACCATAGAGATAGATGCCACAGAAAAGGCAGAGATGGTATCTATAGTGGTGAAAGATGACGGGCAGGGAATCGATCCTGAAAATATCCAGAGACTCTTTGAACGCTTTCAAAAGGCTCCGGGAAACAAAACAGGGGGCTGGGGCCTGGGCCTTGCCATCGTAAAGATGCTGGCCGAGCTCCAGGGAGGAACATGCCTGTTTCACAGCTCGGAAGACGGGGCTGTGTTTGAGGTTCTCCTGCCGCATGGCCCGGCTGCAGGATCAGGGAAGTAGACGACCTGCCGAATCCCGGTCCTTCTTGACACATATCTTGCTTCTGCTAAAATATTTTCAAATAGACTATTTTTTATCATAATGAAGTGGGCCGGATCTGCACCCTCAGGAAGGAGGATTTGCCATGAAAAAGCTCAGCCTGACAGCAGTGGTACTTTTATTTCTCCTGCTGGTTCCCCTCAGCCTGTATGCATCTTCAGCAGAACTCCTGATGAAGGGTATTGAGATCTCAAAGGGTACTGATTTTGGAGACGTAAGATACGGCACCAGGTTCACAGGAGAGATCCTGAACGAGGGGCTTGATCAGATCGGTTTCTGGTATGTGACCCTTGACTACAGGGGAGCTGAATTTGTGGAGGTCTGCGGCGGGGAAAATGACATCATCCGCACTAGGATGACCCTGGTTCTTAACGGCAGGGACGGTCGTTCCGGCATGGTTGTGCTCTTTATGCATGACAATCAGGGTATTCCTGATGTGTTCTGGAGTTATTCAGCCCTGCAGTGTGGCCTTGGAGGGCTTGACTGTCCTTATCCGTGGGAAACGCCCGAGGAGAGCTGCATGTTCGAGAATGACCCTTCTGAATATGGCGCGGTCGCCCGCATAGGTCAGGAATCTGATCCGATTTTCCTGCAAAGGGTCTTTGCCACTGGATTCTTCAGGAGATTTGAAGGAGCGGATTTTTCCGGCTGGCTCAGGCACAATTATCCCCTGGTGCCGAGGGTGGAAGGGCTGCTGGTTTTTCACTGAGTCCTTCAGTAGCCAGGGAGCGGGCAGCTCAAGGCTTTCGCGTCGTGGCGGTCCGCCCGGGTGTTTCGACTTCGCTCTCGGCGCTGACAGTATCTATCATGAGTTCAGGCACAGGGTGGTTGAAAGAATCTACCATCTCCCTGGTGTGATTCTGGGCGATAGTCCTTTTAATGGTGGCATGAACTAAGTATGGGCAGATTATTTCGCATCCAGCATTACAAGAGATCTGCGGTAAGGTGAGGTGATCTGCAGCGCCAGAAACGCGGTATTTATAGGTTAGTGCAAGGTACACAAAAAAATAAGGCACATACTCTTTTCGAATCCGGGAAAGGGAGGTCTGAAATGAAAAGAACTCAACTGGCAGTGCTGATGATCATTGCTGCAATGTACGTGTTTATCAGTCCGACATCCAGAAGTTCAGCCGCAGAATTCCATGTAACTAATGGGAATGAACTGTGGTCAGTGCTGTTGGATGAAGTTCCGTCAAACGGAGAAGACGATGTTGTTTACCTGGCTGCCGGGACTTACTCTCATAATTTTCCCCATCGACCCCCTAGCGGCTGTTTTACTACTTCAGCCGGAGGCGACTCGCTGACCATCATGGGTGAGCCTGGAACAACTGCATCAGATGTTGTTATTGATGCCCACGGCAGGTGTTATTGTCTGCAAATTTTGGATAGAAGTCTTCATCCCAGCTACACTGACCTGCCCTATGAAACAGTTTCGGATCCGGAGTTTGATCGGCCGGAGATTGTTGTTTCAGGCATAACCTTTCAAAACGGTGAAAGTACATATGATACTGCCGGGCTGTATATCGCCGCTGATTATTATTCTGTTGTTGTAAAGGACTCCATTATTAGGAACAATTCTTCAGGCAGCGGCCACGGCGGCGGTTTACATGTTTCCGGTGCCTTTAATCTGTTGCTGGAAAACAACCAGATCCTGAACAACACTGTCCGCGAACGGCTGGTCCATACTGGTTCTCATGATCATCCAGTGGAAGAGATAAATAGTCGCGGTGGAGGAGTACATGTCTGGAATGCCTGGAACGGCGTTACGGTCATAAACAATATCGTCGCCGCCAACGTCGCTGAGGGCAATTCTTCTGAAGGCGGCGGCATGTATATCTGCCACAGCTGCGGAACAACAGCCCAGTTGATCAACAACACGATTTACGGCAACATTGCCAGTGAGGGCGGCGGAGTCCATTTTTCAGATATCCCCAGCCTGGGCGGTACCATCAACCTTTATAATAATATCATCTATGCCAACACCGCAACCGGCAGTGAAGGCAGCGCTGATCTTTATTTCTGGGAGGATCCTGCTATTGGGGAAGGGTGGCGCGTCAAGGTCTATGCCTATAACAACAATTTTTCTCATGTCCTCGGGACCATGACCGAGTCAGCCCAAAATTTGAACACAGATCCTAGGTTTGTGAATTCGGCTGCCGGCAACTTTCATTTGGCCCACGGCTCACCCATGATAAATGCCGGCCGAAATATCGTACCTGATCCCCCGGGTCTGCCGGCAACCGATTTTGAAGGAGACGGCAGGGTTAACGGAGGTATCCCTGATATTGGGGCAGATGAGTACTATCCCGGCAGGGGAGGGGTTCCCAGGAGAAGAATGCCTGCCGGTCTGGATATCAGAAGTCACGGCAAGGAGGGACCCTTTATAAAGAAGCCATTTGCAAGGGCAAGTCTTACCATCTCTCTGGCCGCCAATGACGACAAGGGCAAAAAGAGCACCTTGTGGATCGTTATGAATTCGCCCATGGGGACTTATTTCCTGTCAGGAAAAGGCTGGACTAAAGAGAAGGCTGTCTATTACAAGGGCCCTTTAAGGGATATCCTTCCCGTTGACCTGCCCAGGCCGCCGCGGTTTGTCAAGGAAGGCGATTACCAGTTCTATTTTATTCTGGATATGCCCGGGCCGCCCTTTAGGCGGATAAAAACAGGGAAGAAGACAACTTCAAAGATAACCTTGTCCGACAGCATAGTGTTTCATGTGACAGGGAAAGACGGGAAAAGGCAATTTCACAAGCCGCCGTTAAATCGAAAATAAGGAAAGAAAAGATCAAGGCATTCTCTTTCCGTCTATTGGGGATTGCCTTTAATTAGAGGCCGAAAAAAATTCTCCTCGGTTGTCACGGCCGGGATGTCAAGGGCGGCATGATTGGAAGTATCGGCAGCAGAATAACTTTTTGCTCGGTTTGCAGACGGGAGAGCTGTGTACGCTGGTGCAGAAGCGGCGTGGTTTTCAGGGATGGGAAACTCGATCTTTTTTAAACAGGTCGGTTTATCTTCTGGAAATAATGGATGCAAGATTCGCTTCGGAACAAGAGCGTCCCTTTCATCCTAGGAATTATTTTAAACAGAGACCAGACGGAACAATAAAGGAGGGAATTAAATGAAGGCATATCATAGGAACATAATTCTTGTAATTTCCATTATTTTGACAGGGATGTGCTCGGGCTGTGTCAGGAGCCTTGCCGTTGTCGATGTTCGAGCACCAGATGTCTGGTGTGTATTTGATACGGACTGCAGAGTTACCGTCCAAGACGAAGTGGATGAATTTGTAGTGGGCCCTTCCACCGGGCGTGCATTTCTTCAGTCACGCCTCCTTCCTCGAGGTCAGCAGGGAACACCGGCAGAGGGTTTGTATGCTTATTTGTACAGGCTTGATCTCACCGACTTGGTCGGCATTACAGCTATTCCCTGTATAAGAGAAATGAAGATCGATTTCGGCCCCATTGCAAGGCGGGACTATAATGATGACGGCATTCAGGATGATGTCTTCGTTGTTACAGCCGGTGGACTGGGTTCCGTAGGTCTTTCTTCCGCTTCCCAAGACAACAGGATAGTCACCTTTACTTTCCAGCAAGGGCTCTGTGCAGGCTCCAGCCCGGGCAGAGGCCTGTCTTCCTTTTTCTTCGGCATGAGCTCGGCCAAGCCGTCACGATCGGTGAGCGTCCAGCTGAAAGATACATTGGGAGGCACGACCACGGTTCAGGCTCGAGCCCCGCAAATGTAAAAGGAGAAATTACCAACTGCCTTTTTGAGATTAGTCACCCGATTTCTGCTGCTTTTCTGTTTTCAAATGTATCCAGGATTTCAAAAAAGCAGCGCTTTTCATCTGTATTAAACCGTTCATGAAGACCGAAAGGGTATCTGGTGACAGAGCTTGCGGCAATATCAAGACAGATGGTCAGCAGAGATCTCTCAAACTGATCCCTTTTTCTGTCGTCGTCCTGGTACATTCCTGCCTGTGCGGCAAGTCTGCGAAGCGTCTTCAGCATTTCCGGAGAAGGCCGCTGTTTCAGCATGGGAGCAATGAATTTCCGGGCATCTTCCAGTTTAAATGCCTCGTATCCTGCCATTTTGTTGAGATGATTCACGTGCTTCTCAACAAAATCATAAAAAATATCAATTTCACCCTGTTGGGGCAGTCCGTCAGCCCAGATCATTTCAATCAACGGGATATAATCGATGAAGTAGACGTCTTTTCCGGTAATCCCGAAGGGTTTTAATTCTTCCAGGATTTCTTCGCGGAGCTTAACTTGTTTACCCATGGGCTGTCACCCTTTTATGCGCGGAATATCGGGCAGTTGTAAGCATGAGAGGTTATACCGGCCATTGCCTTTGTCAGCAGAAAATTGCACTCTCGGATAACTTCCGATGCTGTTTTAATAATTCAGAATTATTATCGGACGGATGGTCAAATATCTTTAATGGTCCTTATTCCCATGAGTTCGGCCGGCGATTCCGCGGGGTCGGGCATTTGAAGTACCATAGTACGTCTCCTTGCACCTTCGGCAAACTTACCAGCTGCATAATCCGGGTTTAATTTTTGGAGCAAATAATTTTGGCTTTTTAGGCTCCTTGCCTTATGATGTAAGCATTCCCAGTTTGTCCCTGGACGAAGAAGGGCAGGAAGGTGCATTTCTTTCAAGGTTCACCAAGCCGCTGTGCAGATTTCAAATTCTTCTCGAATACAGACATCGCCAATCTTATCGGCTTGGCTGCAGCTGAAGTTGGCTTCCTTGTGGTGAAACCTTTCAAGAAATACCCCTTCCTTTCCAGTGGTTCAAATGTGGGACAAACTGGGAATACTCTCCTTATGTATTAAGAACGTGATGTAAAAGGAGGCCTTCTATTATGAACAGACTCCCCATAGGCATACAGTCCTTTAAAGAGATCAGGAAAGACTATGTTTATGTGGATAAGACCAAGACTGTATACGAGCTTGTCAATGGGGGGAAATACCTCTTTTTCTCAAGGCCGAGGAGATTTGGGAAATCCCTTCTTGTGGATACCCTGAGGCATCTCTTTGAGGCAAGGAAGGGGCTTTTTGAAGGGCTCTGGTTGGAGGACAGGTGGAGGTGGGAAGAGAGCTTTCCTGTCATAAAGATTGACATGGGAGGTCTGGTAAACAGGGAGATCGAGGCCTTTTCAAGGAGTCTTGGGAATCTATTTAAAAATATTTATGAAAGATATGGGCACCTGGATGGGTTTGATGAAGGCCTTTCTCCCAATGACCTTATGTTGAACCTTGTAGTAGAGATATCCAAGAAAAGGGGTCAGCAGGTGGTCATCCTTATAGACGAATACGATAAACCCATCATAGACAACATTGAGAGGCCGGAATATGCAGTTGAGATCAGGGATTACCTCAGGAGCTTCTACGAGGTCTTTAAGGGTCTTGACGAGCACATAAGGTTTTTCTTCATGACAGGAGTTAGCAAGTTTTCAAGGGTAAGCCTGTTTTCAGGCCTGAACAACCTTGAAGACATCTCCCTTTACCCCGCCTTTGGAACACTTCTTGGCTATACAGAAAAGGAGATCAGGGAGAATTTTTCAGGCTACCTTGAGGGAGTAAATCTTGATGAGATGCGCTACTGGTACAACGGCTACAACTTTTTGGGGGAAGAGCGTGTCTATAATCCCTTTGACATCCTGCAATTCCTGAAATCAAAGAAGTACCAGAACTACTGGTTCCGGACAGGCACGCCGTCTTTTCTCATAAAGGTCCTGGAAGAGAGGGAAGAAGAGCCCGATATCCCGGGGATAGAAAATACAGAGCTGTCGGCAGACCTACTTGATGCATTTGACTGCTATACCATGCCCATAGAGACGCTGTTGTTTCAGACAGGCTATCTGACAATTAGGGAAGAGATGGAAGAGGCAGGGGAGCTTTACTACACCCTCGAACTTCCAAACTATGAGGTGAGACAGAGCCTCAACAGGGAGCTTCTTTTCAGTTACTTAAAGGCAGGGGACAAGAAAAAGGAGATAGGAAGAAGAAGGGCCCTTTGGAAGGCCTTAAGAGAAGAGGATATTGAGGGGTTTATAAGGATAATAGAGGCCCTTTTTGCAGGGATTCCCTATTCCACAGTGGATCTTGCAAGATATGAAGACTATTACAAGTCGGTGCTGTACGCCTTTCTCATGGGAGCAGGCCTTGAAGTGACAGCAGAAGACATCATGGACAGGGGCAGGATGGATTTAAGCATCAGGCTCCCTGAGATCTATCACAGGGATTCTCCAGTGGTAATCCTTGAGCTCAAGGTGGTAACCAAGAAGGAAAACAAGGCCCTCAGGCAGATAAGGGATCGTGGTTATCACAGAAAATATGCAGACCGTTCCTGCTTTTTGGTAGGGCTTGAGTTCAACAAGCATACAAAGAGGCTTTATGCAGCCTGGGAAAGGGCCTGAGCAGGGTATTTGTTCTTCCGGCAATTCCTGTCAATCAGATTCCACAATCTTTTCAGAGAGTAAGCAGTCATCCCGGAGAAATCTTGCTGCTTCAGCACCAGGATAACAAGGCCTCCTGACAGCAAACCGGCTAAATGGTTTCAGCGGATCACCTGGTCTGTTTTGGCCAATAGTCCGCCGGAAAGGGTAGGGAGCATTTTCCGTTTCGCCTCCATTTATGCCACAGGCAGGGAAGGGGTGTTTCTTGAAAGGTTTCACCACAAGGAAGCCAACTTCAGCCGCAGTCAAGCCGGTGAGATTGGCAATGTCTTTATTCGAGAAGAATTTGAAACCTGCACAGCGGCTTGGTGAACCTTGAAAGAAATGCACCTTCCTTGCCATTCCTCCTCCAGGGACAAACCGGGAATGCTGCCAAAGGGTTGTCCTTGGGACCAATTGCCCGACTGCTTTGCAGCGGCCAGGGGTTTCTTTCCTCAGGGAAAAACTTGATATAGAATCGGCACATGGAAAAGATCAGGCAGAAGATACATGTTGGCACCAGCGGATGGAACTATGAAAGCTTTATCGGGACAATCTACCAGCCCGAGACCCCTAAGCGCAGGTATCTTGAGACCTACTGCACCTTTTTCGATACCGTGGAGCTGAATGCCTCATTTTACAGGAGTTTTCCGGAAAAGACCTGGCTCGGCTGGCATGAGCGCACGCCTGAAAATTTCCTATGGTCTGTCAAGGCTTCCAGGTTTATTACCCATATCAGGCGGCTTAAGGTTGAAAAGGAGTCCGTGGATATGTTTTTTCAGAGGGCTGGGCTTCTTGGTGAAAAGCTGGGGGTGGTGCTTTTTCAGCTTCCTCCAAGCCTCAAATATGACGAAAAGATATTCCTGGATTTCCTCGACCTGCTGCCCAGGGGGATCAGGATAGCCCTTGAGGCGAGGCATAAGACCTGGTTCACTCCAGGGGTCCTGGCACTTCTTGAGGCGCGGAACATAGCCTGGACCATCAGCGAGACCGCCGGCAGATATCCCATGCTCGAGGCCTTTACCGCCGATTTCACCTACGTAAGGCTTCACGGGCACAGCGAGCTTTACCGCGGGCTTTACGGCAGGGAAAGGCTCGAGAAATGGCTTGAACTTGTAAGATCATCCGGCAGGGAAACATTTTTCTATTTTGACAATACCGATGACGGAAGTGCTGCCAGGGATGCCCTGACCTTTTTGGAGATGACAGGCCGAAGGAAGGCCTGATCAGTTCACCTAAGTACTGCACGGCAAAAGGAGACAAATGGTTTTTTTGTATTTTTATAAATACTTAGCTTTTAAAAAGCACATCAATAAAATTCACGTCTGACGTGAATGTTCTACTTTGTTTTTTCGTCCCCTTCTGCCGCCCTTCGGGATTGGCAATTTCTCTCAATCTGCTTTGTTACTCAGGGTTTGAAGTACACAAGTACGACTGCGCCCCTCGCGCCTCGCATCTTGGGCAAACTTGCCAATTGCAGGACTTAGGCATCATACTGTAACATCTATGGATTTTTTTCCAGTGCCCTGGAAAGAGGGTTTTTGCGGCGAGTTAGCTTCCTGGTGCTCTTCATCGGCTGTGCCGGTTCCAAGGCTTACCCTGTCCGTGAGATTCCTGGGTTTTTTCCGGTCCTTTTGTTCCCGGCGCTTTTGTCTTCTTCTTTCCTCCCTGACGCTTGAGGGGTGAGGACTGACCGGCCGGATCTGGTTCAGGGGATATATTTCATTTACAAAGTCGTCCGGCATGATGCTGTTTCCCCCCTGCCTTCTACCTAAGGAGAAACCCCATGAGCCTGATATCCTCCAGGCGGAGGGGGGCAAGTTCCTTGTTCAGCCTGTCCAGCAGGGGACGGCGGTATCTTGTAAGCAGGTCTCCCTTGACGCCTCTTGATATGTTTATGCCCTTCAGCTCCTGGTAGATAATGTCCCTTACCCAGGCCTCTCTTTTCAGAAGTTCCTGCTTGGTTGTAGCATCAGGGACTATGAGCTCAATCCGCAGCTTGAAAAAGACGAGATCTCCTGATTTCTGGGCGGGAATCAGAAAGGGCGCAAGATCTATGGCCTGGGCAGTGCCCCTTGCCGGGCTTTTGGCAAGTTTCAGCGCAGACTCGGCCGGGACCTGCATGGTTTTTTGCTGGTTTTTCGAAGAAACAGGTGCGGGATTTGCCGGCCTTTTGTCCGCACTGGATGCCATGAGCCAGATGGTAAATACGGCAGCAACACACAGGCCTGCTGAAAGGCCGGTGACAATCCAGGGGATCAAGCCCTTTATACCGGCGCCTTCAGGTGCTGATACTTCCCGGTTTTCTTCCGGGGGTTGTTCATCCGAACCCTCCCGGGATTCCTGGGAGGTTTCGTCCTCAGCGGCCTCTACCTCTGAACTGCCTGTATCTTCTGGTCCCTCTTCAGCTGCACTTTCCCCGGAGTTCTCTTCCTGGGCATTTTCTTCCGACGGGGTTTCAGGTTTTTCTTCCTTTTCCTTCTTCGAGGCCTTTTTTTCCAGGGGCTGGCCTGTTTCTTCTGTTTTGCTTTCTGCTTCCGGTTCCAGCTCCTGTTCCAGGAATTCTTCCTCGAAAAGGGGGATTTCTTCTATGTCGTCGTCTTCCCAGAGCTCATCGTCTCCAAGATCTATTCCCGTTTCGTCATCATCCATGCTGCTGCCCGGGGGGGCAGAGTCTGCACCCTGTTCCGGGGTTGATCCTTCGGGCCCTTTCTCCTGAACAGAAGCCGTCTCGTTTGATGCCATGTTCTGAAGGCTTTCGGCATCCGGGGGGCTTTCAGCATTCAGGCTCAGATCGTCCCGGCCGGCTGGTGCATCCTGTGCTGCGGTCTCAGCGCCTGAATCCCGGGCATCTTCAGAAATATTCAGCTCTTCCATCTGCTGGTTGATCTCCTCCAGGGATTCAGAGATGGCGGCTGTCTTGTCAGCGGCCGGTTCGCCCATTTCTCAATTCTTATTCAAAGATCTTTTCTATCTTTTCACCCAGTGTTTCAGGGGTAAAGGGCTTTACTATGTAGTTGCTTACCTTGGCCTTTACGGCTTCAATGATGTTTTCCTTCTGGGCCTCAGCAGTAACCATCAGAAAGGGTGTTTGCTGGAGCTTGTCATCGGCCCTGACCTTTTTAAGCAGTTCGATGCCGGTCATCTTGGGCATGTTCCAGTCGGAAACGATGAAATCCACCGGTTCTTTCTGAAGCATTTCCCAGGCAACCGAGCCGTCGTCGGCCTCCACGAAGTTTTTGAATCCAAGCTGTGTGAGAATATTTTTCACGATTCTGCGCATGGTGGCAAAATCATCCACGATCATTACAGTCATGTTATAGTCAATAGCCATTTATGTCCTCCTGGAAGTAGTGGTTAATCTCTTAATCGTACTTTCTGCCTTCTTTCATTAAGACTTCCGGATAAAGGTGCCTGCTCTTAAAAAAGTTCCTTGAATTCAGCAAGTTCAGCTTGAGAAAAGCCCTCGGAAAGATAGGACCTTATCCTGATGATGGCCTTTGTATGCATCTGGGAAATCCGGCTTTCGGTGTAGCCCATGATCTCACCTATCTCCTTCATGGTCAGGTCCTCGAAGTAATACAGGGAAACCACCAGTTTTTCCTTTTCCGGCAGGGTTTTAATCCCCTCTATCATGATTTCCTTGACCTGAGACAAGTTGAGCTGTTCGAAGGGATCGCTTTCGCCGTCATCTGCTATGAGGTCGAAAAGGTCCTCGTCGTTGGCATCGGGCATCCTCCTTCTTATGGCCTCGATATCCAGAAAAGTGACCCCCCTGGTCTTGTCCAGGAGTTTGTAATACTGCTGCAGGCTGATCCCCATTTCCTTTGCAATTTCTTCGTCTTCCGGCACCCTTTCCAGCTTTTTCTCCAGTCTTTCCACTACCTTTTCAAGTTCGGTGGCCTTTTTGCGGACCGATCTGGGCACCCAGTCAAGATGACGGAGTTCATCCAGCATGGCACCCCTTATCCTGAATTCTGCATAGGTCTTGAACTTGATCTTTTTGGCAGGATCAAATTTTTCAATGGCATCTATAAGCCCTATTATGCCCGGGCCGATCAGGTCTTCCGGCAGGATATGGGGCGGCAGCCTTCCTGCCAGCCGGCTGGCTACGTAATTGACAAGGGGTGAATATTTTACAATGAGCTCTTCCCGCTTGTCTGGAGTGAGCGTGGCCCCCTGGCCAAAAAATTCCTCGGTATAGTCTTTCAGTTTGGGTGCAGCGCTTGTTCTTGCCATGTCTTTCAAAGCCTCAACAGGTCTTGCCAGAAAAATTTTATGTTTCCGTCGTTTCTCTTGCCCTTTTGCTTCAGGACTTCCTCGGCAATCCGCTCAAACTCCTGGCTTGCCCTGCAGGCCGGGAAGATTTCAAGGGCGGTCTTCTGCTGGCGGACAGATTTCGGGATGCACAGATCCCTGGGGATATAGCCGAGGAAATTGAAGGAAAGAAAACCCAGGAACCTGTCAGCTACCGAAGTAAGTTGCCTGAAGACGTTCTGGGCCTCTTTTTTGCTGTTTGTCCAGTTTACTATGATGGAAAATTCATTGACCCTGTACCCTTGGGACAACACCTTGATGAGTGCATAGGCATCGGTAATGGATGTGGGTTCAGGTGTCAAAATTACAACTCTTTCTTCAGACGCCATGTTGAAATACATGACGGTGTCAGAAATTCCAGCAGCATTGTCGATGAGCATCACGTCAATGGGCTCATCCAGGCTGTCGAATTCGTTTAGCAGAAAGAGCTTTTCGCTCTCATCAAGAAGGCACATCTCCTGTATGCCCGAGCTTGCAGGAAGCAGCTTGATGCCCTCGGGGCCGTCCAGGATCACGTCTGACAGGCTTTTCTCCCCGGAAAAAACGTGCTGAATGGAATACTTAGGGGTAATCCCGAGCATCACGTCCACGTTTGCAAGGCCGAGATCGGCATCAAGTATCAGGACATTCTTGCCCTTTCGCGACACCGCAAGGGCCAGGTTGGTGACAATGCTGGTTTTGCCAACTCCTCCCTTGCCGCTGCTGAAACACAGTACCTTGGGGACCCGGTACGAGGTATCCCGGGCAGTACTGCCCCGGTCTGAAATACCAGTCTCGGCGCCGCTGTAATCCTTCCACTCTTTCAATGTAGCTGCCTGATTCATGTCTTGTCCACGTCAACACACATTAGCATTCAGATGTCCCGGAGTCTGGCGGCCGGCACTGGGTACAGATTCCGGTTCAGCAAACAGGGTACTGCAGAGTTTTTCTGCCCTGGGCACCTGGATATCCTCCGGTACCCGCTGGCCGTTTGTCATGTAGGAGAGCGAAAGACCGGCCTGGACCACGGCAAAAAAGGCTGAAGCCGGAAATCTTGTTTCATCGGTCTTTGTCAGGGTCCAGCCTCCTGCTGGAAATGTCTTGTAAAAATCTATGGATTCCATCAGGTCCTCTCTCTTATAGGTTGAACAAAGCATGACCTGTGCCATAAGTCCCGGCACGGCGTCAAAGAGTCTGCGTAGCTCGGTCTCGTGGGCAGAAGAGAAAGGATTTCGCCCGGTTGTATCCACCAGTATAAAATCCTTGTCCCTGTGTATGCTGAAGATTCTAAGGAGCTCCTTGGTGGTCCGCGCCGTCTCCAGGGGAAGGTCCATAAGCTGTGCATACTTCCTTAGCTGGTGTTCTGCTCCCAGCCTGTAGGAATCAACACTGACAAGCAGGCCTGTCTTTTTTTTGAGAAACTTCAGCCGTGCAGCAATTTTGGCAAGGGTTGTTGTTTTTCCGACACCTGTAGGACCTATGAAGGCCCACCAGACAGGGGTACGGGAATTTTCAGCAGCAGGACCTGGTCGAAAATGTTTCATAAGGTAGTTGCTGAGCCATGAAATTATCTGGTCCCTGGTTATTTGGTGATGGCTGAAGGATGAAAGGATGGTTTTTGACAGGGAGCTTGCAGTTGCCGGATCAATACCAAGACCTGAAAGCATTTCTTGGACTGCCGGGCCTTTTTTCATCCCGGCCGGCTCAGGTCCAGGAAGGTCCCTGGTGCTGCCGCCTTGTTCCAGGACTTTTTCCAGGAGCATTGTCATGTTGGAAAGGGCCTTTTTTATTTCACTTACTTCTTCAGAGAGTTTTTCAAGGGATAAAGGCTGAGGTGGTGGCTGGACCTTCGCCGCTTCAGCGTCGGACTTGGCAGGGGATATCCGGGAACTTGATGTTTCCTCTTCCCGGTCCACGGCTGCCACCACCTCTGTATAGCTGACAAAGCCCCTTGATTCAGGGTCCTTTTTCCTCTTTTTTTCTGTGCTCAGGATAACGGCCTCGCTTCCAAGTTCAGCCTTGACCATTTCCAGTGCCTTAGAGATATTTTCTGCAGTGAATCTTCTAAGATGCATGTCTCTCTCCAGCCTTATTTCAGTGATACCATGCCTACCGACTCAAGCCGTATGCTGCTCGGCACTTCTGAGTGGGAAAGTACAGCAGCCTCGGGTACGAATTTTTCTATCAGCCTCCTGAGATGCCTTCTCACCACCGGGTTTGTGAGTATCACCGGCTGATATCCCCTGCCGGCTGCCTCTTCCACAACATCCTTTACGGCAGAGACGATATTTTGCGCCGTTCCCGGATCCAGGCTCAGGAATACGCCGTGTTCTGTCTGCTGCAGGCTGTTTCTGATCTGGTCTTCTATGGAGCTTTCCAGGGTGATGACATGGAGGGTGTCTTCTTCGTCCAGGAAGGGCCTTACTATGGCCCGTCCAAGTCTCTGTCTGACGTATTCAGTCAGTATCTCCGGGTCCTTTGTCATCTCAGCGTAATCGGCAAGGGCTTCGGAGATGGTCAGAAGATCCCTGATGGACACATTTTCCCTGACAAGGTTCTGGAGCACCTTCTGGATAATTCCCAGGGGAAGGGCGTTTGTGACCTCTTCCACTGCCTTGGGGCTTGTTGCCGCCAAGGCATCCAGTAGACGCTGTACCTCCTGCCGTCCCAGGAGGTCAGCGGCATTTTTCTTTATGACCTCGGCAATATGGGTGGCGATAACCGTGGAAAGGTCAACGACTGTGTAGCCGGCAAGCTGGGCCTCCTCGCGCTGTTCCTCCCTGATCCAGACAGCAGGGAGCCCGAAGGCGGGTTCGGTGGTTGGAATGCCGTCTATCTCTTTCTTGGCGTCTCCCGGGTTCATGGCCAGCAGGTGGCCGATCATGAGGCTGCCCTTGGCAGCGTCGATACCCTTAATCAGGAGCCTGTACTGGCCAGGCTGAAGCTGCAGGTTGTCCCTTACGTGCAGGGGAGGCACTATGATCCCGAGCTCCTGTGCAAACTGCCTCCTGATGGACTTGATGCGCTCAAGGAGATCTCCCCCCTGTTCCTCGTCCACAAGGGGTATAAGGCCGTAGCCTACCTCAAGCTCCAGAATGTCAAGCTGCAGGAGCCTTTCCACATCCTCCGGGGTACCCGGCTCCGGCTGTTCCTCCTTCTCGGCCTCTGTCCGCTGGGTCTCGGCCGACTTTTTCATTTTCGCCTCTTCCTTGAATGCAATGTATGCCAGGGCGCCGATCCCCAGGGAGAGAACGGTAAAGGGGATGGTGGGAAGGCCGGGTATTACGCCGAATATGAAAACGATGCAGGCAGTTACCGCAAGAGCCTGAGGATGCACGGCAAACTGCTTTATGAATTCCGTACCCATGCTTGCGCTCGAGGCAGCACGGCTGACCAGGATTCCGGCTGCAGTGGAAATGATCAGGGCCGGGATCTGGGATACAAGGCCGTCTCCTATGGTAAGAAGCGTGTAGCTCTGTGCCGCGCTTGCCACAGGCATGTCCTGCTGAAGAACCCCAATAACGAAACCTCCTATGACGTTGATGGCCATTATCACAAGACCCGCTATGGCTTCGCCCCTGACAAACTTGCTTGCACCATCCATGGCCCCGTAGAATTCAGATTCCCTGGCTATGGCATCCCTTCTTCGCCTGGCCTCGTTTTCATCAATGAGGCCTGCATTGAGGTCGGCATCAATGGCCATCTGCTTGCCGGGCATGGCATCCAGGGTAAAGCGTGCAGCCACCTCTGCTATGCGGCCGGAACCCTTGGTGATGACCACGAAGTTTATGATGACCAGGATGGAAAAAACTATGCCTCCAACCACGTAATTGCCTCCCACAACGAAGTGGCCGAAGCCCATGATTATCTTGCCTGCCGCATCCACCCCTTCGTGGCCGTGCAGGAGTATCAGCCTGGTGGAGGCTATGTTCAGGGAGAGCCTGAAAAGGGTGGTAATCAGGAGAAGGGAGGGAAATATGGGAAAGTCCAGGGGCTTTATCACGTAGATGGAAAGGAGGAACACCAGGAGAGAGATTGTGATATTAAGGGCCAGGAACAGGTCCAGGGCCGGGGCCGGAAGGGGAAGTATCATGATGAGCAGCACTCCCACGACCCCGGCTGCGGCCACAAGGTTGTTCCTGTCTACCTGGATTCCAGTCCACACGGATCTAACAGCATCTATTGCGGTCATACTGGTGCTCCTCTATTCGCTTAACCCCTGGGTTTTGCCGTCCTGCCCTTAAGCCGGTATACGTATGCAAAGATTTCTGCAACGGCCTGGAACAGGGTTTCAGGTATGGTTTGTCCCACCTCAACTAGTTTATAAAGGCTTTGTGCCACCGGCTTGTTTTCCACAACGGGTATGCCGTGTTCCCTGGCAATCTCCCTGATTTTCTCTGCCAGGACCCCGGCACCCTTGGCCACAACGTATGGGGCCTGCATCCTGCCTGCCTCGTACTTCAGAGCCACGGCCAGATGCGTGGGGTTGGTAATGACTACATCCGCCTCAGGCACTTCCTGCATCATCCTCTTTCTGGCCTGCTCGCGCTGGATGCTTCGGATCCTGGACTTCACCTGGGGATCTCCCTCGGTTTGCTTGAATTCCTCCTTGACTTCCTGTTTTGTCATCTTGAGGTTTTTCTCAAACTCCCAGCGCTGGTACATGTAGTCCAGTACGGAAAGAAGGATCATTGCCAGGCAGGATTTCCAGAATATCTTGAAGCTCACCGTGCCGATGTAGGAAATTATCTGATACGGGGTCTGGTCCAGCAGGGGCGGCAGGAGATGGATCTGGTCCCGGACCGTGCTCCAGGCAATCCAGGTGACGATCACGAGCTTGAAAAGGGACTTGATAAATTCTACCAGGCTCTGGAGGGAAAAGAGCCTTTTCAGGCCCTCCATGGGATTGATCTTGGAAATTTTCGGGATAATGGGTTCCCAGGTGAAGAGCGTGCCCACCTGGAGATAGTTTGAAAGAAGGGCAATGACGGTGATAACTAAAAAGAGAGGGGCCATGAGGATGAAAAACTGCTTCATGCCCAGGAGCGCCAGGGGCTGCATGCTTTCGAAACTCACCTTGATGCTGCCCAGGTGTTCAAGGTAATAGCTCAAGGTCCCGCAGAGACGGGTCATGAAAAAACTGCTTCCCCAGTACAGGGTAAAAAGGCTTGACAGAAGGACTGCCACAGAGGCAAGCTCCCTGCTCTTGGCAACCTGTCCCTTTTCCCGGGCCTCCTGCCTCCGCTTAGGGGTTGCCTGTTCAGTCCTTTCCTGGAAGGATTCCTCTGCCATCTGTCAGTTCCTCAGCCGCTGCCCATGGCTTTTAGTGCCAGGGGCATGAGTTTGACTGCCTTGTCCAGCGATCTTCCCAGTACCGGCCAGAAAAACTGGAGGGTGAGGCCGAAAAAGAAAAGTCCCAGGGCAACATTGAGATTAAAGCTTACTATCAGCATGTTTATCTGGGGGACAAGCTTTGCCAGAATTCCCAGGGCTACCTGCGACAGCAGAAGTATGCCCATGACAGGTGCCATGAGTTTTATGGAAAGGATGAACATCTCTTCGGCCATGAGCATGACCATATTGTAGAGGGATTTTGACAGTATCAGGTGGCCGGGAGGCATGATTTCAAAGCTTTCCTTGAGCACCCTGATTACGGCATGATGCCCGTCTGCTGCAAGAAAAAGGAGAAGGGCAATCATATATGCGAACTGGGCTACTATTACCGACTGTACCCCTGTCTGGGGATCCATGACGTTGGCAACGCTGAGTCCCATCTGAATTCCAACCATCTGCCCTGCAATCTGGAGCCCTGCAAAGACCATCCTGATAAAGAGGGCAAGGGTCATGGACATGAAGATCTCTCCAGCTGCCATCAGTAGCATGCCTGCGGCACTTTCCGGGAAAAAATCCGCAGAAACAGGCACTACAGGGGTGAGGACAAGGGCCAGGACCATGGACATGGCAGCCTTAAGGGGCATGGGAAGCGTGCGCGAGCCGAATACCGGCATCAGGAAAAGCAGCGTGGAGACCCTGAGGAGAACCAGGAGAAATACCTTGTAGTTCAGGGTGATCCAGCTTAGAAATTCCATGTTCATGGCAGAGCGCTCTTCAGCGTATGAAAAGCGGGATATTTACGATGATGTCCCTGGTATAGTCCACCATCTTGTTCATCATCCACGGAAAGGCCAGGAGCAGGCCTATGAGCACTGCTATGATCTTTGGAACAAAGGTCAGAGTCATCTCCTGGATCTGGGTGACTGCCTGGAAGATACTGACCATAAGGCCCACGATGAGACCGAGCCCCAGCATGGGAAGGCTGATCATCAGGGTAAGTTCCACAGCGTTCCTCGCCATCCCCACCACCATGTCTTGTGTCATATCGTCATCCTCCTGTCATGAAGCTCTGGACAAGAGAGCCTGTCAGCAGGTGCCAGCCGTCCACCAGCACGAAGAGCAACAGCTTGAAGGGAAGGGAGATGAGCACAGGCGGCAGCATCATCATTCCCATGGAAAGAAGCACACTCGAGACCACCATGTCTATGATGAGAAATGGGATATAAAGGACAAAGCCTATTTCAAAGGCGGTCTTGAGTTCACTGATCATAAATGAGGGTATCAAGACGTTTGTGGGGATATCGTCCTGATTCCTGGGGTCCTTTATGCTGGCAAAGCCTGCAAAAAGCGCAAGATCTGCTTCCCTGGTGTTTCTGAACATGAAATCCCTGACAGGGTCCTGGATGTTCTGCCATGCCTGTTTGAAATTTATCTCCTCATTCAGATAGGGCTGGATGGCCATCTTGTCGGCCTGGCTCCAGACCGGCTGCATTATAAAAAAGGTCAGAAACAGGGAAAGTGCTATGAGTACCTGGTTGGGCGGCATCTGCTGGGTGCCGATGGCCTGCCTGAGAAAGCCGAATACCACTATGAGTCTTGTGAAGCATGTCATCATCAGGAGTATGGAAGGTGCCAGGGAGAGGACGGTGAGCAGCAGGATGATCTCCACGGCAGCAGCCACCTTCTGGGGATCGTCGGTGTTCTGAAGGCCTATGTTGATGGAAGGAAGCTGAACGGCCAGGGCATTTCCTCCAAGCACGGTCAGGGCCGTAAGCACTAATATTGAAATGAAAATAAAGCGCTTCATCCTGCAGTTTCCCGGCTCTTTCCGGCCTCTGCGGCATTTTCACCCATCAGCCTGTCAAAGGCCTCCATCTCGTCCTTTTCCAGCCTGCCAAGAAGGCTCATGCCCTTTTCCGTGGAGCCTATCAGGAAATATGTTCCTGCGACCCTGATGAGAGAAACATGGCGTTTTGGAAGGAGCAGCCTGTTTTCCATGACCTCGATGTACCTGCTGCCGGCCCTGCCTGTGAGTCCTCCCCATTTTCTGAGAAGAAATGCCGCAGTCAGCATGAGTCCCAGGATCAGAGCAAGTGCCCCTGTCATCCTTATTATCAAAGAAGCAGTATCCATTTTATCCCAGGGATTTGACCCGTTCTGCCGGGCTTATGATCTCGGTAAGCTTGATTCCGAATTTTTCGTTTACTACCACCACTTCCCCCTTTGCCATGAGTTTCTTGTTTACATAGATATCTGCAGGTTCTCCGGCCATCTTGTTGAGTTCCACCACCGAGCCCTGGCTGAGCTGCAGAAGGTCTTTTATGCGCATGGAGCGGCGCCCGAGCTCCACGGAGATATCAAGGGGGATCTCCAGGAGGAAATCAAGCTCGGGCCTGACGCCCTCCGGGTCAGAGGAATCCTCTTTCAGTTCTCCAAAATCGGGCTTGTTTACCTGAGCGCTGCTCTCCTGGGGCTGTTCCTCCACCGAACCTTCCTGGACTGCCTTTGCAGCAGCGGCATCCCCGCCTTCTGCAGCCTCCTTGAAGGCGTCTGACCAGTCTATGTCCTCCTGGTCAGGCGGTGTTTCCTTTGCCCCGCCTTCTTCAGGCTGTGGTTCTGCACTTTCTGCCGCCATGAGATTATCCAGCTCATCCTGGTTCAGTTCCTTCTCCGAAGCCTGCTCAGAGCCGGCCTGTTCCTGTGCGGCGGAGTTGTCGGCATGGCCTGAGCCATCTTCTTCGTTCAACAACTTGTCTAATTCTTCCTGTGTAAGCATGTTAGTCCCCTGAAGATGAATCAATCATCGTTGGTGAGTACCTGTTCTACCTTGAAGGCCTTCTGACCTTTGAAAATGCCCGGAAACCCCCTGAACTTGGGCTGGTTTTTTATAAGGGCAAGGAGCATGTCGTCAAACCTGGTATCAAGCTGAATGATGTCTCCTGTCTCCAGTCCCAGGACCTCCCTTCCCGTAAGCTCTGCAGTTCCCAGGGGTACCTCTATCTCCACTGGAATGTCCCTGATGTTCCTAAGCAGGGCCTGGCGCCAGGCAGGGTCTTCGGATTCTTCTGTCTGAAAGGATGTCTGCAGTTTCTTCTTTATGGGCTGGATGATGCTGACCGGCAGGCAGATGTATATAACGCCTGTCATCTCCTCTATGTCCAGCTGGAATTTGCAGACGATGACAGCATCGTCGTCGGAAATAATCTTGGCAAACTGGGGATTGATCTCGTTTCTTACGTAATGTACCTCCAGCGGGAATATGGCCGTCCAGGCCCTGGCCCAGTCCTTCAGCAGGGAATTTACTATGCGCTTGATAAGCCTCTGTTCAATAGAGGTGAATTCCCTCCCCTCAACCCTGCTTGCCCCCAGGGAGGTGGAGCCCAGAAATATCTCTACAATGGAAAAGACGAGTTGCGAGTCAACAACCATCATGGCAAGGCCTCTCAGGGGTTCCAGCTTAAGGATGTGCAGAGAGCTTGGAACCGGGACCCTTTTCAGGAATTCCTTGAAGGGGATGATCTCTATGGGAACCACGGTGCTGTCTACCATGACCCTCAGCATTGATGAAAGCGTGCTCCTGAGTCCCCTGTTGAAGTGTTCATTGATTATGGCAAATCCCGGGAATTTCACCCTGGACATGGCCGCAGAATTCACGAAATCATAGGGGATGATATCCTGGTCCTGACTGTCTGCAGCCGTGGTTTCCTCGGTTTCGGGTTCGGCCACGTCATCCAGCCCGCCGAGCAGGGCATCGATTTCATCCTGGCTGAGTACCTGGGACATGTCGCTTTCTCTCCTACTGGACCACGAACTGGCTGAAATACACGTTTTTGAGCCTTCCCCGCCCGATTATCCTGCTGACCCGGGCTATTATTTCATCCCTGAGCCTGACCTTTCCCTCAATGGATATGACATCCTCCAGGGTCTGGCTGCTGAGAAGGAGCAGGATGTCGTTCCTGATCTTGGGAAGCATCTTCTCAGTCAGGTCCTTGGTCTTGTCATCCTTTACCTCCAGTGTGATGGTAGCCTTCAGGAAGTGGCTGGCCTTGGGGTCTGCCAGGTTCACTATGAAGGGTTTCAGCTCAATGGTGATGCCGATCTGGGGCTCTTCTGAAGAAGATACCTTGGGAGTTTCATCCTTCTGTATCTCCTTTGCGATCTCTTCATCGCTTGGAGCCGAGTAAAGGAGAAAGAATGCGCCAGCCCCTCCCGCTATGACCAGGAGGAGCAGGACAATGATTATCAGAAGGAGTTTTGATCCGCCTTTTTTTCCTGTTTCCTTGGAGTTATCGCTTGCTGGGTCCTTTTTCTTTTTGGCCATGGTGTGCTCCGGGTTGATTAGTCATAATTTTGTGGATACTGTTTTTGAGCAACACATGTGCCATTCTGAAGAAGACCTGTAATGCCTTGAAATAATGCAATAAAAAAATGTCAGTGAAGTTTTTATGATAGAGGGGAAAGAGAGTGAGCTGCCCTGTTTAGTCATTTTTTTGACTATTGAATCCTGAAGGAAAACACCTCTTTTCTGTGGATAAAACCGGTGCAAAGGGGTGAGGCAGACAGTTTCCCGGGTAAACTTTCCATGTGCCGGGCGTCTTTTTCGAAGAGGGCCAGGATGAAGGGGCGGGGGATGCCGGAAAGTTTATGGATATCCTGGACAAAAATGAGCCGTTTCGGGTAGGCCCTGCTGTAGAGTGCATACTTGAGTCCGTTTTTATCAGGCTTCATCTTGAAGAGTACCACCCTTTGGTCCAGGGACATGACAGCTTCCGTGCAGGAGGTGAAGCTTCTGGCGGATTCTTTCCTGGAAATCCCAGGCTCTATCAGCAAACAGAAGGAGGAGACAGCATAAATCATGAGCACCGAAAAGAGAAATACGGGTCTTTTTCCCTTTTCCAGGAATCTTGCCCACAATGCCAGGGAAAGGGCTGCGGCCGAAAGGGCCGACAATGAATAGGGGTGCTGTCCGCTGGAGGCAGGATCAAGGAAGAAGAGGAGGAGAATCAGCATCATCACCAGGGCCGTGATCCAGCCCAGGGTCTTCAGGACGGTTTGGCGGCTCCTTTCGGGCATCCTTTGGGAAAGGCAGTTCAGGACCATGCCGGTGATTATGGAAAGGGGTACAAAGGCAGGAAGCAGATACCTTCCATGCCTGCTGGCAGCAAGGGAAAACGGAATCAGTATGCCTGCAGTCCAGGAAAGGAGAAAGACAAAAATCCTTTCCCGGAGGAGTTTTTTCCACCAGCTTTTTTCCCCGCATTGTTCCTTCGGAGGGCCTCCATCAGCGAAAAACTGGGGGGCCATCCACAAAAGCCAGGGTAGAAAGGCAATAAGGAGATACTGAAGGTAATAGTAAAAGGGCTTGTTGGCACTGCCTTCCAGCCTGGATATAAGCTGGTTTGAAAGAGCGGCATGAAGAAGGCTTTTCCCTCCTAGGTGCAGGAACAAAAGGGCTTCAAGAGCAAATCCCAGTATACAGACTGCTGAAAACCACGGAAGTATCTTCAGCATATCCCCAAATCTCTTTTCTGCTGCAAGGTAGAGGAACCAAGAGAAGAGGGGCAGCATGAGGCCGACCGGCCCCTTTGTAAAAAGCCCGGCCAGGGCAGCGGCGCAGCCGGAAAGTGCGAAAAGAATTGATTTTTTCCTGGAGCCTGCTGCATCGGCCTGGTAAAAGCAGACAAGAGCTGTGCTGCATTCAAGGGCCAGGAGCATGTCCAAAGAGGCCTTTTCGGCCTTGAGCCAGAATTCCGGCAGGGCTGCCAGGCAGAGGGCAGACAGTAGTCCTGTTCCTGTACCCAGGTGTCTTCTGGCAAACCGCCAGGAAAGTATGATCAGGCCAGCTGCAGACAGCATGCTTGGTACAGAAACGGCAAGGGCGGAGATCTGCCCTTCAGGCAGGCAGAACAGGTACTGCAGGATAAAGAACAGGGGAGGGTAGTCGGTGTAGGGTCTGCCGTAAAGATGCGGGATCAGGAGGCTGCCGCCTTCAAGCATGTCTCTGACAAAGAGTGCAGACCTTGTTTCAAACCCGTAGATCTCCCTGTGCAGCAGCACAGGGATCAGGGAAAAAATGAAAAAGATCGTGACAAGATAAACAGATGCAGCAGGAGATGATGCCTTTAGTGCAGGAAAATTCCACGGTCCATCCAGGCCCTGTATTTTATTTTGAAAAAAATCGGCCATGTTTCTCAAGACAGGTCATCTGAACGGCCTGGAAAAGGCCGGGCATGGAAGGCCCCTTTGGAGATATCTTCTGTCTAAATGTCCTCAGGGCTGCCGAGTTCCTGGACTGCGATGTCACCTGATTCCACGTAGAATGCTATGGTCTTTCTCAGTGCGTCTTTCAGGCCCACCCTGGGCTTCCAGCCAAGAATATTTTGTGCATTGGAGATATCGGGCACCCTGTAGCCGACATCCTGGTAATCCGGGCCGTAGTAATCAATGGCCGGTATATCCCTGAATTCCACCTTTTCTGCCAGGGGGGCAAGTTCCGGGAATTCTTTTATGACTTCCACCATGGTCTCGGCAAGAACCCTTATGGAATAGTCATTGTAGGGGTTTCCGATATTGAATATCTGGCCGTCGCATTTGCCGCCTTCGTTGCGAATTATGGAAAAGAGGCAGTCAAGGCCGTCATCCACGTAGGTGAAGCAGCGGCGCTGCCTGCCGCCGTCGACCAGGGTTATGGGCTCGCCCCTGAGTATGTGCCCCAGGAACTGGGTAACAACCCTGGAGCTGCCCTCTTTGGGGGTTGCCAGGCTGTCAAGGCCGGAGCCGATCCAGTTGAATGGCCTTATCAACGTGAAACGGAGGCCCTGGTGTTTGCCCATGGCCCATATTACCCTGTCCATCATCTGCTTGGCGCATGCGTAAATCCAGCGCTGTTTTTCTATGGGGCCGTATATGAGATTACTTGTGTTTTCGTTGAATGTTTCATCCTGGCACATGCCGTAAACTTCGCTGGTGGAGGGGAAAATCACCCTGGTACCGTATCGGGCGCACTGGCGGACTATACGCAGGTTCTGTTCAAAGTCCAGCTCAAAGACGGCAAGCGGGTCCTTTACATAGGTGGCAGGCGTTGCAATGGCCACAAGAGGCAGGCATAGATCGCACTTTTTCACGTGATATTCTATCCATTCCTTGTTTATGGATATGTCCCCTTCCAGGAAATGCACGTTGGGATGATCTACCCTGTCACCGAGCCTGTCAGATGAAAGGTCCATCCCGAAGATTTCCCAGTCTGTCTCTTCAATGGCTCTTCTTACAAGATGACTTCCTATAAAACCGTTTACGCCGAGTACTAGTATTTTCATTTAAATGGTCCTTTCATCTGAAAACGCCCTGGGTATCTTATTCAAGCACCAGGCCGTCCTTTCTTATTTCAGCAGGCAGGGCTTCCTCTTCGCTGGGCCTTGGCTCCAGGGACGCGGAAATAATCCTGAGACACCCCCCGCCGGTTTGTACAAAGATATCCTTGCCATCCTGCATTACGGTTCCTGCAAGGCAGTTCAGGTCCCTTTCAGGCAGGGGTTCGGCATCCCAGATATAGATTTTTTTGTCTCCCAGCATGGCAAATGCACCTGGATAAGGCCAGGTAACCGCCCGAACCAGGTTGTAGATACGCTGTGCGTCCCAGTTCCACTGGATCTTTCCATCCTCTGGTCTTCTTCCCCCGAAATAGGTTGCCTGGGAATGGTCCTGCTTGATCCTGGGGGCTGTTCCATCCAGCAGTTTCGGGATGTATTCCCTCAGGACCTCCTCTGCGGCATCCTCGAGTTTTTTGAACAGGCTAAGGGCAGTATCCCTTTCATCCACGTCCACGGCCTTCTGGCCCACAATATCCCCGGCATCTGCCTTGAGCACCATGTGGTGAAGGGTAACGCCGCTTTTCTTCTCGCCGAACACCAGCTGCCAGTTGACAGGACACCTTCCCCTGTATTTGGGGAGTAGGGAACCGTGGAGATTTACCGCTGCAATCCTGGGCGCATCCAGTATCTCCTGCTTTATCATCTGCCTGAAGTAGCATGAAAGGATGATGTCAGGTTCAAGAGATCTTATGAGATCCACCCACTCCTTCTGATTCACATCTTCCGGGAAATAACACGAAATGCCGCTGGCCCTGGCCAAGTCTGCCAGGGAATCGAACCACACGTTTTCATTGCTGCTGTCCTTGTGGGTAAAGACTGCCGGCACCTCGATCCCGAGCTCGGTCAGGACCTTTAAAGCCCTGCAGCCCATATTGTGGTATCCAAGTAGGATTACAGACATTTTTTATTTTTTCTCCGTTTTTTCTCCAGGCAGCTGCGCCTCCGGACGAAGTCAAGGCCAATGGCCTTAATCCTCGCTAATATTCTTTCATGCAGGGTGTTGAAAAAAATCCCAAGGCTTCTTCCAATATTTTATCCAAGACAGGCATAAATTCCTGCGATCCCAAGGACATACTCAAAACATACTAATCTTTACTCCATGATATTTCCAGCACCCATCTTTCAGCCAAGGGGGGTTCCCGGTTTGGCCCTGAAGGAAGAAGGGCAAGGATCGGTGTATTTCTTTCAAGGTTCACCAAGCCGCTGTGCAGGTTTCAAATTTTTCTCGAATACAGACATCGCCAATCTCAGCGGCTTGAGTGAGGTTAAAGTTGGCTTCCTTGTGGTGAAACCTTTCAAGAAACACCCCTTCCTTGCCTGTGGCTCAAATGGGAAACAAACCGGGAGTGCTCTCCAGGCCAAATATCCCGGATTATGACTTCAAATGCCAAACAAAATGATTTCTTTTATAATTTCAGCAGATTATTGTTAATATAATGACAGAAAATATTCAGCTAAATGGTGACAGGTTCCAACAGCAAAAACGTTCGTCATTGGAAGTGCATAACCCGGGTTTATTAAAAATCCGGAGACGACCCCAGATGCCGGCATCCCGGGGCAGTGGTCAAAAAAGCCTTTTCAAAAGGGACTTTATCCGCCCCTTGAGGAATCTTAAGGGATTGAACGTGATAGGTTCCAGAACTTCGGGCATGATGATGCCCTCTGGCAGCCTGATGTCCCGGGGGTTTTTCCTGGGAAAGAAAAGGTCTTCCATGTTCGAACCGGGAATCCCGCGGATCCTTGCCTGGTTCCACAGGGGGATCCTTTCGGGCAGAAGGTTCAAAAGGTGATACATGCAGGTATCTGCTGCAACAGGGCTGGCTGCTGCTGCAATAACTCCAAGCCGGAATGCAGTGCCCCCTGACGGCCCGCCTTTATGCATGATTTTACGTGCGTCTGAAACGTTCAGCATGGGAGGAAGTGCCTGGCAGATGTCAAGGATCATGTCGGCAAAAACCGATGGATTTTGTCCATGCATCATGTGGGCAAGGGCCTTTCTGAAGCCTACCACCGTGCCGAAGGTATTCTTGACTGCACAGGTTGCCCCCATCTGGCAGTGGGCCTTGAATCTCGGGATGTTCAGTACGAGATCGGCCTCCAGGGCAGTTTTCGATATGCCGATTTTTATGCCGCAGGGCAGGTGGCGGCAGACAGGACTTTTCAGGGAACAGGCCTTGATACCGTTTTTTCGAAGTGTTTCCAGGATGCCTAGAAATTCCAGGACCTTTTCGGCATTTCCGAATGCAGGCGAATCTGCAACACAAACCCGTGCACCCTTATCAAGAAGCTGGCGGCAGACTGCTGTAATCAGGTCAGGGGAGGTTGTGCACAATTCTTCTCCGGCCTTCAGGAGGTTTGGTTTCACAAGGACGTTTTGTCCCTTAATGCTGCCGGGAAGAAGTCTTGCAAAGACATCTGAAAGCCAGTCATCCAGGCTGGATGAATTCTCCAAGGCACCGGGATGTCCGCCTTCTTCCTGCAGTGTATCCAGGTATACGGGGAGTTTTGCCATCTGCCCAGTTATGAGAAGAGGATTTCAAGATCTTCTGCAGTAAGGCTTGAAAGCATGTTTCTGCTGCCGCTCAGGATGGAGCCGACTATCTCCTGCTTCTTCTTCTGGAGCTTAAGCACCTTTTCTTCCACAGTGTTTTTGGAAATCAGGCGATAGGTGACCACCTTCCTGGTCTGACCGATCCTGTGAGTCCTGTCCACTGCCTGGAGTTCTACTGCCGGATTCCACCACGGATCTACTATGAATACGTAATCTGCTGCAGTGAGATTCAGGCCGATCCCCCCGGCCCTGAGACTTATGAGAAAGAGCTTTACATCCTGGTTTTCCTGGAAGTTGATCACCTTCTCTTCACGCCTGGACTGGGGTGTCCTGCCGTCGAGATATTCAAAGGAGATCCCCCTTTCCAAAAGGTCCCTTTTGATTATGCCGAGCATCCTGGTAAACTGGGAAAACACAAGGGCCTTGTGGCCTCCCTCTACCGTTTCTCCCAGAAGATCCATCAGCTGGAGAAACTTTCC
>JALVJO010000102.1 GCA_027028245.1 Deltaproteobacteria bacterium
AAGCTCATAATGAGCATCTGAAGACTTTTGTATATGCCAATTTTCGTGCCTCTTTAACATGCCCCCTTTTGGTTTTCAAGCCTGTTACGGTTTTCAAGCCTAAATGTTTCAGGCAGACAGTGCACAAATCCTACGATAACTGACCTGTTTTCGTTTTATTAGCTGTCCATGCACTGCCTGCCATACATTCCCTGCTGACAGTTTACAAATGCACCTGGCATTTAAACCCGAATGATGCAGCTTGAGGTCAGAGGAGTTGGCGGTAACACGATTTCAAATAGTTGTGGCGTGAATTTGCGTCCAGACCTCCTTTGGGGGATGGCCCGCAGACAAAAAAAACAGCGAATAAATCGTCCCGGTTGCATGAAATTTTAGCGAAAAGTCCAAACAGAACGCGCCTTTGCACTTTATGAGCCTGGCTGCAAGATCTCCAATATAGAAAGAATTTTTTGAGCTCGAGCCTGAAATCTGAAATTGTGGTAGAATTCATTTATTGACTGCACCCCTTGTACCTGCATAAAGACACGGCTTGAGGAAGGGATCTTATGAAGGTCACCATAGTCTTTAATAATTTTAATCTTTCAAGGGACCTGGCTGGAGCCTGGGGTATGGCAGCAGTCGTGGATACAGGAGCGGAACATGTCCTGTTTGATACCGGCTCCCGGGGCGAAATACTCCTTGAAAATATGAAGCGGCTTGACATTTCTCCTTTCCAGATATCCAAGGTAGTAATCTCTCACAACCACTGGGACCACACCGGTGGACTGGCAGATTTTTTGAGCGTGAATCCCGCAGTCACGATATATGCGCCTGAACTTGATCATGATTTGGTTTTTAGGGCCCAAGGAGGCGGGGCCGAGGTCTTCCTGGTCCGGGAGCCGGTTCAGGTGGTACCTGGTGTTCGGACCTCCGGTGTCTTTGTGCATCCCCTGCCTGAGCAGGCCCTCATACTGGAAACCTCGTCCGGGCATGTCATCCTGACCGGCTGTTCCCATCCAGGCGTGGTCAACCTTGTACTGGCTGCTCCAGCCCCAAGGTACCTGGTAACAGGCGGTTTTCACCTGTTCAGGTCATCTCCGGAAGCCATCAGGGCAGCGGCAGAGGGTCTTGAGGAAGCAGGTATAGAACTTGTGGCACCCTCACACTGCACAGGTGAAGCAGCCCTGGAATACTTTCGCCGCTTCTTTGACAGAAGGTTTTTATACGGCGGATTGGGGGCTGTTTTTGAAGTTTAGTAGGCAGGCTTCAGGACATAACAGCCAAAAGTCGTCTGGGCAAGAGGGCCCGGGCCCCGGTATGCTGCTTGTTGTCCCTCCCTTTATCAGGCCTACGTCTCCGCCTCTTGCCCCGGCATCTCTCCAGGCGTTTCTGAAGCAGGAGCTGCCCGGCTCCCATATAAGATGCCTGGATTTGAATCTTCGCTACTTTCATGTTGCCATGGAGTGGCTTCTAAAGGGAACTATCAAGCTCAGGCTTTATAACTGGGGCCATGCAGAAACAGCCGAGAAGGTAAACAAGGCATTTCATTATCTGGGTACTACCGTACCTGCCCATGAAAATGTTGGTGAGTACCACATGCAGGCCACCATTTTCCTGAGTTTTGAGGCCATCTTCAACACCTTCATATCTGAAATGGCATTGAGGAGTCTTGCTGGAGCACCTGTTCCCCCGGGCATTTCTGCATTCTTTAATGAAATTTATTCCGAGGCCCTGTCGACTTCTGCGGATATCGTGGGGATTTCCGTGCTCTTTGACATCCAGATGCCCATGGCCCTTTTACTTGCCGAAAGGCTAAAAGAAACCCGTAATGTAAGGGTATTTTTGGGCGGGGCAAAGTTCGGGGTGGAGCCCGGTCATGACCGGTTGCTCCATGACCCGGTGACTGTGAAGGCAAAGGGCCGTCGGTACGAATTCCAGGCTGGAAAATTTATTGACGGCATCATTTCCGGAGAGGGAGAACTGGCCCTTTTGCATGTCATGAAACATCCAGATCTTGCCAACAAGGAGGAGATACCAAACCTGACCTATCTCAAAGAGGGCATGACAGTATTCAATCCGCCTGCCGTCCTTGAAGATCTGGACAGGCTGCCCTGTCCTGATTTTTCTGATTTTGCCCTGGAGCAATACATGTGCCCTGAAAAAATTCTGCCGCTTCTTACTGCAAGGGGATGCCCATGGGGAAGATGCACCTTCTGCACGCACCACCGTTCATATAAGAAATACAGGCAGAGATCCCTTGACAAGGTGATAGAAGACATCAAGGTCCTGTCGGATCGTTATGATGTGCGTCTTTTTAATCTTTTTGATGAGATGATTCCTCCTGGCAGGTTCAAAAGACTGGCTGCAGGGATCCTGGAAGAAGGGCTGAACATATGTTATTCGGCTTACGGAAAGCCTGTCAGGGCCTTTGATAGAAAGACCCTGGAACTGATTCACGATTCTGGATGCAGGCTCATGCTTTGGGGCTTGGAATCTGCCAGTCAGAGGGTCCTTGATGTCATGAACAAGGGCACGGAAATTGACGATGTCCGCCGGGTGATTACAATGGCTGCCCAGGCCGGCATCAAGAACCTGGTGTTTGTCATGTTCGGGTTCCCGGGAGAGTCAGAAGAGGAATTTTTGGCCACCCTTTCTTTTCTGGAAAGGAACAGAGAGGCTATCCATGCCCTGTCAAAGGGTACCTTCAGGCTCATGGAAGGTTCTCCCATTGCAGAAAACCCAGGTAAGTTCGGCATAAGCGAGATCAGGGAAAAGGAGGCACCCGCTTTCAAGAGCCGTCTTCTGACCTATAAAATGTCTGCCTCCCTGCAGCCGGAAGAGGCAGAGGCACTATTCAAGAAAAATCTCAAAAAAATAGAATCTGTGGGGATCACCCCGAGATTTGGAGCTTACAGGGAGCATTTGCTGGTCTATGGGTGCAGAGAAGGTTGAGCAGGCAAAAAAGAGGGGAACCTTTTGGGAGGGCTTTTATAGGAGAGGAGAAGAATTGAAAGCCGAGGTTCCCCTGGAAAATTGTTATTGATTTTCCATATCAATTAAAAGTTATGTATGTTTTTAAATAGTGCAACCCGGCCTTTAGTTCAAAGCGGGAAAACACGGATATATTTCCCAGTAAGTTCATCAATTCAAACCAGGTAGTTCACAACATCTTTTCTTGTGAGTTCATCCCGGATTCCGAACCTGGTAAGCACAAAGTCGTATTTAACAGGATCAGAAGGATTCAGCCCTGAAAAGGCCCTGGTGATTTCAAGGGCTGCTGCAAGATTTGGCTGTTTTCTCTTGGTAAGGCCGAGTTCCCCGGCAATGTGGAACATGTGGGTATCAAGAGGTACCACAAGATCCGAGGGTGAAATTACAGTCCATCCCCCTGGATCTACACGGTCGTTTCTTACCATCCACCTCAGGAAGAGAAAGAGCCTCTTGCATGCACTTTTTTTTGCAGGATCTGGCAGCAGGTAGGATCTCGGCAGCCCGGCAAGCTGAAGGAGTTCATCCACAGCACGTTTCAGCCCCTTCACAGTTCCTTGAGGCCCCGGGGCATCAACCGGTGGAGAAAAGAGCGCCTCAAGGCCCCCATGTTTTTCTAAGGCCCGCTTGAGGCCGACCATGAACCTTGCCATCTCGTGGCCCCTGGTGAACCTGTAGCTGAAATGGGCAAATGATCTGGTTAAAAAGGCCTCGCTTGAAGATATGAGAAACCGGCGGGGAGACGGTCCTGTTATATCAAGGCAGATTTTTATGCTTTTTAGTATCTGTTGTACCCGGCCGTATGCCAGGCATGCAGATATGAGACCCGCAAGTTCCCGGTCCAGTGGATGGGAAAAGCCGTAAAGGACCTCCAGGGGGTCAGGATGGATGTATTTCCTCCTGTTATAATGCTGATAAAGGGACTCAAGGCCCTGGAACAGGGCCCGTTCTCTCTTGTTCAAATTATGCCGGGTTTCAGGAGATTTTTAAGTCAGATCTTGCCGCAGCATGATCCAGGGCCTGCACACCCGGGTGCCTGTCCGGGCCTTGAGCCGCAGCAAGCAGTATCGGAAGGACCGGGCATGTTTCTGGGACTCTGGCCGGTAAGGCTGGATGTGGCAGACATGAGTTTGGTGAGATCCCTGCTGCCGCACCCGGGGCATTCAGGTGAAGTAGTTGTTGAAAATATCAGCAGTTCGCTTACCTTTCCGCAATTTTCACACCGGTACTCGTAAATAGGCATTTTTCTGTCTACCTTCTGTTTTATTCAAATAGCTGCGCACGGGGAAAACCCCCGTGCATTGGTTACGCTTTGCCTAATGAGGTGCACCACATTGATGGCCCTCTCCATGTTCGTGTCCGGAACACGTAGGGCCGGTTGCACCTTTCAGGTTTCCTGCCAGGAACTCTTCCACTGCCCTTGAAGGATCGCCTGGGGAGACCCCGGCGATTACCTGGATTCCCGCCTGGTTAAGGAGCTCTACTGCACGTGCCCCTATTCCTCCGCAAATAATGTGGGTAACCTGCTGCTGCCTCAGCCAGGCCGGCAGGGAGCCGGGTTCGTGGGGCGGCGGATTATCCAGCCAGCTTCTTTCAATGTTTCCATCATTTACGTCCACGAAACCGAACTGGGGTGCATGGCCGAAATGGCTGCAAAGCATGCCGTTTTCTATTGGAAGGGCTATTCTCATCATCTTTTTTCAGCCTCCTTATCTGACTCTTCCTTTTTCTTTAGTGCCAGTTGCTGGGTAACGTTTATTACGTTTTGAACCACCTTTTCAAATGCCTCTGCAGTATGGCTGTTTGGATACATGGCCATTATGGGCTTGCCTGCATCTCCTGTGGTTACAATCCTGGGGTCCACAGGGATCTTTCCCAGGAACGGAATCCCGGTTTCCTCGGAAAGCTTCTCACCCCCGCCTCTTTTGAACACGTCTATGGCCTTGCCGCAGTGGGGGCAGATCATACCGCTCATGTTCTCTACTATGCCGATTATGGGCATGCCCACGTGCTTGCAGAAATTTATGGACTTTTTCACGTCCAGGAGGGCCACTTCCTGTGGTGTGGTGACCACCACTGCATAGGCATCAGGGATGATCTGGGCCACGGTCATCTGCTCGTCTCCTGTCCCTGGAGGTGCATCAATTACCAGGTAGTCCAGCTTTCCCCATTCTATATCGTAAATGAACTGCCGGATGGCAGACATCTTCATGGGACCCCTCCACATTACTGCAGAGTCCTTGTCCGGCAGAAGGGGTTCCACAGACATGAATTTCAGGTTTGGTGAATAATAAACAGGACCCACAGTACCGTCCGGCCTTTTCTGGAGTTCGCCGCCTTCAAGTCCGAGCATTTTCGGAACATTCGGGCCATGAAGGTCAACGTCCAGAAGGCCTACGTAGAAATTCTGAAGGGAAAGGCCTATGGCAAGATTTATTGAAACAGTACTCTTGCCCACTCCTCCCTTGCCGCTCATGACCATGACCTTATGCTCTATCTGGGACAACTTGTCCTTGATTTTTGCATCCTGTTCATCAAGTACCGGATTTGACGGCTTTTTTGCCTTTTCAGTCACTTTTATTCCTCCTGATTCAACATTTTTTCAATTGCGCCCCAGATATTTGCTATACTTTTCGATGCGTTGCAATCTTTATATTTGACTACTGGTACCCCCTGAACCAGGCTTTCAATTACTGTTTCATCAAAGGGGATCCTGCCGGCTACCTCTATCTGCTGCCTGTGGCACGTTTCCTCTATTTTTTTCGTCATCTCCCGGTTCAGTTCCCACTTGTTGATGCAGACACATGCCCTGATTTTAAAATGCCTGGCAAGGCCCAGCACGCGTTCCAGGTCATGAAGCCCTGACTGGGTGGGCTCTGTCACTATGAGGATGAGATCCGCTCCTGAGACAGATGCAATAACCGGGCATCCTATGCCCGGAGGACCATCAACCAGGATAAAGTCCCTGCCCAGTTCTTCTGCCCGCTGTCTGGCCTTCTGCTTGACCAGGGAGACCAGCTTGCCGGAATTTTCTTCACCTGGTTTCAGCTCTGCATGGACCATAGGCCCGTAATCGGTCTGGGAAAAATACCAATATCCGCAGTGGTTGGGCTCAAGGTCAATGGCGTCTTCCGGGCAGAAATGCGCACACACCGCACATCCTTCACAGGCAAGGGGGTCCACAAGTGCTGTTTCCTCCTGGGTCATGGAAATGGCGTCGTAATGACAAAGTTCTACGCATGTGCCGCAGCCGGTGCATCCATCAGGATCTATCACCGCAGTAACACCTGAGATAAAGTCATTCCTTTCCTTTATTTCAGGTGCCAGCAGAAGGTGCAGGTCGCTTGCATCCACGTCGCAGTCCACCAGCATGGCATTTTCAGTTAGTACGGCAAATGAACCCGCAATACTGGTTTTGCCTGTTCCTCCCTTTCCGCTCAAGACCAGGAGTTCTTTCACTTTTCAAGCTCCTCCAGAAGTTTTGCGAACTTTTCTCCCAGCCCGTCCACAGCATTTATAATGGGGATGCCCCGGGCATATGAACTGGCTACCTGCCTGCTGAATGGAATTTCCATGTGTATGGGGATGGTGTTTTCGTCGCACCACCTGTTGACTGCGTCAAAACCAAGTCCTGCCTTGTTAAGTATCACGCCGAAGGGCAGACCCAGTTCCTTCATCACTGCTGCAGCAAGTTTCAAGTCGTGGAGCCCAAAGGGAGTAGGTTCTGTCACAAGGAGCACGTAATCTGCGTCCCTTACGGTATTGATGACAGGGCATGAGGTGCCAGGCGGGGCATCAAAGATGACAAGCGGGCTTTCTTCCGCCCGTTTTTTTACCACCTTGATCAGGGGAGATGCCATGGCTTCTCCTATTCTGATGGCTGCCTGGAAAAACTTGATTTCTTCAGATGTAGTACCCCATTCCACTGTACCTATTTCTCTTCTGGCCTCTTTCAGGGCCTTTTCCTCGCATACCAGGAAACAGCCGCCGCATGAATGGCACATGTCGGCAAAGGCCATTATGGTCTGTCCGAAGACCGTTATGGCATTGAACTGACATATATCCCTGCATTTCCCGCAATAAGTGCACCTGTCTTCAATTACCTCCGGAACTGTAAGGTAGAATTTTTCCCTTCCGGAAATGCGTGGTTTGAGGAAAATGTGGGCATTGGGCTCTTCCACGTCGCAGTCCACGAAGGTAACAGGCTTGGGGGATGCCAGGGCAAGACTGACCGATACCGTGGTCTTGCCTGTTCCTCCCTTTCCGCTGGCAACAGCAATTTTCATTTTATTTTTCCAGGTAAGTTAAAAAGTGTCTTTTTAAGCAGCTCGCATCTTTTCAGGATTTGCATCCGCAGCCCTGTCGTCCACGGCCTCCACCGCCCATACCGCGACCGCCTCCGCATCCCATGCCTCTTCCTCCGCCTCCGGTACCAGATGCTCTGCCTCCGGCACCTCCTCCGGCACCTCTACCTCCGCCAGTGCCCGGGGGAGGATCCTGGAAAAGTTTCATTCCGCCGTGGGCAAAGGTGTCCGGGCCGCCGGATTCCTTAAGAGAGCCGGAAAGATAAGCATCCAGAGTGCTTCGTACCGTCCCGGCGGCACCGGAAACCACCTCCACCTTGCCTGTCTGCAGCACTGCGTAGGCCTTGGGACCAACCCTGCCCGTAAGCACGACTTGGGCACCTGAGCCTGCAACCATGGCAGCGGCATTGATTCCCGCGCCATGAGCTGCCTCCTGGGCAGCACGATTGTCGATTACATTTGTTATCTCTTTGGAGTCTGAATCAACGATGACAAAGTAACTGGCCCGGCCGAACCGGGGATCCACCTGGGAGTTGAGATCTGGACCGCTGGAACTTATTGCAATTTTCATGGGTTTTCTCCTGGAATCTTGAGGATTAATGCATTCACAACGTTCCTGACTGGTGCAGGAATGGGCCGTTTAACAGCGCGGCCGGTCATTGCTTGGAGCGCCTGTTCAGGATTTGGGAATATATCGCTCAGTTGTGTAGGACAAATTAGGTATCAACACGGACGATGTCAATAATTTTTTTGAGCACACGATTAAAATTTTTCTTCTGCAGCGTTCTAATTTTCCCTGAATTGTGCTACAAGATACTAAAGCAGGGAAAAATTCATTCAGGAGGTTCTGAAAATGGGAAAGAAGATTCTTGTAATCGGCGGAGTCGCCTGCGGGCCCAAGGCAGCCTGCAGGGTGAAGCGGCTTGATCCATCGGTTGAAGTCACCATAGTTGAAAAGGGAGAAGAGATTTCATACGGGGCCTGCGGTCTTCCATTCTATCTTGAAGGTCAGGTGGAAGATGTGGCAGCTCTTACCACCACCCCGGTAGGGGTTCCAAGAGATGTCAAATTCTTCAAGGCAGTTAAGGGTGTAGATGTGCGTCTCAACACGGAAGCCGTGGCAATTGACAGGAAAAACAAGAAAGTCACGGTAAAGCACCTCAAGGACGGCGGCCAGGAAGAGCTGGAATACGATAAACTGGTTATAGCAACAGGCAGCAGCCCGGTGAAGCCGCCCATCCCGGGTATTGACCTTGAAGGGATATACTGTCTCAAGACCATGGAGGATGGAACCCTTCTGAAACAGGCCATGGCCAATGCATCCGGGAAGAATGCCGTTGTAGTCGGTGCCGGCCTCATAGGCATGGAATGCCTGGAACCTCTCCTGAAAGCAGGTTTTACATGCCATGTTGTGGAAAAATTGCCCTTTGTTCTCCCTGCGCTTCTGGATGAGGAGATGGCAGCACCCCTCATGAAGCACATAAGTTCCAAGGGCGTGGTCCTGCATTGCGGCGAAGGAGTGGAAAGTTTCAAGGATGACGGCAACGGCCGTGTCTCCAAGGTGGTTACCGAAAAGACGGAAATTGACGCAGACCTTGTGCTCCTGGCCATAGGATTTCGTCCAAACGTTCAGCTGGCTGTGGATGCAGGCCTTGAAGTAGGCCGCATGGGCATAGTGACCGATGCACACATGAGGACCTCTGATCCTGATATCTATGCCGGAGGAGATTGTGTGGCCTCTTACAATATAGTCTCAGGCAGTTACATGTATGCACCCATGGGTTCGACTGCAAATAAGCACGGCAGGATCATAGGAAACAACCTGGCCGGCTGGAATTCTACCTTTTCAGGGGTATGTGGAACTGGTGTGTGCAACATTCTGGGCTTTAATGTGGCACGGACCGGTCTGACACAGCGGGATGCAGAGGCACAGGGTCTGCAGACGGTGACCAGCCTTTGCCCGGCGCCTGACAAGCCCCATTACATGAAGGGCAGCAAGCTTATTCACCTAAAGATGGTAGCCGACAGATATACAGGAAGGCTTCTGGGCGTCCAGATACTCGGCCCCGGAGAAGTTTTAAGCAGGGTCGATACAGCTGCGGCAATACTCAAGGTACGCGGTACTGTTGAAGATATATTTGAAACAGACATGGCCTATGCCCCCCCGTATTCCCCTGCCATAGACAACCTGATCGTGGCTGCAAACGTAATCCAGAACAAGATGGACGGGCTGATAAACTCCTATGCCCCCAGGGAAGTAAAGGAGAAACTGGACAAGGGAGAAGATTTTATCCTGCTCGATGTGAGAACTCCTAAGGAAGTGGAGCAGATGAAGCTTCCCTATGACAATGTCCTTTATATCCCCCTTGGAATGGTTCGAAAGAAGGCCTCTGAACTTCCCAGGGACAAGGAAATAGTGTGCATGTGCAAGATATCCCTCAGGGGATACGAGGCAGCAAGGATGCTGGAAGAGGCAGGCTTAGACCCGGAAAACATAAGGCTTCTCGACGGCGGTATAGTGGCATGGCCCTATGAAAAGATAGTGAATATGTAACATTAATTGACGTAATATTTGGTTGGTTTGCCAGCCCCCGTTTTTATGAACAAAACGGGGGCTTTTTTGTGTCCCGGATAGATGAAAAAATGATATTTAGCCGCTTACGACCCCGGCAAGTTTGAAAATAGGCAGATACATGGCTATGACTGTGAACCCTATGGTTCCCCCGAGAAAAACGATCATAAAAGGTTCTATCATGCTGGTCAGGCCGTCAACGGCAGTATCGACTTCTTCATCATAAAAATCTGCAATCTTGTTCAGCATGCTGTCAAGGGCGCCGGTGGTTTCACCAACAGAAATCATCTGAATGACCATGCTGGGAAACACCTTGCTTTCCATGAGTGGCTGGGCTATGGAGCGTCCTTCGCTTATACTGGTTTTTACTGCCCTTATGGCGTTTTCCACGATTTTATTTCCTGCAGTCCCGCCAGCAACATTCAGTGCTTCTATAATGGGGACTCCGCTGTTTATAAGTGTGCCCAGTGTCCTGGAGAATTTTGCCACAGCCACTTTTCTGATGAGGGAACCAAAGACCGGGGCCCTGAGCATCATTTTGTCAACCAGGTACTTACCCCTTGCAGTGCTGTAAAATTTTTTAAAGGCCACGAAGATAAAAAGCAGGCTCCCCAAGATTACCAGCATGTAAGATTTGACGAAGTTAGAAAGCTTAATGACTATAAGGGTCGGAAGAGGCAACGCAGCTCCGGAATCTGCAAACATCTTTGCAAATACGGGGATGACATATACAAGGATAATGCCCAGGACTACTGCAGATATTGCAAGTACCATGACGGGATACGTCATGGCACTTTTTACCTTCGCTTTCAGTGCCTGTGCCTTTTCCATGTATTCTGCCAGCCTCCGGAGCACTTCGTCCAGGATGCCGCCGATTTCCCCGGCAGCAACCATGTTTCTGTACAAGCGGTCGAAGTGCTTTGGATACTTTTTCAGGGCATCGGCAAAGGTGGAGCCGCTTTCCACCTCGTTCTTGATGTCCAGAAGCATCTTCTTGAATGTGGGATTTTCCTGCTGATTTCCCAGGATATCCAGTCCCTGGACAAGGGGAAGGCCTGCATCAATCATGGTACTGAGCTGCCTTGTAAAGATGACTATGTCCTTGGTTTTTACCTTGGGCTGCAAAAAGGTTACGTTTTCCAGGAGATCCTTGGGCTTTTTCTTGAGTTTTTCCAGCTTTACCTTTTTCCTGGAAAGAAGCAGGCGGGCTGTGCGTTCGTCCTGTGCCTCTATCTCTCCCTTGCTGCTCTTCCCCGAAGCATCTACACCTACCCAGACGTAAACTGGCATTTTTTAAGACTCCTCCTGTGATATGATGACTAACATTTTGAAATCTGTGTCTTTTTTCGTTCCCTTGAGCAGAACGAGCAAAAAACAAACCAATGTTCCTTCTGCTTATCGGAAACCATGGGGAATTTCTCAAAAAGGCCCTTTATCGGGAGCATTCCCAGTTTGTCCCTGGACGGGGAATGGCAGGGATCGGCGCATTTCTTTCAAGGTTCACCAAGCCGCTGTGCAGATTTCAAATTCTTCTTGAATACACACCGCGCCAATCTCAGCGGCTTGATTGTGGCTGAAGTTGGCTTCCTTGTGGTGAAACCTTTCAAGAAACACCCCTTCCTTGCCAGTAGCACAAATGGGGGACAAACCGGGAATGCTCCCCTTTTATCCCGAATTATGCACTTCCTCCGTATTGACTCTTCGGCAACCTTACGAGCTGATAAGTGGATTTATATTTTGAATCTGGATATCACGTCTTCGGGATTGATATCCCGGGCCAGGAAGGTTTTTTGCCTGGAGGAGGCCCCGCTTTTCAGAAGGATTCTGGATTTTGGAATCTTTAAAATTTTTGACAGAAGTTCTTGACAGGCCCTGTTTGCCTTCATGTCAACAGGAGGGGCCTTTACCCGTACCTTGAGCCGCTCTCCGTGCAGGCCCGAGATCATGTCCCTGGATGCCCTTGGCTGCACGTGGAGCCGGATGAGGGTGCCGTTCCTTGTCTTTTCAATAAATGAGGGATAACCGCCCATTTATGCCTGTTTTCAGAACCGGTTCTTTCTGCAGTGCTGCAAGAGGGAAGGGCCGAGTTCCTGAACCTCCTTGAACATCTTTACGAAGCCTTCCCTGTCGCCTTCCTTGATAATGGTCCTGAGGCGGGTGCTGTATTTGCCAAAGGTGTCAAGGGCAGTATTGGTGTAGGGATTGCCGAGCTGGATGGTCGCATAGAGTTCCGGATCCTGCATGCAGAGCCTGGCAACGATGTTCAGCTGCCTTTCGAAACTCGGCGTTGCAAGTTCCAGTATATGCTTGAAATCAATGCCGTCTTCTTCCAGGGATTTTCCAAGGCAAAGTATGATAAAGTGGTTCAGTGCCTGAACCCAGGCCATGGTGCGATCGTGTTCACGGGGTGTGAACACAGCCGTAAGCGCCCCGGTGGAGTCCAGAAACGCCTTCCACCAATCGAACCACCTGGTACCTCTTGCAGGGCAGAGAGCCACCCTTTTGCCCATGATGTCCTGTTCCCCCGGTCCGAAGAGGGGGTGGGTGCCGCAGACGCTGCATTTGCTGTGGCTGAGCATGGCTTCCACCTGGCGTTCCTTGAGCGAACACATGTCTGTAAGGAAATTTTCCTCAGGGATCAGGGGGGCTACCTCCTGAACCACCTCTTGGAAACAGTCCATGGGTACTGCAAGGATTACCATGGGACACTGTTCAGCCAGGTCCCGGGATGTAAGTTCTGTGTCAAGGTCGGATACCAGGACCTGAAAACCAGCATCCTGGAAGAACCTTTCAAACCAGCGGCCCATTCTTCCCCTGCCGCCTACAATGCCGATTTTCGGCCTAAAGGAGGCGTCCATTTTCCCTGTTCCTTATCAACGTGCAGTGATCCGTTATCTCGATATAAAATCTCCTGAGGAGATGGTCTGCCAGAACCAGCTGCATCATGGCCTTCATCACGGGTACAATCCTGGGGATGGCAGATATATCATGTCTCCCCTTTACAGACAATTTCACCGGTCTGCCCTTAATGTCAATGGTGTCCTGTTCTATGCTGATGGAAGGAATGGGCTTTACTGCAGCCCTTGCCACCACGGGTTCCCCGTTGGAAATTCCTGCCAGTATTCCGCCTGCGTTGTTGCTCAGGAATCCCTGGGGCGAGATAGGGTCGTTATTGGCAGAACCCGTACTCTGTGCAGCCTGGAAACCAGAGCCTATCTCCACTCCCTTGACGGCCCCGATGGACATGATGGCACCGGCAATGGCTGCATCAAGTTTGTCAAAGACCGGCTCCCCAAGACCGGCAGGGACCCCGTCAGCCATTATTTCAACGATCCCTCCCAGGGAATCTCCCGCCTTTCTGGCGGAAATGACCCTTTCCTCCATCTTGACTGCAGCCTCCATGTCCGGGCAAAAAAGCCTGTTTCGTTCAATGGCATCCAGGTTTCTCACCTTTGCCGAGACACCGCCCAGGCTCAGGGTATATGCGAATATCTTTATGCCCGCCAGATCAAGAACCAGCTGAGCCACTGCCCCCGCTGCTACCCTGGCTGCTGTTTCCCGCCCGGATGATCTTCCTCCCCCGCGGTAATCCCTGATGCCGAAACGCTTTAGATATGTGTAGTCACCATGCCCCGGCCTGAACAGATCCTTGATATGGTCGTATGATCTGCTTCTGGCATCCCTGTTTCTGATCATAAGGCTGATGGGGGTTCCGGTGGTAAGCCCCTGGAAAACCCCGGAAAGTATTTCCACCCTGTCCGGTTCCTTTCTGGTGGTTTCGGCAGCTCCTCCCTTGCCTGGGCGCCTCTTATCCAGGGCCTCCTGGATTACTGCTTCACTGAGGGGCAGCCGGGGAGGGCATCCGTCTATAACCGCACCCAGGGCAGGGCCATGGGATTCTCCCCAGGTTGTGACCCTGAAGATCTGACCAAAACTGTTACCCGGCATACTTTACTGCCTCGCTGATCTCACGGGCCAGCTGAAATGGCCCTTTTTCAAAGGTATCAATCTCGAAATGCGAATATTGCCTGTAAAGAGGTTCCCTTTGCTCTAATATCTTGGAGATTTCCTTTTCTATGTCGTCTCCCGTAAGAGAAGGCCTCCTGGTGGCACTCCTGCTGTCCGAGGCTATGCGCCTTTTCATTACATCCATGGGGGCGGTCAGCCAGACCACCACTGCCGTCTTTTTGGCCTTCTCCATGAGCTCTGGATGGAGAACTATGCCTCCGCCGCACGCTACCACCATCTTTTTCTTGTTTTCAACGGCCTTTTCCAGGGCCTTTCGTTCCAGGTTCCTGAAGGTATCCCATCCCTTCTTTTCGACTATTTCGGAGATGGTAGCGCCTGCGCGTGATTCTATCTCGTCGTCAAGATCCATGAATGCACATCCCAGCATTCTCGCAAGTTCCCTGCCCACGGAACTTTTTCCAGTAGCACGGTATCCTATGAGAAATATCTTGCCGCGTTTTCCGGCCATGGTTTCACACTCTCTTTAAGGCTTTTGTCAGTTTGTCCCAGCGCTGCCAGAAATCAGGGAAAGATTTAGCCACCACGGAATCATCATCGAATCTTATTCCGTCGATTCTAAGACCTGCCACCGCAAATGACATGGCAATTCTGTGGTCGTCATAGGTGTGGATCACAGCAGGAGTCATGTTGCGGCTGTTGCCCTTGACCGTCAGGCCGTCTTTGAGTTCTGATGCCTCGATTCCCAGCCTATTGAGCTCTGTGACTACGGCTTTTATCCTGTCGGTTTCCTTTACCCTTAGATGGCCCGCGTTGGTGATCCTGGTAGTCCCCTGGGCAAATGCCGCAGTGACTGCCAGAGTGGGCACTATGTCCGGCCACATGCCCATATCTATGTCAACGGCCTGGAGATTTCCGTTTTTAGGCCCCTGGACCAGGGTGCCTTTTTCATTGCGTTCCACCCTGCACCCCATCTCGGCCAAAATGTCGGCAAAATATGCGTCTCCCTGAATGGGATTTGCAGGAAGGTTCCTGATCCTGACAGCCATGCCCGTTACTGCAGCCGCCGCCAGGAAATAAGACGCACTGGAAGCATCTGCTTCCACCTGGTAGCCTCTGGCCTGATAGGCCGTGCACGGGACAAAAAACGTGTCATCCTCTTCCCGTATTACCACGCCGAAATCTTCCATGACCTTTCTCGTGATGTCCACGTAGGGTCTTGAGACGAGTTTCCCGTCAAGTATTATGGTAACGGACCTTGATGCACAGGGCGAAGCCAGGAGAAGTGATGAAAGAAACTGGCTGCTTATGGATGCAGAAAGATGCACTGTGCCCCCGGAAAGGCCGCGGGATGTTATCCTCACTGGAGGACAATTTGTCCCCTTGATGCTTACGGCCTCAACTCCAAGCTCATTCAAGGCTGCAAGAAGCGGCCCGGCAGGTCTTTCTTCCATTCGGCTGCTGCCTGTAAGGATCGTGGTGCCGTGTACAAGTGCTGCAAGAGACATGAGAAATCTCATGCCGGTACCGTTGTTTCCCATGAAGATTTCTCTTTCAGGCTGCCTGAGTCTTCCCGCTGTACCATGTATGGTCCAGGTCTCGGAATCGTCCTGAATTTCAACGCCGAGCATCCGGAGGGCATTTCTCAGCAGTCTGGTGTCATCGCTGTCCAGGGGGGATTCCAGGATGGAATCACCGACGGCCAGGGAGGACGTGACAAGTGCCCGCTGGGTAATACTCTTTGAACCTGGAACTGTAACTTCAATTGTCATATCATCTGTCCTGGAAAATCACCTTGTAGCAGCCTCCAGCAGGGCCTTTTTCATGACTTCAAAAGGGGCCTGCCTTTCTGTCCAGTATTCAAACTGCGCTGCCGCCTGATGAAGAAGCATTTGTGTCCCGGGCACGGTCCGGCACCCATGTCTTTCGGCATCTGTGATAAGCCTGGTTTTTTTGCTGCCATAGACTATATCCATCACAACTGAAAACCTGTCCAGCTCTTTTTCCGGCACGGGAGAAATATTTTGCAGAGGAGTCATGCCCACCGACGTGGTATTGATCAAGATATCTCCTTCTGTTTGCGAAAGCTCATCCAGGCCGGAAAAGGAGCAGCCGAATTCCCGGGCCAGCTGCCCGGCCTTTTCCACGGTGCGGTTGGCAATGTGCACCAGGGCCCCGGCCCTTGTCAGCCCGTAGACAGCTGCCCTTGCAGAGCCCCCGGCACCAAGGACCACGATCCTTCTGCCCTTGATCTCCGTCACTGCCCTTAAGGCCTCTACTGCTCCGATCCAGTCAGTATTGGTGCCTGAAAGGTGTCCCTCGAGGTTTTTTACAGTGTTCACCGCCCCGATCTGCCGTGCAGTTTCATCTATCTCATCCAGGAAATCCATTATGGTTTCCTTGTGAGGGACTGTAACAGAAAGACCCTTTATCCCCAGTGTCCTTGCTGCATCGGCGGCCTTTGCAGGAGAGTCGGTTTCAAATGCCAGGTAAACCGCGTTTATCCCCCAGTGCTCAAAGGCAGCATTGTGCATGGCAGGGCTCAGACTGTGGCCCACCGGCCTTCCTATGATGCCGAAAAGCTCAGTGGAAGCATCTATCCGCAAGGATCAGCTCTCCTTTCCAGATATTTTGGCCTTCACCCAGTTCAGAAGGCTTCCTGCAGCAAGGATGAACCTGTCGCGTTCCGAAAGATCAAGCCTTGCCTGAAAGGTATTGCCTGAAGACCCCTTTACAGTGACAGTATCTGCTCCGGACAAGAGGGCCTGCCTGATGCCAGGGATTGTCAGCTTTTCCCCCTGCTCTATCCGGTTGTAATCCTCCGGGTTTTCAAAGGTCATGGGCACTATTCCGAAATTGATGAGGTTTGCCTTGTGTATCCTGGCAAAACTCTTTACAAGCTTAGCACGTACTCCGAGGTATCTTGGGGCAAGGGCTGCGTGCTCGCGGGAAGAGCCTTGTCCGTAATTTTCACCGCCTATTATTATAACAGGGGCAAGTTTCTTGGCACGCCCTGGAAAATCCGGGTCAATGGCCGAGAAGACGAACTGGCTTATGGCCGGAACATTGCTTCTGAGCGGCAGGATCTTGCTGCCTGCAGGCATGATATGGTCTGTGGTAATGTTGTCGTCTACCTTGAGGGCCACGGTCACTTCCAGGTCATCGGGCAGGGGTTCGAATTCCGGCAGGGGTTTTATGTTGGGGCCCCTTATGATTTCCACCCCTGAGGAATCTTCTGCCGGTGGGATTATGCCGTTGTCGTTTACAATGTATTTTTCCGGCAGCTCCACTTCGGGGGCATCACCAAGATCCCGGGGGTCGGTGATGACCCCGGTGATGGCAGATGCAACGGCTGTCTCAGGGCTGCAGAGATAGACCTTGTCGTTTTTGGTGCCGCTTCTGCCAGGGAAGTTTCTGGTGAAGGTCCTCATGGAAATGGTATCTGTGGCCGGGGCCTGTCCCATACCGATGCAGCCCAGGCACCCGCACTGGTGTATCCGGGCACCGGCATGGATGAGGCTCTTGAGGGCCCCTTTCACATCAGCGTTTTCAAGTACCTGTCTGCTTCCCGGGTTTATCTCGAAACTGACATCCCTGCTGATCTGCCTGGTTTCAAGGGCCTTTGCTGCGGTTACTATGTCCCTGTAGGAAGAATTTGCGCAGGAGCCGATGATCACCTGGGAAACCGGCTTCCCGGCTGCTTCCCTCACCTTTACCACGTTGTCCGGTGAGGACGGACATGCAGTCATGGGTTCAAGTTCTGAAAGGTCAAGCTCTATGATTTCTGAGTAGGAAGCATCATGGTCTGCCTCCAGGGGAACCCAGACATCGGCCCTGTCCTGGCTTTCCAGAAATTTCTTTGTCACGTAATCAGAGGGGAATACCGTGCCGGTGGCACCCAGCTCTGTGCCCAGATTGGCGATGGCGCCCCTGTCGGTTACCGACAGGGTTTCCACTCCAGGGCCGAAATATTCCATGACCTTTCCCACTCCTCCCTTTACGGAAAGCCTGCGGAGAAGCTCAAGAATCACGTCCTTTGCCGAGACCCAGGGCTGGAGGCTGCCTGTGAGTCTTATGCCTACCACCTCCGGCATATTGAGATGGAAGGGCTCTCCTGCCATTGCCATGGCTACGTCCAGGCCGCCTGCTCCCATGGCAAGCATTCCACAGCCCCCGGCAGTGGGGGTATGGCTGTCAGAACCCAGGAGTGTCTTGCCAGGGGCTGCGAATCTTTCCAGGTGGACCTGGTGGCAGATACCGTTTCCCGGCCTGGAAAAGTATAAGCCGTACCGGGCGGCAATGGACTGGAGAAAGCGGTGATCGTCGGCATTCCTGAAGTCGGACTGGAGCAGGTTGTGGTCAACGTAACTGACAGAAAGCTCTGTCTGGACCCTGTCTATACCTATGGCCTCAAATTCCAGGTAGGCCATGGTGCCGGTGGCATCCTGGGTGAGGGTCTGGTCTATTCTCAGGGCAATTGGAAGCCCGGTGGTCATCTCTCCCTTCACTAGATGGGCGGAAATAATCTTTTCAGTAACGTTTAGTCCCATTTATCAGTTGTTCTCCTTCGGAGCTGTCGATTTACAAAAAAAACAGGGTGGATACTACTACAATTGAATAGGGTTTTCCAGATGTCTGTGGCAAAACCTAAGAGCCGGCCATATCTATGTCTCTGTTCAAGAGCAGTATGAGCCGGGCAGGGCTTTTGAGCCTGCCGGCAAGGCTGCCCGCCTGCTGGCCAGTGCCGCAGTACAAATCAACCCTGAAGGGTCCCTTAATGGCACTGCCCCGGTCATGGTTGAAGACCAGGAGAGTATCGGGGCGGTTCTTGAACCAGTTTGGGCCATTTCTTATATTCGGCAACTTCAAGACAAGAAGGCCCGGTACGCCAGGGGGATAGACAGTGCTGTCCAGGGCCACCGAGGCTCCGGGGACAAGTACCCTGCCGTAACAGCCAATGGGCCCCTTTTCTTCCCACCTGAAGAACACGTAGCGGGGATTTTCAAAGGAAACCTTCCGGAACCTTTCAGGATGGGCCTCTGCCCACTGCTTGATCCCCGGCCAGTCAAGTTTTTCACGGGGAATAATACCCTGGTTCAAGAGTACCTTCCCTATGCTTTTGTACTTAAGACCGTTGCTTGCTGCATAGTGGATGAACCGGGACGTGCCGTCGGGAAAATTGATTATGCCCGATCCCTGGATGTGAAGCTCCAGCACTTCCACCGGGGATGATAGCCAGCAAAGGGCAGTCTCCGGCGGCAGCAGGTCTCTTTCCTCTATCTCCTTCCTGGAATAATAGGGGACGAACCTGCGGTTTGAACTTCGGCCCCAGATGGTCACATGGGGCAGGGCAGGGTCGAATGCCTGGAGGTTTGCCTTTAACAGATCAGGGGGCCAGCCGTAGACCGGGAAGGAATAATCAGCAGTGGCATTTAGAGAGCCCCTGAAGGAGGGCTGAAAGTAGCCGGTGACAAGTACCGGGTCTTTCCTGCCCTTTTTCGTGACTTCCCATGGCTGGAAATCTCGCTGAAGCCTTTTGTACAGCTCCTTGTCAGGGATCCTAAGCCTGAAAACCGCCCTGAGCCCCTGAAGGCTCTTCAGGATGTCCTGTTTGGAAACGGGAAGCCCTGCCAGGTTCTGCTTTTCCCCTTGTGACTGCAGTACCAGGATGCTTTTTTCAATGCCGGAAAGGATTGTCTTCCTGTCCTGGAAGTTTGCGGAAATATCAAGATCATCCCAGCCAAGCCTCTCAAGTGAAGGAACCCGTTCCCCTTGGGGGATGAAAAAAAGGAGAACCATGCCCAGAAGCCCCAGGAGGATGAAAATGACGGCAGAAGCGGTTTTCAACGTATCAAAGGCCGGTTGCTGCCATCTGTTTTTTCACTGCTTCAACGGAAAGGGCCAGGGCGTCCTTTTCATGGCTTGTGAGGGGAAATTCCAGGATCTTTTCTACTCCCTTTCTTCCAAGTATTACGGGAACTCCCAGAAAGACGCCTTCTATGCCGAATTCTCCCTCCAGGTAGGCTGCGCAGGGAAGCAGGCGCTTTTGGTCATCAAGTATGGACTGGGCCATTTCCACTGCAGCAAGCCCTGGGGTTGAAAATGCACTGCCTGTCTTCAGGTGTTTTACGATTTCTCCTCCTCCCTGCTGGGTGCGGGTGACGATCCTTTCAAGTTCATCCCCTGAAAGCAGCTCCTCAACCGGAACGCCTCCCACGCTTGCAAGCCTGGTAAGAGGCAGCATGTTATCGCCGTGGATGCCCATGACAAGGGCAGTGACATCCCTTGGGGCAACACCCAGTGCCTGTGCCAGGAAGGTCCGGTACCTGGCTGAATCCAGGACCCCTGCCATGCCGACCACCCTGTTTTTGGGAAACCCTGAAACCTTGAAAACGGTGTATACCATGGCATCAATGGGGTTTGTCACTACAACTATCACGGCCCCCGGGGAATAGCGGCAGATGTTTTCCGTGACGGATTTTACTATTTCCACATTCTTGGCCAGGAGATCATCACGGCTCATGCCGGGCTTTCTCGCCAGCCCTGCCGTTATGATTACCACGTCCGAGTCCCTGGTATCAGAATAATCGTTTGTGCCGGAAACAACCCCTGTAAATCCGCACAAAGGGGCGGCCTGGGAAAGATCCAGGGCCTTTCCCTGGGGTACCCCCTCGATTACGTCAATTAGCACGATTTCATCTGCAGCGTTCCTGCTCACTGCCCACTGGGCTGCAGCAGTCCCTACTGCCCCTGCCCCTACTATGGATAGTTTCCTTGTGGATACCGCCATTGATTTACTGCTCCTTTCCTTTGCTGATATGGATGTGACTGTTCATAAAGATATCTCTGGTAATAACTCATGGCTTCTGGAAGAAGGGAACGGATCCGCTGAAGCCTTGCCTGGTCCGAGGGATGGGTGCTCAAAAATTCCGGGGGCCTTGGTTTTCCCCGGGCTGCCTGCATCATGCGCTGCCAGAAATCTATCGCTGCCCTGGGGTCATATCCGGCCATTGCCATGAAGATAAGACCAAGGTGATCTGCCTCGTATTCCTGTGTCCTGCTGTAGGGCAGAAGAAGGCCCACATTGGCCCCGAGACCATACATCTGGTAGAGCAGCTGTCTTGTGGCAGGGCTGTAACTGCCTGCAAAGGCACCAAGTGCTTCTCCTCCCATCTGGAGAAGGAGCTGCTGGCTGAGGCGTTCCCCCGCGTGATTGGCCACTGCATGGGCAATTTCATGGCCCAGTACCACGGCCAGGCCCGTGTCATCCCTGGCAATGGGAAGCAGTCCCGAATAGACAACCACCTTTCCTCCAGGCATGCACCAGGCATTGATCTCCTTGCCGCAGACCAGGTTGAATTCCCACTGAAAGCCCCGAAGACGTGCTGACTGGCCGGTTTCAGCCATGAACCTTTCCACGGCGGCCCGTATCCTGTTGCCTACACGTCTGACCATGTTCACCCTGGCAGGATCGGTACATATCTTGTGCTTTTTGAGAAACTGCCTGTATTCCTGTGCACTCATTGCAATAAGCTGGCTTTCCGGAACAATTTCAAGCTGGCTTCTGCCGGTCACCGGCACCGTTGCACATGAAGAAAGAAGAAATGAGCAAAGGACCAGGTAAAGGAGAATTACAGCCGGAATTGCCGGCCTTTCGGTGGATAAGCCCTGCATGGTGTTTTTAAATACAAACATGGTCTTACATGTAACCTGTTGGAGGATTTGGCGCTTTTTCCATGGAATATCTTTCTGATCTGCCACTGCCATGATATTGCCGGCGGTGGAAACTAAGGGCAATAACGGACGCCTGTTTTTTTCTTGTGTCCGGCCAAGGAGATTTAATGTTGCCAGGTGCAACTATTACTGTGATGTTGCGCCTTTTTATTGTAAAATTTTTGCGTTTCACTGATCTTTTATCTCTAAGGTATTTGCGAAAGAGTAATCCATGTTCCCTCCGATTTGAAGGAGTCTGCAAAAGAAGTGTCCTTTATACCAAGCGACAAGGCAGTCATAAAGATAGATCTTTCTGCGCTCAGGCATAATTTCTCTGTTCTCCATTCTTTAATGGCCCGAGGGGGCGGCATGCTTATGCCCGTGATAAAATCTGATGCCTATGGCCACGGCATGAAAGAGATAGCCTGTGCCCTTAGAGACTTGCCCCTTTGGGGCTTTGGCATCTATGAATGCTCAGAGGCCAGGGTCTTGAGAACAGCCGGGCTTAAGAACCGGCTGTTTCTCCTTTCCGGTCTCCTGGGGGATGATCCCGGCGATATCCTTGAGCTTTCTGTCACGCCGGGTATTGTAAAAAGAAGCGAGCTTGATCGCCTCGACAGGGCGGCAGATGCAAACGGCGCTCAGATTACCGTGCATCTTAAGGCAGATACAGGAATGGGCCGCTTCGGCATGGAGCCGGCAGAAATTGTGGAGATTGCATCTGGCAGGCACAGGTGGCCGAGGCTTCATTTCGAGGGGCTTTACACCCACATGTCTTCGGCCGATGAGCCGCATGACCCGGCAAACCGGCGGCAGATTGAAAGATTCTTCCTCCTGCTGCAATCTGTCAGGGAAAAGGGTTGGCGTCCGAGGTTCGTACACATGGCCAATTCTGCGGCTCTTTTGAATTTTGCGGATGCAAGATTCAACCTGGCAAGGCCTGGTATAGCCCTTTACGGAGGTGATTGCTTCAGGCAATCCGCCTGTGATTTCAGGCCTGTGATGAGTTTTGTCAGCAGGATTGACCAGGTGCGCCGTTTTTTGCCCGGAATGGGTCTCAGCTACGGGCACACATTCACCTGCCGGAGAAAGAGCGTCATAGGCGTGGTGCCCGTGGGTTATGATAATGGTTATCCAAGGTCGCTTTCCAACAGGGCCGATGTCCTGGTGAGGGGCAAAAGGTGTCCTGTGGTGGGAAACATATGCATGAAAGCCTTGCTGGTGGATGTGACAGAAGCGGGCAGCATCAGTCCGGGACAGGAAGTAGTCCTTATGGGAAGGAGTGGCCTAGACAGAGTTGATGTGTGTGAACTTGCCCAAAAGGCCGGAACAATCAGCTATGAACTGCTTTGTCTTCTTGGAAAGCTGAACAAGAGGATTATACTGGACTAAATCGAATTTATATCTGCAGGGGAAAAACGAAAAGATGTTTGGAATAGGACTTCCTGAGCTCATTGTTATCCTGGCACTGGCCCTTATTGTGCTTGGTCCGGAAAAATTGCCCCAGGTTGCCAGGCAGGCGGCAAGGCTTATCAACGAGCTCAAGAGGGCTTCTGATGAATTCAAGAAGGAGCTGGAGCTTGACAAGCTTGACGATATCAGAAAGCCAATCAAGATTGACAGGGTGCTGGGAGAAGATCTGTCGGATCTCCTCCAGAAAAAGAACCTGGTTGAACCGGATTTTCTAAAGGGCAGCGGAGATAAAACCGGTCCCGGGGGTCTTGGCCCCGAGTGGAAGGTTGCCAAAGGACGGGAAAGGGACAGGGAAAAATCAGCCGGTTCTGAAATATCCTCACAGGAGGGAGCTCCTGAAAAGACGGTGAATGCGCCGAACTCGTTGAATGAGGGAAAATAGATACACGCTCCAGGACCACCTGGCAGAGCTCAGGAAAAGGCTCATAAGGTGCGGGCTGTTTTTTGCCGCGGCCTTTGTGCTCTGCTATGCCTTTTCCGCTCCCATGGTGTCCTTTCTCTTCTATCCGGTCAAGCAGGCCCTGCCCCAGGGCAGTACCATGGTTTTTACCGCGCTTCTGGAAGGCTTCATGGCCTACCTGAAGGTGGCCTTTTGGGCAGCCGTGGTGGTGACTGCACCTGTGATAATATACCAGGCATGGAAATTTCTTCTTCCGGCCCTCTACGAAAATGAAAAAAAGGTGCTCAAAAAAGTCATTTTCTGGGGGGCGGGTCTCTTTGCAGCAGGCGCTGTATTCGGCTACTGGATGGTGATTCCCCTGATACTGTCAATCAGTCTGGGCTATGCCAGTGAAAGCCTTCAGGCCCTGCCCAGGCTTCAGAATTACCTCGTTTTCTCCCTTAAGAGCATATTCATGTTCGGTATAATTTTTGAGGTGCCCTTCGTGATGGCAGGCATATCCAGGGCGGGTCTCATCCAAAGGGACTATTTCAAGCAGCACAGGAAGGCCGCATACATCGGTATCTTTATCCTGTCTGCGGTGCTTGTGCCCTCAGACCTGTTTTCCCAGGTGCTCCTTTTTTTCCCCTTGCTTCTGGTGTACGAGGCCGGGGTGCTGCTTTCCAGGTAGCATTGATTGCCACCAGCAGGAAGGTTGGAGCATGGCCGCTTTTTCACGTATCAGTCCAGTCTCACTATCAGAACATCACATCTTGCAGAATGCATGATGCCGTTTGCAGTGGAGCCGAGAAGCCTTGCTATGCCCTTTCGTCCGTGTGAGCCTGCCACAATAAGGTCGGCCTTTCGGGTTTCCGCATAGGAGATGACCGTGGCCCTGGGAGAGCCCCAAACCACTTCTGCGGAAACATGGGGGTAATCTATTTCTGAGACCATTTCCTCAAGGCGTCTTTGCGCTGTTTCAAAGAGCTGCTGGTCCAGTTCCTGATCGTAAATAGGCATTGCAGGAGAAGGACCAAGAAGATCATCGGGATACGTTTCATATAGGGCCAGGCTCTGATAGGCATGGACCACGGAGACGGAGGCCCCATGGTCCCTTGCCAGTAAAATTGCCCTTTTGAGGGCCTTGAGGGCATGAGGAGAAAAATCCATGGCAACAACTATGGAATTGTAAGGCGTAACCTCTGGTACGGCCTGTTGAGATTTCTTTTCCGAGCCGTCTTGTTTTGCCTCCTTTTTGTCAAGAATCCAGTCCCATGCCTCCTGGATCTGGTCATGATTGAAATAACGGACCTGTCCAGGGATAAACGCACCTGCCATGGCTGCAAAGAGGTGATGCCACGTCTTTTCACCCACCACAGCCAGTTTCTTGAAGTCTTTTTTGTGCTCGATTCCCACCTTAAAATCAGTCCAAAGGGCCTTTGGTTCCCAGCCGCGGAAATTTTCAAATTCCAGAAGCACGGAAACCGGCCCTGTTTCCCGGATTATTTTTTCCAGTTCCGGGACAAATTTTCGGTAATCCTCGTCGGTAAGAAGACCGGTTGCCTTTACAACCACAACATCCCTGTGATTGGAGTCCAATATCTGCAGCATGATCTATTTCCCTCTCATTTTCCGGAGATTGATTTCCCCGTCCTTTTGGCATGTTATCGATTTCAAAAAATCAGAGCAACCTCAGAGCAAACATTGTTACCAGCAAAAAAGCTCCTGACTCCAGGATAACTTGAAACCTGACCCATGCACATAACTAATCAACGTGTGAAAGCAGAAACCTGTCCCAGAATGCTTCCATAGTTTTCAGGTTTTGATTTGATGATGATTTAAGACCGGCATTTTGGTCCAATGTATGCTATGCTTATGAATCGGTTCAGCAAGTGTTCAGCAGCTGCCGGGAGGGGAATGGGAGCCCCCTGGTGGTTCAGCTGTTTTTGTCTGGTTTTTAACTCTATCCGGAAAGGGCTGATACTTGTTTTCCACTTCCTTGCTCAAACAGAAATTTTTCTGGTTGATAACCATATCAATTCTCGGGATTTCTGCAGTCCAGTATTTTTTCTCCGATACTCCTGACCTCCAGGAGATTGACAGGGAACTCTATTACTTTCCCATATTCGTGGCTGCCATGCGCTATGGAATGCGGGGTACAATGATCGCCCTGGCCGCCGTTTATTTTGTTTATATTCCCTTTATCGTCCATACCTGGAAGGGAAGCATAGAGCACCAGTCAGCCAGGATATTAGATCTCATTTTTTATTTCATGTTTGCCTTTGGTGCCGGTTACCTTGCTGACAGGGACAGGAGGATCAGGGCGGAACTTGAAAGAAACCGTCTAATAATTTCCCTGGGCCGCATAACCTCGGCCATAGTTCACGATCTCAAAAATCCGCTTATCAGCATGATTGGTCTTCTGGAGAGGCTTTCAAAGGGAAAAGGCGATTGCATGACCTATATCCCTGTCATACTAAAGGATGCATACAGGATGAAACGCATCGTGGATGACGTCCTGGATTTTGCCAGGCCTGTTAAGCTCAACAGGGAAGAATGCAGCCTGGCATCAGTAATAAGACAGGCTGTGGAAATGTGCAGGGAAAAGGCAGAAAAGGCGGGAATTCGTATTGGAACAGACCTTGCCGACATTCAGACCAGTGCTGACTCCTTTCTTCTGGAAAGGGCGCTTATAAATGTGATTTCCAATGCCATAGAGGCCTCAAGCAGGGGGTCCGAAGTGGATATCAGCCTCCGCAGGGATGACGATTCAGCCCTTATTGCCGTAAGGGATCACGGCTCCGGCATGGACCAGGAGACAATAGATCATTGCTTTGAACCCTATTTTTCCAGAAAAAAGGGCGGAAACGGCTTGGGGCTTCCCATTACCAAGCGGATTATTGAGGCCCATGGAGGGCAGGTGGAGATTAGACAGCCCAAGTCAGGGGGTACGCTATTCAAGATTTTCCTTCCTGTTTGAGCATTCAGCCTGGAATATCTGCAAACCACTGGTGTTCAAATTGTTCGAGCAGGCTGTTTCGTCTCCTGGCCAGTTGGGCCATGAGTGCCTGGAATTTTTTGAATTCCCATTTTTCATCCTGCTGAAATTTGTCCATGCACGAGTTGCAGAAGTACCATGTGCACCTGTATGACCTGCCCTGGCGGGGGAGTAAACATCCCGACGGGCTGAGAAACTGGCACGGGGCCGTATCTGCCACATTGCAGTCAAAGCTCGGCGCCTTGATGCCCATGGCATGGAATACCACAAGATCTTCGAAATCCGGGAATCCGTGCCTGTTGACACAGCAGGGCTCCGGGCATTTGCTGCAGATGGGGCCTGTAAAGTCATCAAAAAAATGCCTAAGATTTCTGTAGGTAAGCCGCATTCCGGCAGCAGCGGTTTTTACTCCGGAAAGCTGGCCCTGGTGATGATGAAAAAAATCGGCAATCTCCCTTTGTGTCTGGATATATCCCTTTTCATTGCCGAAGACCAGTTCTGGTAATTCCATGGCAGCCAAATCAGTGGAAGAGGATCTCTTCTTTTTTCCTTTCGTAAGTGGATCGGCTGATGGCCCCGCTGTTGTATAGCTCTCTGAGTATCTGGATCTTTCTTCTGAGCTCAGGGTCATCGGTAGTTTTTGGAACCGGGGTCTGCATCAGGGAGGAAGAAGGAGGCTTGAATTCCTCCACTGGTTCCGGCTGGGTTTTAACCGCCGGAGGATTCTTGATGATGGTTTCAAAATGCCTGGTCGTGTTCCTGACCGGCTCATAGACTCTGTCCAGGTCAATGATGAGCCAGTTGGTATAATAGTCCTGCTCAAAGAAACCAAAGCCTTTTTTCTTGTGCTTCCTGAGCCTCATTCCCGGTACCAAGACAAATTCCCAGTCATTGGCAAGGGCCCTGGAGGTAGGGTCGCTGACAAATTGTCTCACAGCGCTCTGGTAATTGTCGCACTGGTAGCTCACTACCCTCATTACCAGGTTTAATTTTCCGTCTTTTTTGAAGAATATGCCGCTGGTAAAAAGATCGTGGTTGAAAATCATCAAAAAGCTCTTTCCCATCATGAAAGAAAAATCTATCACTTCATCCGGCTGGGCCTTTTGGAAGGCGTCATGAAGGGGCTGCAGCAGCACGCGTCTGATCTTTGCGGGAAACAGCTTGTACTTGCCCTTTTTGCCCACAACATTCTTGTTTCTAATGTATATGGAAGAAAGGACATTATTGAGTTTTGCAAGGCTTATATCAAAGGGGTGCTCAAATCCCCCTTTTTTAACGACCTCTGATCCGAAGGAGTATTTCACAAGCCTGACCCTCCAGTCTTCCCCGCCGGCAACAGGACGGAATTCATTTCTGGGGATGACAGAGCAGCCTCCATTGAGCAAAACCGCCGTGAGAAGCAGGGCTGCAATGGATATTTTTTTTGAATTTGATGCCATGTACCTGGAACATGTCCCGGGACCGCTGATCCCCCTGGACTGTTTTATGACCTGTTTATAACCTGATGCCTGTGCCTGGAGGCAAGTGTCCTCTTGAAACCTAACAAGTAAGTATGGAATTTGCAATTTACCGCGGCATTTCAGCCAGCCGGGTCTGTCAATTTCAATGCCCCATGTCTCCTGGCAAGTGATATACCGACTCTGTCAGTGCTTATCAATCCTTCTTCCAGGGCATATTTCAGGGATTTCATGCATTCGAGCACGTCTTTCTGGTGGCTGCACACAAGAAGAAGGTCATGACCTGCAGTAAAGGCCTTCACTGCTGCCTGTCCTATGTGGCAGTGTTTGGTAATGCCCTTCATTTCCAGGTCGTCTGAAAGAAGGAGGCCCCTGAAATCCAGGCTGTTTCTCAAAAGATCATGGGCAATCCTTCTTGAGAAAGTGGCCGGCTGGATTCGGTCCATCTCCTGGTAAACAACGTGGGAAGTCATCAGGGCCGCCGTGCCGGCTTTCATTGCCTCCTGGAAGGGAATTATGTCCGTGGCCAGCTCGGGTATTGAGGCAGTCACCTGTGGTCTTTCAAAATGAGGATCGAGTTTTACCCTCCCGATCCCTGGGAAATGCTTTGCAGCAGCCAGTATCCCTTTCTGCTGCAGTTCCTGGATGTAAATCCTGCCAAGGTCTGCAACAAGGCCGGGCTCTTTACTGAAACAGCGGCCCTTCAGCACGTTTTCTTCCGCCTCCAGGCAAAGATCCAGGACAGGGGCCAGATTCATGTTGATGCCCGCCCGGTTCAGGAGCTCTGCGGTCTTTGCTGCAAGTTGAGCCGCAGCATCCTTGGGATCTGGGGAAGAGACAACATCCCGGGCAGACGGAATGTCCGGGAAAAGGGGAGGGGCAAGCCTTTTGACCGGCCCGCCCTCCTGGTCCACTGAAATCAGGGGCTCCATGTCTTCCTTCTGGCAGACAGCCTTTATTTCGCCGCATAGGTCTGCCAGGGCCTGGGGTCCTTTGTCGGTATTCCTGGAAAACAGGATGAAATTTGAAATTCCGTATTCTTCAATGAGCAGCCTGGTGCCGGCATCCAGGCTTGTGCCGGGAAGACCGGCCATGATGACCTGTCCGATTCCTGTTTCCCTGTAGAAATTTGTTTGTGCCATCCTGGCTTATGAATTAATCTTGTCCGTTAATCTGGTTCAATCCGTTTCCTGCCGCTGGATTGGATTCCTTTTGGCATGAAGACCCTAAAGTATAAATCCGCAGGGGATCCGTGGAGAAATTTCAAGAACTGAAGGTATATTAGCAGATGAATGTATGGGAAGCAGTATTTTTAGGAGTTCTCCAGGGGATCACGGAATTTCTCCCTGTTTCAAGCTCCGGGCACCTGGTCCTGGCAGAATATTTCCTGGGTCTTAAGGAGACGAGCCTGGCCTTTGATGTGACACTTCATCTGGGTACCCTGTTGGCAGTTCTTGCCTTTTTCTACAGGGACTGGACGGGCATGGCAAAGTCCATCAAGCCGGGGTGCAGGGCACCGGAAGAAAGAAGGATGTTGCTGTTTCTGATTGCCGGCACAGTACCCGGGGCTGCAGCAGGATTCTTTTTGGAGCATGCGGTGTCTGCCTGTCTTCGTTCGCCGTGGGTGGTGGTGTGCACCCTTTCAGGAGTTGCTCTTTTACTGGGTCTTGCCGAAAGGATTGCCCGCCACGAAAGACAATTTTCATCAATAAGATTGCCCGATGCCCTCCTTATCGGGATTTCCCAGGCCCTTGCCATCATACCAGGGGTCTCCCGGAGCGGTATCACCATGACATGTGGTATGTTTCTCGGCCTTTCCAGGGAGGCGGCAGCCCGCTTTTCATTCCTGCTCTCAGCACCCATAATAGCCGGTGCCGGGCTTTACGAGGGATTGAAACTCTTAAGCCGCGGAGGGACTGAAATAACAATGAACTTCCTCTGGGGGTTTGTCGCCTCTGCAGTTTCAGGCTACCTTGTCATAGCCTTTCTCATGAACTACCTGCGCACCCACACCTTTTATCCATTTGTATATTACCGGCTGGCAGTTGCAGCAGTGGTTGCAGCAGTGCTCCTTTTTTGATCAGCGCGGTAATTATCCGTAATACCTGGCCGGGTCTTGTTCAAGAATGGTTTCTGCTTTTACCTTTCCCTCAGGATGATCCTGATGGGTGTATGGGGGATGTCCAGCTCCTTGCGGAAGAAATTTTCAAGAAACCTCCTGTAATGTTCAGGAAACAGCCTGGGATAATTTGCAAAAAAGGTAAGTACCGGTGGCATGGTGCCTGTCTGGGTCACATAGAACAGCTTCAGGAAATGCCCCTTAGACACAGGGGGATTTCGTCTCAAGATGGCCTGTTTCAGGATCCTGTTCAGCCTTCCAGTGGATTCTTTGAAGGAGAAGTCCCTGTAAACCTGATCAATCAGCGGAAGGATCTTTTTAATATTTTTTCCAGTTGCCGCGGAGATATTGATGTGCGGTGCATAGGGCAGCATCTTTCGCATGACAGCAGCCTCGTTGTTGAGGAGCCTGCGGATCTTGGGGTCCTTCATAACGAGATCCCACTTGTTGAATACGGTGATGCAGCCCTTTGCATAATCCCGGGTGTAACCTGCAAGCCGCCTGTCCTGCTCGGTTATGCCTTCTGATGCATCAAAGATACATATACTTATGTCACAGGTCCTGATGGATTCCATGGCCTTCAGTACACTGAATTTTTCGACCCTCTGCCTGACCCTGGATCTTTTTCGTATTCCCGCAGTATCAACGAATACGATGTCCGTGCTGCCATTTCTCTGGAAAAGGCAGTCTATACTGTCCCTGGTTGTGCCGGGTATGTGGGAAACCACCATTCTTTCCTGGCCCATGAGACGGTTCATTATGGAAGACTTTCCCACATTGGGCCTTCCTGTCAGGCAGACCCTGATGGCAGATATTTCAGTCTGACAGGAATCCTCCTCGCCTCGGCCTGTATCTCCAGGCTGTCGGCACATGCTGGCAAGTTTCTCTTTCAGTTCCTCTATCCCGTATCCGGTTTTGGCAGAGATAAGGATCAATTCTGCTATTCCGGTTTCATAGAATTCCAGCGCGGCATTTTTTGTTTCCTGGTTTTCCACCTTGTTGATGACTGCTGTCCAGGGCTTGAAGGACCTTCTTGCAAGCTCAAGAATTTCCAGGTCATCCGGGTGAATTCCAGCCCTGGCATCAAACATGACGCAGAGACAATCAGCCTGTTCCATGGCCGTCAGGGTCTGCTCCCGCATCTTGGGGCCGAGAATGTCGCAGCTGGCTCCTGCAGACAATCCGGCAGTATCTATGATTTCTGCTTCCAGGCCCAACAGATCTGCAGCTGCATATCTCCTGTCCCTGGTCAGGCCGGGAGACTTGTCAACAAGGGCATCTCTTGTGCCGGTTAGCCTGTTGAAAAGCGTGGATTTGCCCACATTGGGCCTTCCCACCAGGGCTATGACAAGAGGTTTTTTGGTTTCAGTTTCCTTTTTCATGTTGAATCCGCAATTGCTTTTTAGGCAATTTTAAGCTATTGAAAGAAGATCAGCAGCCAGCTTTTCTCTTTGTCAAGTCTTGAACAGGAAGATGGTCCAGCTAAGAAGTTCAGACAGTTATTAGCAAAAGTCAATAAATTATAGTATCTTTTTCCATAGTTTAAACACGAAAACCATGGAGGTCTTAAGAAATGCCTAAAAAGGCCCTTATAATACTTGCACCTGGTTTTGAGGAACTCGAGGCCGTTGCCGTGATAGATATATTGCGGCGGGCCGGCATAGATATCAAGATTGCCGGCCTGCAGCAGGAGGCTGTTCCGTCTGCCAGGGACGTGAAGATCGTTCCAGACGTCATCCTGAACCAGGTCAAGGACGAGGATTTTGATCTTGTGGTATTGCCAGGGGGTATCGATAGCACGGAAACCCTTGCCTCAAACCATGAGGTGGTTTCCCTCCTTAGGAAGCAGCTCGAGGCCGGGCGGCTGGTAGGCGCAATTTGTGCTGCTCCCACGGTTCTTGACAGGCACGGTCTTTCCAGGGGCAGGACTATAGTCTGTCATCCGGTGTGCCGCAGCGCAGTGAAGCAGTCCAGTTTGTCCCAAGACAGGGTTGTCAGAGACGGGCAGATCATTACCAGCCAGGGCCCGGGCACTGCGGTGGAGTTTGCCTTTAAGCTGGTGGAGAGCCTTGAAGGACCTGAGAAAGTGATGGAAGTGAACAAGGGAGTGCTTGCAAGGCTCTGATCTTTCGGGAATGCCGGATAAGGGTGCCTTTATCAACGGGAAGGGCAAAGACAAAAGTGTCGTTTTTTAGGATGATTTTAACGGCGGTAATATTTATAGCTGATGAGCAGAGACATGAAAAAAGACAAAAGGGGCAGGAAAAGTACCAGGAAAAAGAAGTCAGGCCGAAGGTCTGTTTCCCTGCCTGTGCCCAAGGACCAGGCAGCCTCGTATCCCGTTGAGGCAGATAATCTCCAGCGTTACCTGGCTGAAATAAATAAATACCCTCTCCTGTCACGCCAGGAGGAAGAAGCCATAACAAAGGCCTATTACGAAACCAGGGACCCTGCCCTGGCACACAAGATAGTGGCATCCAACCTCAGGCTTGTGGTTAAGATCGCACTCGATTTCCAGAAATTCTGGATGCAGAATTTTCTTGATCTTGTGCAGGAAGGCAACGTTGGTCTCATGCACGCAGTCAAGAAATTCAATCCGTATAAGGGAGTGAAATTTTCCTACTATGCTTCCTTCTGGATAAAGGCCTACATCCTCAAGTTTATAATGGACAATTGGCGGCTGGTTAAGATTGGCACCACCCAGGCCCAGAGAAAACTCTTTTACAACTTGAACAAGGAAAAGGAGAATATTCGGGCCCTTGGCTTCGAGCCTGTTCCCAAGCTCATATCACAGCGCCTGAACGTGTCTGAGCAGGACGTTGTGGACATGGAGCAGAGAATGGGTTCCTGGGAGGTGTCCCTGGATGCGCCAGTCAAGCAGGATTCCCAGGATAATTATCTGGACTTTCTGCCCAGTCCCGAATCGGGTGTGGAATCTTCCATTGCAAAGAAAGAAATGGAGGATAAACTGGGTGAAAAGCTCAGGGAATTCGCTGCCGACCTCAAGGACAGGGAAAAGGTAATCTTCGAGGAAAGACTCCTATCCGAGGATCCCAAGACGCTTCAGGAACTGGGAGAGCGTTTCGGGGTTTCCAGGGAAAGGGTGCGCCAGATTGAATCCCGCCTTAAAAAGAAACTCGGAAAATTTTTGGAGGCCAACCTGCCGGACGTAGTCCCTTCTTCAGAATCAGAAACCTGAACAATACCGTTATGAAAAAAGATTATATCCCTTTCCTTTTATGGTGCATCTTGTTTTTTGTGACTGCCGCACCTTGCAGTGCAAGGGTTGCAGAGTCCCTGGCAGAGTCCTACGCGGCTTATGTCATGGGGCTCATGGATATATCCCGGGGCAATTACCTGGACGCCCAGAAGTGGCTGAAAACAGCCCATGAGCTGGACCAGGATTCAATAGAGATCCTCAAGGAACTGTCTAGAAACGCCGTGCAGTTGGGAAAGATCCGGGAAGCGCAGCAATGGACGGAACTGGCCCTTGAGCAGGAACCTGACAACAGGGAACTGCTTCTTCTTCTTGCACGTATTTATATACAGCAGGACAAGGTCAAGGATGCCCTGGATGCCATTGAGCAGGTCCTTCAAAAGGATCCGGACAATCAGCAGGCCCTCCTCATGGCCGGAACCCTTTATGCAGAATCCAGGCAGTGGAAAAAGGCGGAAAATGTCCTGACAAGGGCAGCTTCCCTGGGCGGTCCCAGGGCATTTACGGCATATTATTTCCTGGGAAAGGTTGCAAAGGAAAAAGGCGACTATCCTGCTGCAGAAGAATATTTCAAGGCAGCAGTGAGCAAGAACGGTTTTTTCGTCCCGGCATTGTTTGAACTGGCAGAGGTCTATGAACTGGAAGACAAGACCGATGAGGCAATAAAGACCTATCAGTCTGTTCTTCTGCGTCAGCAGAACAATCTCAAGGCCCGCCAGAAGCTCCTCTTTCTTCTTTTGGAGCAGGGGAAAAAGAAGAAGGCATTGGAGCAGGTAGAGATCCTGAAACAGCTTTCAAAGCATGATACCAACGTGCAGTTCAGGATTGCCCTGGTGCTTCTTCAGCTGGGCATGCCGGAAGATGCCCTGGAGATCCTGGAGCCGCTTCACAGGAAGCTTCCGGACAATCCGGACCTGTCCTTTTACACTGCACTGGCATTGGAACAGACGGACAGATTCCAGGATGCCCTGGATGTCTACTCGGGTATCCCGTTGGATGCAGAACCTGGAGTAGATGCTGTTGTTCACAGGGCAAGGATCTTGAGCAAGAAGGGAAAGACCACCCAGGCAGTCGCGGTCTTGAAGGATGCCCTGAAACAAAAGCCAGAGGACGCCCATCTCATCACAGCCCTTTCTTCCATCTACAAGAAGGCTGGAAGGAACAAGGATGCCCTGGATGTCCTTGAGGCCGGCGTAGAAAAAAATCCCGAGAACAAGGCCCTTCTGATGACCCTTGTTATGACGCTCGATTCTATGGCCAGGAAAGAAGATGCCCTGAAATATGCAAAAAAGGCCCTGAAGCTGGACCCTGATTATGTTCCTGCCTTGAACTACATAGGGTATACCTTTGCAGAAAAGGGTATAAAGCTTGATGAAGCTGAAAGGCTGGTCAAGAAGGCGGTTGAACTTTCGCCAGATGACGGGTTCATACTGGACAGTCTGGGATGGGTCTATTTCAAGAAAGAAAAATTCGACAGTGCAATAAAATACCTGGCCAGGGCACATAAACTGGTCCCGGATGATCCTATTATCGCGGAGCACCTGGGGGATGCCTACATGGCAAGACAGATGTTCGAAAGGGCAGCTGATGTCTACAGGCATGCAGTCAAGAACGCCAAAAAGGGGGAGGAAAAAAGGCGCATCAAGAAAAAACTCGAAAAGGCCCTGGAAAATTTATCAGACATGCCGGATATCTGAGGTGCCGGCCTCAGAAGGCAGGCCCTGTTTTTGGATACAGCCACTTGATAGCGGCGGGCATATTTGTTATCAGTGGTCAGCATCTTTTCCTGCTCCTTCGGCAGGTCTTCCTGGATGGTGTTTCTAGATCTATGATCCTTTTTGAGATCCCGTGCAGGGACAGGAGGTTGAGACATAACACGTGAATTGAACAGAAGGGCAGCCCTTTCAGTGGAAGATTTGTCCAAGGTTTATGAATCTGACGGGAGATATTCCGCGGTTCTGCAAAATCTGTCCTGCAAGATATATGAAAATGAAGCCGTGGCAGTGGTTGGTGCCTCAGGGGTGGGCAAGACCACATTTCTGCACCTTGTGGGCACTCTGGACAGGCCCACCAGTGGCAGGATCTTCCATTTTGGACAGGATGTCTTTTCCTGGTCCGACCGCCGTCTTTCCTGGTTCAGGAATGGGCAGATAGGCTTTGTCTTCCAGTTTCACCATCTCCTTTCCGAATTCACTGCACTGGAAAATGTCATGATGCCCTGTCTTGTTGCCGGTCAGAAGGTAAGCAGTGCCAGGCAGAAGGCCGGCCGCCTCCTGGAATTCCTGGGTCTGGGACAAAAGGCTGATGAAAATGTCAAGCATCTTTCCGGCGGCGAACAGCAGAGAGTGGCCCTGGCCCGTGCCCTGGTCAGGGAACCAAGGCTTATCCTGGCGGATGAGCCCACTGGAAACCTTGATGAAAAAAGCGGCCTTAAGGTGGCGGATCTTCTTTTCAAGATGAAGGAACATTTCAATGCCACCATTATCATTGTTACCCACAACCTGAACCTGGCCCGCAGGACAGACCGCTGTATCGGTTTGAAGGCAGGCCGGGCCCTGGAGATAGACAAGGAAAGGCTTGCTGATTTCGTAATGGAAAAGGCAGCATGAAGCGTCATACCGGCGGCCGTCCCTACTTTTTCAAGGCCTTCCATGGCTTGCTGATGCATTCTATCAGCCGCCTTGCCTTCCAGATTCTTGTAATTTTTTGTGCCGCAATCATCATGGCTTCAGGCAGTGTTTCCGTTTCTCAGGCAGAAACCGGCAGCGAAGCAGGCAGTGTCTCCGTAACACTTTTTGATCCCGGCTATATAGGACCACCAGAAAAGAGAGATCTTGTCCAGGATGTCAAAAGGCTTCTCGGAACAGAGCTTGAGGCCAGAGGACATATAGTTGACAACAGCAGCGAGAAGATAAAGACTCCGGCACAGGCCAGACAACTCCTGGCTCGCAGCGGGAGCCGCTACGGCATATACGGTACTGTCTCTGTCCTGGGTTCGGTAATGAGCCTTGATTTTTTCATTGTAAGTACAGACACCATGGAGAAGAAACCCCAGGTGGCATTTGTGCAGGGACCGCTTGAAAAGGAGAAGCAGCTTGTCGCCCTGCTGGGGGAGAGGATAGAAAAGAGATTTCTGACTCCTTTTCTCGTTGCCAGGGTCCAGATTGAGGGCAACAAAAGGGTGGGCACAGACGCCATACTCCAGAATGTGTCTACGGCCAAGGGGGAAAAGTACGATCCTGTCAAGATAGCAAGAGACATCCAGACCCTTTATGACATGGGCTATTTTGATGACATAGAGGTGGATGTGGAAGACAGCCCCGAGGGCAAGATCGTTACCTTCATGGTGAGGGAAAAACCTGCAATTCGCAAGATCGTCTTCCAGGGCAACCATGAAATCAAGGATGAAAAGCTCAAGGAAATCCTGGACTTAAAACCATACTCAGTCATAAAGGAAAAGGCCCTGCAGGAAAGTGCAGAGAAGATAAAGGCACTCTACGCTGACAAGGGTTATGCCGGCACTACTGTAACTGTGTCCATCAAGCCTGTTTCCGGCCAGGCGGCAGACGTGGTCTTTGATATCAACGAGGGAGAAAAGGTCGAGATAAAGGAGATCAAATTTGAGGGCCTGAAGGCATTCGATGCCGATGAGCTGACAGGCATCATGGAGGTCCAGGCCAAGAAACCGTGGTGGACCCCGAGCCTGCGGAACATAATGGGCATGATAAAGGGTAATGCAGGCGTGCTCAAATGGGATGCCCTGGAAAGAGATCTGGGGCGCATAGCTGCCTTTTATCACAATCACGGCTATGTTGATGCCAAGGTTGGAGAACCCAAGGTTAAAAGGGAGGGGGCCGACCTCTACATAACCATCCCCATACAGGAAGGGGAAAGGTATGCTGTAGGCAAGGTGGACATCAAACAGGAGTTTTTCAGGGATAAGCAGGAACTTCTTAAGTCCCTGGAGATTGAAAAGCAGGATTATTTCAGCCAGGAGGTCTTGAGAAAGGACATAATGAATCTCACCAGCAGGTACTCCGATTTCGGGTTCGCTCACTGCACCATAACGCCTGCCATCACAAAGGACCCGGAGAAAAAGGCAGTTAATATCCTGCTGGTTGTCAACAGGGGACCCAAGGTATATTTCGACCGCATCTCCATTGCAGGCAATACCAGGACCAGGGACAAGGTTATCAGGCGGGAGCTCAGGGTCATGGAACTTAAACCTTTTTCCGCAACAGGTCTCAAAAAGAGCAACGACAGGCTCAGGAGACTGGGCTATTTCGAAGACGTGGAAATTACACCCAGGCCGGGCAAGGACGAAAAACACATGGACCTTGATGTGAAGGTCAAGGAAAGACCTACCGGAACCTTCAGCATAGGTGCCGGGTACAGTTCTGTAGACAGTCTCATGCTCATGGGTGAAATAAGCCAGAGAAACTTCCTGGGCAAGGGCCAGACCCTCAGTTTCAAGGGAATCCTGGGTGGGAGCACCCAGAGGTATTCTCTGAGCTTCTTTGAACCATATTTCAGAGATACCAGGTTTTCCATGGGAGTGGACCTGTACAACTGGCGTTATGACTACTCCGATTACACAAAGGACAGCACCGGCGGGGCCCTGAGGTTCGGCTATCCCTTGACGGACAACTTGAGATTCTTCTTCGGCTTGAGGGCTGACTACACGGATCTGTCAGACATCAGCGACAATACCTCTGTCATTATACAGGACTCCCTGGACATCAAGTCTACAAGGTCCATGAATGCCGGTCTGACCTATGACACCAGGAACCGCTATTTCAACCCCAGCAGGGGCTGGGTAAATGATTTCGGTGTGGAATATGCCGGGGGCATTCTGGGCGGGGATGCTGCATTTGTAAAATTCCAGGGCACCCTGGGCTATTATCATACCATCTGGAAGGAGCTGATAGGCCATGCCAAGCTTGGGGCCGGCTACGTTTTTGAAGGCTCCGGAGGGAAACTGCCGGTCTACGACCGTTTTTTCCTGGGTGGCCTCGATTCCATCCGGGGATTCAAATATGGAGATGTAAGTCCCAAGGATCCTGAAACAGGCGAGCGCATCGGCGGTGAGTACATGGGATATCTCCAGTCTGAGATGATTTTCCCGCTGATCAAGAACATGGGCCTCAACGGCGTGGTGTTCTGTGACATGGGAAATGTCTGGGCCAAGGACAATATGGATATCGGCAATCTCAGGATGTCTCTGGGAGGAGGTGTCAGGTGGCTTTCGCCAATGGGTCCCCTGCGTGTCGAATGGGGTTACAACGTCGAGAGGGAGCCGGATGATGACAAGAGCAACTGGGAATTCCGAATGGGAGGAAATTTCTGATTCGTTATGGCAGGACATACCCTCAGGACATTGGCCGAGCTGGCAGGGGGCAAGGTACGAGGCAATCCGGATTTTACTGTTTCAGGTATCGCTGCCCTTGACTCTGCAAAAAAGGATGAAATCAGCTTTGCCGTAAATGCCGGGGCTGCCGGGCTTGTACAAAAGTCCGGGGCCAGTGCACTGATACTCCCGGAAAACTGGCCCTTTGAGGAAAAGAGGCCGTGCATCCTGGTGCCGGATCCATATCTGGCCTTTGCCAGGATTGCCGGTTTCTTTGCATCCAAGCCCTTTCATGCCCGAGGGATTCATCAGTCGGCACAGATAGGTGAAGGGTGCACTATAGATCCCAGGGTTACCATATGTGCCGGCGTCGTCATCGGAGAAAAGGCCGACATTGGCGAAGAAGTCACTATCCACCCGGGTGTGGTTATAGGCAGCAGGGTTTCCATAGGAAGGCGCTCAGAGATATTTCCCAATGTTGTCATATATGAGGGCTGCAGAATAGGGCAAAATGTCCGAATCCATGCAGGCACTGTAATAGGGGCGGATGGATTCGGGTATGCACAGGGTCCTGAAGGACATGTAAAGATTCCTCAGACAGGCATTGTTGAAATAGAAGATGATGTGGAAATCGGTGCTAATTCCACCATTGACCGGGCCACACTCGGCATTACCAGGATAGGCAGAGGTACAAAGATAGACAATCTGGTTATGATCGCCCATAATGTGACAATAGGCCCTCAGAGCATAATTGTCAGCCAGGTAGGTATTTCGGGCAGTACAAAGGTGGGTGCCGGGGTGCTCATGGGCGGCCAGGTGGGCATTGTCGGACACGTGGAGATCGGGGACAGGGCCAGAATTGGAGCAAAATCCGGGGTGGCTCAGTCAGTGCCCCCGGGAGAAACGGTATCAGGCGCACCAGCGATCCCGCACAGAAGATGGCTCAGGATGGTAAATGCCCTCAAGAGGCTGCCCGATATGGTAAGGGACATCAGAGAACTGAAAAAAAGACTGGAGAACCTCGAGGATGGCAAAGGATAATTCAGGATTCCGCATAGACGAAATAACAGAGCTTCTTCCGCACAGGTACCCTTTCCTGCTGATAGACAGGGTTACAGAACTTGTGCCGGGCAAATATATAAAGGGCTTCAAGAATGTCACCATGAATGAACCCTTTTTCCAGGGGCATTTCCCGGGCGAGCCCATTATGCCTGGTGTCCTTATCCTTGAGTCCATGGCTCAGCTTGGAATCCTTTTTGCCAAAAAAACCGCCATGGACGAGCTTTCTGGGAAACTGCTCGTCTTTGCAGGGATGGACGGTGTGCGGTTTCGGAGACCCGTGGTCCCTGGCGACAGGCTGGAGATAGAGCTTCATATGGTTAAGAAAAAGCGCATAGTCTGGAAGATGGCAGGCCTTGCCCGGGTGGACGGAGAGGAAGCAGTTGAGGCCACACTCATGGCTGCAGTACAGGGCTGATATTGCAATTATTTTTTGAGTCGGAATTTTGATTTTACGCAGACTTATTCGTTTAACTGCCTGAATGGCGCCCCTCCTATAAAATAATATTCGGTTAGGTGAAAAGTATGAAGATTCCAGAATCCTGCAGGATACATCCCACTGCAGTCGTCGAGGAGAATGCAGTGCTGGGAGAAGATGTATTTGTCGGCCCGTATGCCATTATAGGCCCGGATGTATCCATTGGGGACGGCTGCCATGTTGCACCGCACGTAGTTATAGAAGGCGTTACGAGGATAGGACAAAATTGCCAGATATTTCAGTTTGCCTCCATAGGGGCAGCACCCCAGGATATTACCTATGGCGGTGAAAAAACCGGCCTTGTCATAGGAGATGGGACCATAATCAGAGAATCCGTCACCATCCACCGGGGTACGCCAAAGGGCGGGGGGACTACAGAAATCGGCTCAAGATGCATGATAATGGCCTATTCGCACATAGCACATGACTGCAAGATCGGCAACCAGGTGATAATGGCCAATGTTGCCACCCTGGGCGGCCACGTAGAGATCGGAGATCACGCCGTCATCGGGGGACTTTCTGCAATACATCAGTTCTGCAGGGTTGGCAGTTATGCCTTTCTGGGCGGCATGTCGGGTGCCAACAAGGACATCCCGCCCTTTGTCAAGTACCAGGGGCAGAGGGCAAATCTTTTCGGCATAAATGTTCTGGGGCTCAAGAGGGCCGGTTTTTCAAGGCAGACCATAGAGGCCTTGAGGGAGGCCTACCGGATCATATTTGCAAAGTCCGAGACCATTACCGAAGGGCTTGACGTTGCTGACAACACCTTTCCTGATGTGCCTGAGGTAAGGCAGTTTACCGGTTTCATCAGGGAATCCAAGAGAGGTGTTCCTGCAGGAGTATGGAACAATTCGAATTAAAACCAGGTTCTTCCCTGGGCATCATCTCTGGAGGAGGGCAGCTGCCCCTTTTGATTGCCGAGGCAGCCGGTAAGAGAGGCCACCAGGTGTTTGCCATTGCCCACAGGGGGGAAACGGATCAGGCAATTGAAAAATGGTGCACAGGGGTAAAGTGGCTGAAACTTGGACAGCTGAACAAGCTCATAGGTTTTTTCAAGAAAAGAAACGTGGGCATTGTGATGTTTGCCGGCACCATTACCAAGACCAGGATCTTTTTCGATGTTCGTCCGGATTTCAGGGCCTTGGCCCTTTGGAACAAGCTTGAAGGGCACCTGGATGACCGCCTGCTTCGTGCTGTGGCAGCAGAGCTTGAAAAGGAAGGGATAAAGGTCCTGCCCTATACATGGCTCCTTGAAGATCTGCTCTTTCCTCTTGGGATACTGACCAGACGTTTCCCTTCAAGCCGGGAAGAGAAGGACATCCGGTTCGGCCTGGGGCTTGCCAGGCAGATAGGCAGGCTGGATATAGGCCAGTGCCTGGTGGTCAAGGACGGTACTGTTCTGGCAATTGAGGCAATAGAAGGAACGGATGAAACCATCAGGCGCGGCGGACGCCTGGGCGGGGAAGGGGCCGTGATTGTAAAGGTGTGCAAGCCCGGCCAGGATACCAGGTTTGATCTTCCTTCCGTTGGTACTAAAACCATAGAAACCATGATAGAATCCGGGGCAAGCGTGCTTGCAGCAGAGGCTGGCCGCTCACTTTTTTTCGACCGGGATGAGGCGGTAATGCTCGCCGACAAGCACGGGATCGCCATTGTAGGGGTAGAACCAGGAAAACCCGAAGGACATTGAGGTACAAATGAAGGCTGCAGTAATCGGAGCAGGATATCTCGGCAGGTTTCACGCGCAGAAATACGCGGCCATGGAAGACGTGGAACTGATAGGCGTGGTGGACACGGACAAGGAGCGCTCCAGGCAGGTGGCAGCCGAAGTCGGCTCTGAGGCCTATACAGGATTGGAAGATCTTATTGACAAGCTGGATGTTGCCTCGGTGGTGGTTCCCACCACCCTTCATCACCAGGTGGCCAGCAGACTTCTTGAAAACGGAATACATGTCCTTGTGGAAAAGCCCATGACTACCACCAGGGATGAGGCCTCTGACCTGATAGAGCTTGCTGAAAAAAGGTCACTCGTTCTTCAGGTGGGGCACCTGGAACGTTACAATCCTGCCGTGGTCACCCTGGAGGAAAGGGTCACCAGGCCTCTTTTCATCGAGGCCCACAGGTTGAGCGGTTTCAAAGAAAGGGCCATTGACGTGGATGTGGTGCTGGATCTCATGATTCATGATATTGACATAGTTCTTGCCCTTGTAAAATCCAGCGTGAAGGAAATAAGGGCAGCAGGGGTTCCTGTTCTGACCAAGCGTGTTGATATAGCCAATGTCCGGCTCATATTTCAAAACGGCTGCACTGCAAATCTGACAGCCAGCCGGATCTCTCTAAAGGATCTCAGAAGAATAAGGATCTTTCAGCCAGGATGTTATATTTCTGCGGACTGCACCCAGAGAAACAATCTTATAGTTACTGCCGATACATCTTCCAGGAACCTTGCCTCCTCTATAAGGCCGGAATTCTTGACCCATGAAGAGGTTGATGTGCTTGACCTCGAACTCAGGGACTTTATCCGCTCGGTCAAAAATGGCCTGCGGCCCAGGGTTGACGGCAAGGCAGGCCTGAAGGCCCTTTCCCTGGCACTTGATATAAACGAAGCCATTGACAATGGTTTGAAATCTGCCGGCATTTCGGATGTCCTCTGAAAAGATTCTCCTGGTTGCCGGGGAGGCATCTGGTGAGCAGCATGCCTCAGACCTGGTAAAACACCTCAGAAGAATACGGCCTGAGACAAGGGTATACGCTGTGGGGGGAGAGAAGCTGCGGCAGGCCGGTGCGGAAATCCTTCTGAGAAGCTCCGGGCTTTCCGTGGTGGGGCTCTTTGAGGTGCTGAATCATCTCGGTCCAATCCTTGGTGCATACAAGAGGCTGACCAACTGGATGGAAACCCACAGGCCTTCTTTGTTAGTGCTTGTGGACTTTCCAGAATTCAATCTTCTTGTTGCAAGAAAGGCCCGGGCCTTAAATATTCCGGTATTTTATTACATCAGCCCCCAGATCTGGGCATGGAGGCAGGGCAGGGTTAAAAGGATAAAAAAACTGGTGAATAAGATGGCAGTGATACTGCCCTTTGAGAAGACCTTTTATCAGCAGCATGGAATGGACGTGGAATTTGTCGGCCATCCCCTTCTGGATTCTGTCAAGACTTGCCATTCAAGGGAAAAATTCCTTGCAAAATACCATATTCCAACATCAGAAAGGTTGATATGTCTCCTTCCAGGCAGCAGAACAGGCGAGATAAAACGGCACCTTGAACTTTTTCTGGATACTGTGCGGCTCATTGCCGCAAGGGCCTCCGGGGTTTCCTTCTGTCTGGCCATGGCTCCAGGCCTCCAGGAAAAGGCATCCTGCTTTATTGAAAAGGAGGCAGGCAAGTTCATGGCTGAAGGCGGCCCTCTGATCCGCCTGGTAAAAGGTGAAGCACATGCCGCCATGGCAGCCTCGGATCTTGCTATTGCTGCCTCGGGGACAGTGACCCTTGAAGCAGCTATTCTCCAGACGCCCATGATCGTTACATACAGGATATCGCCCATGACGTACTGGATAGGAAGAAGACTGGTAAAGGTGAAATGGATCAGCCTGGTAAATCTCATTGCCGGCCGCCAGATCGTGCCTGAAGTTATCCAGGAGCATGCCAACCCCGGGGAGCTTTCTGCCCTTGCCCTGGCGCTTCTGGAAGATGATGCTGCCAGATCCAGAATGGTTGATGGTCTAAAGGAGGCAGTAGGCCTCCTGGGCCGGCCCGGGGCAGCTGCCAGGGCCGCTTCCATGGCAGCATCCATGCTTGCCGGTCAGGGCTTGACCCGGCAGGCACCGGCCGGAGTCCAGGGGCGCTAATCTTGACAATTCGTCCTGCTTGTATATATTGATTTTTTCAATTCAGGGCCCATAGCTCAGTTGGTCAGAGCCACCGGCTCATAACCGGTTGGTCCCAGGTTCGAATCCTGGTGGGCCCAATACGGCCTTTTTGCAGGCCGACTCAACCTGCTTGTGTAGAAGACACATGCAAAGGCGGAAGAAAAGATGTGGCTGTTTCACGGAGAATTTGCCGATGATTGTTGGCACAGGTGCAATTTAAGATTGCACCTTTTTTAATGCACAGAAATAGCATGGTTCCCACAGTCAATGACATAACCGATGAGCTGTTTTCCTGGGCACCTCAAGACCTGGCAGAGGAATGGGACAATGTCGGGCTCCAGGTGGGCTATCCTTACTGGCAGGTTAAAAGGGCAGTAATAGCCCTGGATGTGACGCCCTTTACCCTGGCGTTTGCCCTTGAAGTAAAGGCCGACATTGTAATTTCACATCATCCGCTGATATTCAAGCCCCTGACCCGGCTGAATCTGAATGAAACAACTGCCCGCCTCCTGGCGGGTTTTTTGCGTCATGAAATCTCGGTGGTATCCATGCATACCAATCTTGATTCAGTCCTTGGCGGCGTCAATGACAGGCTGGCATCGCTGATCGGCCTGGCGGATTCAAAGCCTCTTGTTCCCAGGGAAGCAGGCATGGAGGCCGGCCTCGGACGGATAGGGCAGCTTGCCTCCCCGGTTCCGGCCCGGAAATTCGTGCAGCATATTTCTTCCGTACTGGACAAGCCCTGTGTTGCTGCTGCCGGCAACCTCCATGGCAAAATAGCAAGGGTCGCCCTTTGTTCCGGTTCGGGTTCGAGCCTTTTTCCAGAGGCAGTGAAAAACGGTGCCGATGCATATGTCTCTGCCGAGATAAAACACAGTACTGCCCGGGAAGCAGAGGCCCTGGGAATCCTCGTGGTGGATGCCGGACATTTTGAGACAGAAAGACCGGTGGTGCATGATATTCGGGAGTTTCTCTCAGACAGGGCAAAGGAAAGGGGTTGGGAACTTGAGACAGTCGTGTTTGAGGCTGAAAGATCGCCTTTCATGTATTTTAGTGAAAATACCAAATAGGGTCTTGGGCTGTCCACTGGCATGAGGTCTGCCTTGTATCAGTAATTTTGAGGTCATTTTTCGGGAAAAATCGCGACATTGACCTTCTATCGAATCTATATATTTTTTAAAGGGGAAAAAAATTGAGACCAGAACTTTCCACACTCATCAGGCTTCAGGGAATAGATCTCGAAATCAGGAAACTCGGGCTTGAAAAGGCAGAATTACCTGAAAGGCTTAATGCCCTAAAGGAATTGATGACGGAAAAGGAGACGGAAATAGCAGAACTCAAGGACAAACTCGCTGATCTTCGTACAAGGAAAACCGAGGTTGAAGATGAGCTGGAACTGGAAAGCGAGAGGCTGAAAAAGTCCCAGCAGAAAATGAGCTCTGTGAAAAACAGCAGGGAATACCAGGCCCTGTCCAAGGAAATAGAAGAGATCAAGAAGTCCAACAAGGCAAGAGAGGATGAAATCCTGCAGCTGGATGAGGAAATCGATGAGCTGAAGAAACAGGTAAAGGAAAAGAATAAAGAGGTTGAAAAGCTGAAAAAGGAGGCCTCGGCAGAGGAAAAGAACATTTCAAGGGCCGAGAAGGACATAGATGCCAAGATAGCCGCCCTTACGGCCGAGAGGGACGAGGTGGCCAAGGACGTCAAGCCCGAGCTCATGGCCAGGTACAGGTTCCTGGCCGAAAAGAGGGCCGGCATAGTTGTGGCGGCCGTGGATGAAGGTGTGTGCAGTGTCTGCAACATGAATATTCCTCCCCAGATGTATAACGAGCTCTTGAGGGATGAAAAATTGCTTTTTTGTCCCTCATGCCAACGTATTATCTATGCCTTGAAGGCTTAGGCCTTTTTGGATTGCAACAGCATGCTTCAGGAATTAACTTGAATTCAGGCCTTGCAGGCAGGCGGATGATCGCCCGTCTCAAGCGGGAGGAAAGTCCGGGCTCCACAGGGCAAGGCGGTTCGTAACACGAACCGGGGGAAACCCCAGGGAAAGTGCCACAGAAAACAGACCGCCCCGCCAAATGCGGGGTAAGGGTGAAAAGGTGAGGTAAGAGCTCACCAGCTGCAGGGGTGACTCTGCAGGCTTGGTAAACCCCGCCTGGAGCAAGACCGAATAGGGAGACGTTTGAAGGCGGCCCGTCTGAGTCTCCGGGTAGGTTGCTTGAGGTGCCGGGTGACCGGCATCCCAGATGAATGATCATCCTTCCGGTTTGCGGAAGACAGAACCCGGCTTACAGCCTGCCTTCAAGGCCTTTTTCTTTTCAGGTTTTTGACCTGGTTGTTCAGCCTGTACAGGTTGATCCAAAGATCTTTTCCTTCTACCGATTTTGGAAAGGTGAGCAGACATGGCAGATATTACCCCAGTGCATATAAGGGAAAGAAAGCTTCAGGGGCCTCCCATCACAATGCTTACAGCCTACGACTACAGCTTTGCCAGTATGGTGGACGCCGCCGGTATTGATATAATTCTCGTGGGCGATTCCTTAGGCATGGTAGTGCTCGGTTATGATTCCACCGTGCCGGTGACCATGGAGGAGATGCTGCATCATTGCCGGGCGGTTTCAAGGGGCGTGAAAAGGGCCCTCCTGGTGGGAGATATGCCTTTCATGTCTTACCAGGTAAGTCCTGAAGATGCCCTGATGAATGCCTCGAGGTTTCTTAAGGAGGCCGGCTGTGATGCCGTCAAGCTCGAAGGGGGCGTGGACGTGGCGCCGGTGATAGAAAGGCTTGTGAAAGCCGGCATCCCTGTCATGGGCCACGTCGGGCTTACTCCCCAGACAGCATCAAGTCTGGGAGGCTTCAGGGTCCAGGGAAAGGACATCGAACGGGCCAGGGCCATTTACAAGGATGCCCTTGCCGTGGCCGAGGCAGGGGCCTTCTCGGTAGTACTGGAATGCATTCCTTCCGAGTTGTCCGTTCTTATTACAAAGGAAGTGGATATCCCTACCATCGGCATCGGGGCAGGCCCAGGGTGTGACGGCCAGGTACTGGTTACCAACGACCTGCTGGGATTGTACGAAAAATTTACTCCCAAATTTGTCAGGAAATATTTGGATCTTGCACCCAAGATAAACCAGGCGCTAAAGACCTTTAAAAAAGAAGTGGAAGCCGGGGATTTCCCCTCTCTGGAGGAGAGTTTTTCTGGAGGAGAAGAGGCCGTCAAGGCAATCAGAGCGCAGAATTGATTTGACTGCCTTGACAGGCCAAAATAAAAAAGGAGGAGGGTAGGAGGCGTAGTCCCCGGCTTTTTTTATTTTGCTTTTACCTTTCCACGGCGTTTTCCCGCCCTTTCGCACTTTCTCTTGCAATTGTTGCAGATAGCAGGCTGGGTCGGCCTGTTTGGGTTCTTTAGACAATACATATCTTTTTCCCTCTTTCTTTGTATCTATGTAATCAAAGGAAAATTGTTTTTATATATACTTGAAGCAACAATCATGCCGAAATGGGTATTTAAAATCTGCTATTTGCAGTTTGAGGGTAACTAGCTGATTTTATACTTGAAAAATCAACATGTCTTGAGGTTCCGTTATTGGAGCCGTCCCGATCTTGGTGAAATTCGTCCACGTCCTATCCATTTATGTGTCTAAAGTGTCCCGCTTGTCAGTAAAATGACATTTCATGAATTCACATGGAATGATTTTCAGACCGGAGAGCTGGTTAATTTTTTATCAATAGACGGGGATTTTTCTGTTGCAAAAGAATGGGAATTAAGAGTAAATAAGAGATATAAAGGTGGCTACAGTTCTTTATTGGCGCATGACTGAAAATAACAAAACTACTGAAAAACGAAGGAAGGTCCTGGTCCCTTCCCCGGGTCGGCTTACAAGGGCGGGGATGAGGATTGTTTGCCCGGAATGCGGCAATGACCAGGATTTTTTCGAGGTTGCCCAGGAAGTCACCATTACCACATGCTACATCCAAAATCCAGACGGCAGTTTTACGCCCCAGAGTGACGAATCCACCATCCTTGGTGATATCAAACTCTTTTGCGGCGAATGTTATGCAGATCTTTCGCAATATTATCAACGTTTTGCGGAGATGATTTTTTGACAGGCCAGCCATCCCGCCTAATTTTAAAAACAAATAGGGCATTCAGAAAGAGATTTCAAGAACTGAAAAAGGGAGACGTGGTTTCATGCGTCCTGAACCTCGCTCCAGGAGAAGATTACCTGCTCCTTGACCTTGTGCAAAGAGGCGTGTTCTTGATGCCCTCTGCCATTTCACAGCTGGCCAGCAGGTCCAAGTGCTGTCAGGCTGCCCTGTTTCTCCAATGGATGCATCCCCTTACAACCATAATAAGAAAAAAGACGGACCTTGTCCGGGCCGTGGAAGAATATGGAAGGTCCGGCGTGGAACGAGTAATCACCAAGCTGGACAGGTCTGACTGCGGCCTGGGTATATGCATATGGGAGTGTGTAGAGGAGGTTTTCAGCCAGGTTGTCTTTTCCAAGACTCCTCCCTATCCCTTTGTGCTTCAGCCGTTTATTCCAGAATGTACAGACATAAGGGTTATATGGATAGGAAAAGAGTACAAAGAGTCTTACTGGCGGAAAAACCCTTTCAGTTTCAGAAACAACCTCCACTTTGGTGGTCTATCTGGGAAACATGAACTCAGCCCCGAAGAGGAGGGTATCTGCAGGGAGGTAATGAGGCGGGGAGATTTTCCCTATGCCCATATAGATCTTCTCAAAACTGGCAAAGGAGAGGTGTTTTTTTCAGAGATCAGCCTGTTCGGTGGACTCAAGGGGGCATCAGTCAGTGATGCAGAGGCCAATGCAATGAAACAGTGCCTCCAGGATGAATTTATACAGGGGCTGGAATCTCAAGCCAATTAAGGGCTCCTTTCAGTGTTTTGTAAGGTTCGGCAATTCTGACGGAAGTATTGATCTTTTATTGCATGCTGTAAAATGGACATTGATGAACACCTTTCAGGGCTAGAGTCCAGACTTGGATACGTATTCAGGGACAAGTCCCTCCTAAGGCAGGCACTCACCCACAGGTCTTATGCCGCAGAGCATGAAGGCAGGTCTGCTGACAATGAAAATCTGGAATTCTTGGGAGACGCGGTATTGGAACTGGCTGTCAGCGAGATGCTTTACAGGCGGTTTGCAGACAGGTTCAGGGAGGGTGATCTCACAAAGATGCGGGCATATCTTGTCAGTGAGCCAAGGCTTGCAGAAAGGTCCAGGGCCCTGGACCTGGGGAATGCAGTATTTCTAAGCAGCGGAGAGGAAAAAAGCGGAGGCCGGGACAGGCCTTCTATCCTTGCAGATGTCTTTGAAGCCGTCACAGGGGCCATTTTCCTGGACGGAGGCATGAAGGCAGCCTGCTCTTTCCTGAAAAAACAGTTTGAGCCACTGATAGATTCTGCGCCTGAGGAGGGCCTTTCAATCGACTTTAAGAGCAGGCTCCAGGAATTGATACAGAAACGTTTTCATTTTCTGCCCACGTACAGGCTCCTTGATACATCCGGCCCGGATCACAAAAGGGTTTTCAGGGTCGGTCTTTATCTGGAAGATCTGGAAATATCCATAGGCCAGGGCCATTCAAAAAAGGAGGCTGAGCAGAGCGCCGCCAGGGCCGCCATGGAAAACATGGAACAAATAATAGCAAATCATGGAAACAGACAGGGGTAAATCAGGAGAGAAAAGGGGTTTCAGGTCGGGATTTGTAGGGATTATAGGGGCACCCAACGTTGGCAAATCCACGCTTTTGAACTCGATTCTCGGAGAAAAAGTAGCCATTGCCACCCCCAAGCCCCAGACCACCAGAACCCAGATCAGGGGCATACTCACAGGTGATAACTTCCAGATTGTCTTTGTGGATACTCCGGGAATTCATTTGTCCAAAAAACTCCTCAACAGAAAACTTGTTCGTGCAGCAGAAAGGGCCGTGGAAGACGTGGACCTGTTGCTGTTCCTGGTGGATGCCACGAGCAGGAACAGGAAAGAAGAGTTTGCAGTGCTGGATCTCATAAGGAAACTGAAAAAGCCGGTCATACTCGTTCTGAACAAGATAGACAAGGTTGCCAAGGAGAACCTCCTGCCGTTGATAAATGAAATGAGCAGCATCTATCACTTCGAGGCGGTGGTTCCTGTTTCTGCAAAATATCTGGACGGCGTCGATGTGCTGCTGGACGAGATCCTGAAACATCTGGAGGAAGGCCCCCAGTTTTACGATCACCTTACCACCACTGACCAGTCAAGGGAGAAGATAATAGAGGAGCTCGTCAGGGAAAAGATCTTTCTGATGGCCGAACAGGAAGTTCCTTATTCCACTGCAGTCCAGGTAGAGGATATAGAGGAAGATGATGAAAAAGCAGTTATCAGGACTGTTATATACGTGGAAAGACCTTCTCAAAAGGGAATCGTTATAGGCAAGAGAGGCAAATTCATAAAAAAGGTCGGGACAATGACCAGGATGGAGCTTGAACGTATACTGAAAAAGAAGGTATTTCTTGATCTCTGGGTAAAGGTCATGAAGGACTGGTCCAGGGATGAAAGGGCCCTCCAAAGATTGGGCTTTGAAGACTGATAGAGACTTTTTTGTCCCATTTTTCCATGCCACCATTGTGACTTTTTTGTCCCGCATCTGTTGAAATCTCGTGATTTCTCCTGCTCCTTCTGCGTAACTTCCTGAAAAAACAGCAATTATAGACTCTATCTCAAGTGGCACGTTTTGTGCTTTCATAGAGAATAATCGAAAAATCAGCAAACAGTCTTTAAGGGAAGGGATAGGGGCCCTTTTATTATGATGAGTCATTGTCAGAAAACCATAAAAAAGGAAGTGGCAGTTGCCGGCATAGGTCTCCATAGCGGGCAGGAGGTAACAATGACCATCAAGCCCGCCAGGGAGGGAACAGGTATCGTATTTGCCAGGACAGATATTCCCTCTGTCCCAGAGATACCAGCGAGGATAGACCATGTGGTTGACTGCCACTTTGCTACCACCATCGGCAACGACCGTTGTCGTATCTCCACTATAGAACACCTGATGGCAGCATTTTCAGGAATGGAAATAGATAATGCCAGGGTTGAATTGAACGGTCCGGAAGTACCGGCCCTTGACGGCAGTGCATCCGCATATGTAATGCTCTTCAGGGAAGCAGGCCTCAAGGTTCAAAACAGGGCCAGACGTTATATAGAAATCCTGGAAGAGGTCTCCTTTACCAATGGAGACAAAAAAGTCACACTTTCGCCCTGCAGTAAGTTTTGCGTGGATTTTACAATAGATTTCGAACACCCTGCCATCAGGGCACAGCGTTTCAGGGGCAAAATTGACAGCAGAACCTTCAGAAAGTCCATTGCCAGGGCCAGAACCTTCGGTTTCCTGAAGGAAGTCGACATGTTGCACAAAAACGGTCTTGCCCTTGGGGCCTCCCTGGATAATGCAGTGGTTATAGGGGCCAAGGCCGTTATCAACAGCGAAGGACTGCGCTTTTCAGATGAATTTGTCCGCCACAAGGTCCTGGACCTTATAGGGGATTTTTACCTGCTTGGGGCTCCTCTCAAGGCAAGGGTCAAGGCAGTGAAAAGCGGGCATGAACTGCATTGCAATATAATGAAGTTTTTGGCGGAAACCCCGGCGGCCTGGAGGCTTTCGGGAAGCGAGCCTGAATATCCCGACCGTCTTTCCAGGTGGGGATATCCCGTGGTGTCTCCTTCCTACGGGCTGGCAGCTTCATTCTGATCTGTCCTGGAAAAGCCCCATTGAATTGAGCCACTTCCAGTTTACGTCATAGATTCTTTCCACCTCCTCAGGGGAAAGTCCTGCACCAATTCCGACATTTCTGGCATGGGCTGCATCCATGAAATCGCCGGGTGCATGCCCGTCAGAGTTTATTACAAGACCGGCTCCCTGAGACCTTGCCATTGCGGCCACGTGTCCGTTGGTAAGGCTGTGGCCCTTTCTTCCGGAAAGTTCCAGTAAGACTCCATTTTCTGCTGCCAGGCCGACGTCTTCCCGGGAGATCAGACCCGGATGTGCAAGGATGTCAACCCCGGCCTCTATGGCTGCCCTGTTGGTGCCTGGAATTACCGGTTCCACTATGGTCTCGCCATGGCATACCACAATCCGGGCACCAATGGCCCTGGCCTTGGAGGTCAGTCTTTCTATCCTGGCCGGATGCACATGGGTGAGCTCTATGCCAGGGATGAGCTTGGTGGCAGAATGTCTGTTTATATCATTGCATGCCCTTGTGATTCCATCCAGGATGAAATCCATGTTGGACTCATCTGCGTGGTCAGTTACACATACGGCTTCGTAGCCTTTGACTTCAAGACGTCTGACCAGTTCAGAAAGCAGCAGCTCCCCGTCACTGAACAGGCTGTGACAATGCAGGTCGAACATGAGCATAATTATTCCTCACATCTTGTACTTGAATGCATTTGGATCAAGTTCTTCAAGGATTTTGTTCCACTTGTCCTGATCCTTTTCCTTCCTTTCCCCAGACATGATGGTGGGCTCATTTGCCACGGGCATTGCAGATTTCAAGACCTCCTCACTGACGAAGATATCCGCCCCGGCCCTGAGTGCCAAAGCCACAGCATCACTTGGCCGTGAATCCACTGTTACAGTCCTGCCGTCGGCTTCAATGCTTATTTCTGCGTAATAGGTGTTGTCCTTCAGTTCTGTTACCACGATTTTCTGCAGCTTCACACCTGCCGCATTCAAAAGATTAATTGCCAGGTCATGGGTCATGGGCCTGGCAAACTGGAGCTTTTCCATCTCTGTTGCAATGGCAGTAGCCTCGAGAAGCCCTATCCATATTGGAAGTGTCCTGTCTCCCTGTTCTTCCTTCAGGATGAGTATGGGTGAATTGGAATCAGGATCCAGGGTAATGGCATGTATTATCATCTTGACTGCTTTCATGGTATTTCCTCTTAATTTACAATCCTGCCCTTAAGGGAATGATGACAGGCCTTTTCTATAAAGACATCCAGTATCTCTCCAATAAGTTGGTCACTCCCGGACAGATTTACAACATGGTTGCCGCGGGTACGTCCCTGGAGCTTCATGTTGTGGCCCTTTTCTATGAGACACTCCATTACGGTGTTTTCATATCTCTGGTACTGTTTAAGACCTATGGTTTTCTGAAGGTCAATGACCTGGCAGAGCCTTTCCCTTCGAATTTCTTCAGGCACCTTGTGGCCGAAGCCTGCAGCTGCTGTTGCTGGTCTTTCAGAATATCTGAAGGCAAAGATCTGGTCGAATCTTACGGTCTCGAGGAGTTCAACCGTGGCCTGAAAATCTTCTTCCGCCTCCCCGGGAAAGCCTACTATGATATCCGTGGTAAGGGTAATTGAAGGACATGCTGCCCGGAGTTTTTCAACCCTTTCCAGGTATTTTTCTATGCTGTATTTGCGGTTCATGCGCTTCAAAATGCGATTTGATCCTGACTGAACCGGCAGGTGCAGATGTTCGCAGAGGGTTTTAAGCCCGGGGAAACATTCTATCAGGGGATCTGACAGGTCTTTGGGGTGACTCGTGGTAAACCTGAGTCTGAGACCGGGAAAGCGTCTGTCTATCTCGGTCAGCAGCCGGGGAAAATCAATATCTTCTCCCAGGCCCTTTCCATATGAATTGACGTTTTGGCCGAGAAGGGTGATGTCTTTTATCCCCTGATTTACCAGGGATTCGATTTCCCTGATTATGTCAATGGGCGGTCTGCTGGTTTCTCGTCCTCGGACATGGGGCACTATGCAATAGGTGCAGAAATTATCGCATCCCTGCATTATGGTGACAAATGCCCTGACGTCATTTCTTTCCAGGGCTGGTCCTGCCGTAGCCGGAATATGAAAGTTGTCAGTCAGTCTGGTCAGAGCCAGTCTGGTTTTACCCTGTTCCAGGCTCTCAAGCACCCTTGGCAGGCTGTAGATAGCCTGCGGGCCCAGGACCATGTCCACATGGGCCGCCTTTTTGAACAATTGAGACCCCAGCTGCTGGGCAACGCAGCCCGTCACCCCGATCCTCAGGGACGGGTTTTTGTCTTTAAGGCCTTTGAGCCTTCCCAGCAGGCTGTAAAGTTTATGTTCGGCCTTTTCTCTTATTGAACAGGTGTTGATGAGAATGAGGTCTGCGTCCTCGGGAAAAGGGGTGAGGACATACTCCCGGCTGAGCATCTGGGCCATTCTCCAGGAGTCATATTCATTCATTTGGCATCCGAAGGTTATGATATGGCACTTTTTGAGCAGGTTTGGTGCATCAATTCCGCCCTGTGTGTTTATAAGACTTTTCATTGTCTTCATTCCATTGCCTTGTTGGGACCAGTGAGACCGGTTTCCCCATGAAAACAGTTCATGGGCTTTTGGGGAATGCAACAAGCAGGGTTTCGTTTTTCCCTGTCTTTTGGTTTTTAACAATTTCTGCCATAATGATCTGGTTTCCCGCAAGGGATATGCTGCATACTCGTCCCTTCAAATTCATATCCGCCTGATAGAGTGCCGAGGCGTCCTTGTCTTGTAAAAAAAGCAACAGGCTGTCCCGTAAACGGGCCTTTGGAAGAAACATTATCCCGTTAAATATAATGCCCGGCTCTTCCAGGCTGGTACGTGACAGGTCAATCAGATCTGCCCTGGCAGGCCCGCAGCATTCAGTGTCCCTGACCACTGGTTTCAATGAGGACCATAGATGTCTTTCATTGCCGTAAGCCTTGAAAAATCCGTCAAAACTGACATAAAAAAGAAAACATCCCCTGCCTTGGATATCGGCCGAGGCGGCGCTGTTTACGTTGAAATCTGCAGGATAATCGGCCTCTTCCACATATTCTATTCCGGAATCCGTGGCTGCAAGCCTGAAAATCTTTCTCCCCCTGAAGCGGGCCCTTTCATATGTCTGCCCGAAGAGCGCGTCTTTTCTGCCGTCGCAGTCCGTGTCAAGGAAGCCAAGCCACAGGTTGATCTGATCCTGGATGAGGGAGATTGTGCCGTCATGATATTTCAGGAGCTTTGAGCTGAGTCCTGCCTGATCCAGTGCGGCATTCAGGCACAGCCAGCCCTTGTTTTCCAGGAGGGAAAAACTGCACAGGTGTGAAAAGTCAACGAATTTTAAAGATACTACCCGGCCCTGGCGCCTGTAAGGTGCTATGCAGAGCTGGTGTTTCAGGAGGTAGATTATTTCCAGCCTTCCGTCTCCATCGAGATCGCTGATATTCGCCTGTATCACTTCACGATCCAGGCTTCCAACCAGCTCGGCCTTGGAGAAGTCGAAGACCTCCTTTCTCTGGATGCCTGCTTCCTTTTCAATGTCTTTTGCCTGGGCAGGCAGCGCTTCCTGGTTCATAAATACAAAGGACGGGGCGAGCTGATAGGACTTGAATTTTTTCATGTCCGGTCCGAACACCTGCAAAGTGTCGCCTTGAACCTCAAAAAGGATGTCTATGCCAAAGGCCTTCATGGATTCCGGGGTGGCCACTGGAGAGGGCTGGGCAGATGGCTCAAGCCATTTGAACCAGGGCAGGATATCCTTGAGAGAGCCTTCTGGAAGCCCTGGTTCTACCGCTCTTCCCTCAACAAAAAAAGCGGCATTCAATTCTCCGAACCTGACGGCAGCATCTCCTTGCCTGGGCGGCATCTGCCTGGATAAAAGAACGCATTCAGAACTGTCTTTCCCGACTTCCATGACCCTGCATACTGCAATCTTCTTTCTCTGGTATCCCAATATGACCTTGGAGCCGGGCAGGTATAACGGTTCTCCCTTTCGAAAAATTGAGAAAAGATCTCCCTTTGAGACATGCCTGGAAGCCCCGGCATCCAGAAAAACCATCCCTTCTGCTGCCTTTGAAACCATGGCCTCAACCGGACTGAAATCTTCCTGAAGCTTGTCCCTGAGATCGGCAGCCTGGCCGGCCAAGGCCCAGGCCAGTGTTGAAATAATTGTTATAAAGAAGATAAAGGGGGTCTTTTCACGCATGTAATTGTTCCGATGCCCTAAATACAGTCCAGTTTCCAGCAAATAAAGGCTGGCCCCAAGTTCGTAGTATTAATTTCCTGTTTCCCGCCGGCAATTACTTTGATTTCAGAGGATAAATATCCTGAGCCTAAATTAATAAGAACGCCATGGGATTAAAAGCAAAAAGTAAGGCCAGGAATTGGGCCGCAGGGCAGGTTTTACTGAAATTACGGCCTGAATGTCATATCAATATGGTTTGCCCGCGTTCTTTATCCTCTCTAATTCATTCCGGTTGAACGGGCGTGCTCCGTCATGACTTGTGGCCTGCAGCTGTCTGCCCTCCTGGTCCACGATCTGTTCCAGTCCAAAGGGTATGTCCAGGCCGTTTCTTATGGGCTGAAAAATTCCATGGCCAAGTCCTGATGCCTTGGGATTTGCATGGCAATCCGGGCAGGTTCTGGCTCGCCTGCTTATGGTATGGGGCTGAATCGGATTGGAGGCAATGCCGGAGATGCCGTCAAAGGTGGTAAATACCTTGTTATGAATACTGCATGAGCCGTCCTTTGAAATCTGTGTATAAAAGACCTGGCATCCGGGAATGAAGGGGGATATCTTTCCTTCGGCATTTATGCCCAGCGCAGGACTTTCCCATCTGAGATAACTTCTTGTCTCATGCCATTTGCAGCAGGTTTTGTCCCTGAAGGCCGCCCTTCCGCCCTGGGATATATCTCCGGGCATGTCATGAGAGAGCCAGTCATGGGAAAAAGTTGTGCAGTCCTGTTGTGCGTGGCATCCATAGCATTGAGGGGCCCACCTTGAATGACAGGCATAGCATTCCATCCTTTCCATATGTTTAGGGTTGCCCATGGCCTTTTTTGCACCGGGATTTCCCCGTTCCACTATGTCTTTAACCTGGGGAATCACGTACCGCTTACCAGACACGGAAAGAAGGATTACGTTCCCAGCCTCTTTTTTGACTTTTTTAAGGGGATTTCCCCATGAAGTTTTGAGAAGGCTTGTCTTTATGGGGGTCCCGTGGCAGTCAACGCATTCTATCTCCACGGCATTTTCCTTTTTGCTGTATATGTTGCCGTCCCCGTGACAGTCTTGCGCAGTGTGACAGTCTACGCAGTAAAGGCCTTTTTCATAGTGCACGTCAGGAACCAGGTGATTGTAATACTTGCCGTGAACTTTCCTGGCACCCTTCTTCCCTGGTTTTTCAGACCAGGGCGAGCCGTAACCGTCTGACTCCATGGTGCCAATGAAACTTACCCCTGTACGCCCCCCGCGGTTATGACAGTGAATACACTGTTCCGGTGGAATCTTCCTTGAAAGCCTGTGGTGCAGGGGCCGGGCAGGGGTTTTCTTTTTGTCAGGGTTTTTCAAGGCAATGGCCCTGTCCTTTCCGGCATAAAGCCCGCTGTCTGAGTAGATTACATGACAGGCAGCACACCCGCTTGGACGAAAATCGCCGTAGCGTTCCATGCCATAGCTGTAGAGGTGACATCTGAGGCATTCATTCCTGAGGTAATCATATGCGGGGTGGTTTTCCGGGCCTGGCGGCCTGAATGGATCATATTTTGGTAATGCCTTAAGTTCATGAAGCGCTCCCTTTTTTATGGTGCCGTGTTTGTCCTTCACCTGATAGTTGGCATAGACTGCCCCCTTTTTTCTCTGTGCACCCCAGGTATAGAGGGTGGCGCTTATGATGCCTGCGCTTGTTGCATGGAGGGATTTTTTAGAGTTTTCCAGGATAGTTTCATGGCATTGTCCGCAGGTTTGGTCAGCAACCCGGAAATCCGAGGGATTTGCCCACATACCCCTGTGGGCCTCTTCCTGGGAACCTGCTTCAGGATGGCCTCTGTGGCAAAATTCGCACGGCAGCTCCTTCATGGAGAGAATATCGGAAATTGGTTCAATACCACTGTGACACGACCTGCAGCTGGAAGCGGCCCCTTGAGCGCCTGGGGCATAAATGACAAGGAATGTCAGAACAAAAAGGAATCGAATGCCTCTGGTTCCAGACATCAAAGGCCCCTGAACTGTTTAATCATGATGAAATAGTTTCTCCAATTCCAGGAAGTTTCCAGGAAACTGTCTGCCAGCTTCCTGGATGAGGGCTTATTGGTTGTAATTACCAGATGAAGCCCTGAAAAAAAAAGCCCTTGCATAATGCAAGGGCTGGTTTTCCTGGTTCAGACTCAGCTGAAGGAAATTTTTAGACGCAGCCGGTAGGCTTTGGAAGGCCAGCCATCTTACAGGCTCCCTTACCTGGTCCTGACGGGAAGAGCTCATAGATCTTCTTCAGAGGATAGCCAGTGGTCTTGGAAAGAATCCTGACCATGGGAGCGATACCATTCTTCTTGAAGTAGTCCTGAAGAACGTTGATGACCTTCTTGTGGTCTTCAGTCAGCTCGGAAATACCTTCCAGCTCCATGACGTATTCTACCCAGTTTTCGTCCCATTCTTCCATTCCTTTGGTCAGGAAGCCGTCTTCATCAACTTCATAAGTTTTACCTTTGTACTCTACGGTTGCCATATTGCCCTCCTTTTGGATTATTATCTATGTCCGTTATGGCATATCGAGTTCAGTTAAATACTATATGCCAAGACTTTTGTCAAGGCTCGTTAAATTTTTTTCAATATTTGTTTGATGGCTAAAACTTAATGAAATCAGGATGTTTCTCAGGGGGCAGGCTGAAGGCCCGGCTTGTTTGAATGACTATTCACTTTTTTAATTCCCGTCTAGCCCTGTAATGAATCTTCCCGGGAAAGCTCCTCCAAATGGGACCGCGCCCATTCTATTTCGGGGTCAAGCTCCAATGCCATCTGGTACCATTGCAGGGCGGCCTTGGTCATGCCGAGTTTTCTGAGATTGCTCCCTATATTGGCATAATCAATGGCCGATGAGGGATCCAGTGCTATGGCATTTTCAAAACATTCTATGGCCTTGACAAATTCTCCTTCCTTGTAACGGCATACTCCCAGCAGATTATGTATTTCCTTGAGTCTGCTGTTCAGGTCCCTGGCCTTTTCAAGGGCCGATATTGCATTTGTGAGGTCATCGAGCTGCAGATGGCAGTTTCCCATGTGGCAGTAGATGCTTGCAACTTCATCCGGGTCAGGCTGTCGTCCAAGGGATTTTTTGAAGTACTGCAGGGCTTCATGGAATCTTCCGGCCTTTTCCATACAGTGTCCAAGGTAGAAGGCGGTATCAAATCTGTCCGGATATGTATCTTCAAGGCGCTGGAGAATTGCTGCGGCCTCTTCCTCGGAAAGATATCCGCCTGTGGCGGCCATCCTTGCAGCATGAAACGGAAGGCTCAAATTCCTGGTCCTTTCCCTGAAATGGTTTCCGGGTATTACGGCGTAAACAGCAGGGACGCGAAGTTCAGGGTGCGTGACGTCTATGAGGTATGTGGACAATCCTGCCTGGGCAAGGGCGCCAGCAAGATTCAGTACCTCCTGCCTGAAATTCGGGGAAGAACAATCCGGAAGCTGATGAATCTTTCTCTTCGTGGGTGAGGCCAGCACATAGGAAGCCTCCTCAAGGTTTTTGAATTTGGGAAGGCCGCTTTCCAGATATTTTCCTTCTGTGTCAAAATCACCGGCCAGCTGGGCGACTTCTGTTATGGCCCTTACTGCCGCTCTCTCCGGTGTTGTGGACGTGCCTGCGGTGTAGACTATTTCGCTCCTTTTGGGAAAGGTGGATGGATCCCAGGCGATCGCTCCCACAGTCGGTATGCCGAGCCCCAGTGAAAAATCCTTTAGCACCAGCTGGATGCCATGGGCAATAAATCTCTGTACAAGTTCCCTGAGCCCAGGGTCTTCAATCGAATCAAGATCAATAGTCGGGGTTTCCAGCCTGCCGTAACTTATCAAGGAGCAGACATGGCGTTCAACCACCTCGGATATGGCCTGGACTGCTGCTTCCTCAAGGGTATTGCCGGCTGCTGCACCGTTGTATTTATTTATGGGCCACACCCACGAAAATGGCACCGGAGCAGGCTGCTCTGCCAATACGTCAAGACCCTGTGCCCACTGAATGGGGATTTCTCTCAAAAGCGCTGCTGATCCAGGCGGCTCATCCTCACAGTGGATTGCCTTTAGCAGCAGTGATTCCGGAAAACCTGGTTCCCCGAGGCAGTTCAGCTGTTCAATGAACATGGGGCCCCTTTGCAGGAACTCGAACAGGCTGAACCGCTCCACAATCTCCATTACCGCACTGGCCTTTGCCTGGGCCTCGGTCACGCCTTTACCCATCTGTTTGGCAGAACCTGTGACAAGGCCGGCCTGGGCTTCGTATCGGCTCACATAAACGGGGATTCCAAGGCGGTCCTTGTCTATGCGTTCTACGCTTTTCAGCACAGGGCGGCTGAATCCTTCAAATCGCTTGAAAACCCACTCTAAGGTCTGGTCAGGGGTTTTGGCCTTGTCATAACTTTGTTCTCCGGCCTTGAAACAGTCCTTCAACTTCATGGAGTCAGAATCTTAACGGCAACTACTTATAATGGGAACAGGTTGTATCAATTATTTCTTCTGCCAGAAACCAGTCAGCCTGGTCAGAGCCCGGTTCCATCCCGCGTCTTTCATAGATGGTATGGGCAATGGCGGCCACCCAGGACTGTCTTGCCTTTTCGGCAGACTCTTCCAGGAAATAGATCCTTGTAAGTTTGGTGCCAGGCGCTCCCTGTATCTGAAGACCTACTACGGGGTTGGACTCCTCTTCGTCCCTTATAAGATAAAGGGCCCGGGGCACATCCACGGCATGGGCAAGATGAGTGAGATTGTCAGGATCCTGGGTACCAAGAAAGATTTCTATCCTCCTTGCCTTCTCATCGTAATCAAGGCCTAGCAGGGGCATGCCAGGAACTCCTACAATATAGTCATCACCTATGGAGACAACTGCGGTCCTGAATTGATTCATCCTGTTGAAATCCTTAAGGAAATTTGCCCAGTCCCGCTTAAGGATGCGTATCTTTTTTTCCGGCATCTCTAATTCCTCCTTCCTCTTATTGTTTTAAAACACACTAAACACTTGGAAAAGCCGCGTCAAACAAACATTGTCCCTGTACCTCATAATATATTATACGTCCGGCCTGAAACCATCTGCAAGCGTAAAGAGATCCTCCGGAAGTTTAAAAGAAGTGCCCCTTTTTACTCTTCAGCCTCCAGCTTTGGAATAACCAAAAACAGAATCGAGTTTAATGACTCTGAGCCCGGGCCAGGTCCAAAAACCTGGCAAGTTCCCTGGCTGTCCTGCTTGCAACGCCTTTTTTGAGGAAATCTAAAAGCGGGCCCTGGAACAGAAGCCGACCTCCCTTCCTGCCGCCTCCAGGTCCCAGGTCCAGGAGCCAGTCCGCCCTTGTTACAAGATCAAGGTTGTGTTCAACCACCACCACTGTTCCGCCAAGATCTGCGAGCTTCTCCAGGCAGCCGGCCAGCCTGTCAACGTCTTCCATGTGGAGGCCCACGGTAGGTTCATCCAGGAGGTAGAGGGTCCCCTGGCAGGCAGATCCTGAAAGTTCCCTGGCAAGCTTAAGCCGCTGGGCTTCCCCTCCCGAAAGGGTGGGGCTGGGCTGCCCAAGAGTGAGATAGCCCAGGCCGAGATCCAGCATGAATTCCAGTTTTTTCCTTATGCCCGGGATGGCTGAGAAGAATTCCAGTGCCTCTTCCACGGACATGTTGAGAACACCTGTGATATTCTTGCCCTTCCAGGTGATATCCAGGACATCTTTCTTGAATCTGTCACCCCCGCATTCTCTACAGGTGACAAATACATCCGGCAGGAGGGAAAGTTTCTGGCAGATAACGCCCTGGCCGCGGCAGGCCTCGCATCTGCCTCCTTCCATGTTGTAGGAGAAGTGTCCGGGGCCGAAACCCCTGGCCCGGGCTGCCTGCGTCCTGGAGAAAAGGAAACGGACCTCGTTCCATATTCCGGTGAAGGTTGCCGGGCAGGATCTGGGAGTTTTCCCTATGGGTGAATGGTCGATCCGGAGCACCCTGGTGATAGAATCCGCGCTGCGGACCGTAAAGGGCGGATTTTCTGTATCCAGGAAGGATTTATGTATGACTTCACTCAGTAGGGTACTTTTGCCAGAGCCTGAAACACCGGTAATAATTGTCAGTGCACCACGTGGTATCTTTATGTGGAGGTCTTTCAGGTTGTTGCTGCTGACGTTTCTGAATTCCAGCCAGCCGGCAGACCGTTTGACCCGTCCAGAATCCCCTGGAACATGCCGCTTTTTCTTTAGTGCGGCAGCCGTTTTTGATGCCTTCTCTTGAAGTATATCCTTGACGGTGCCCTGGGCCACTATCCGGCCGCCTCTTTTTCCGCCTCCTGGTCCCAGGTCTATTATCCAGTCGGCGCATTTTATTGTTTCCTGATCGTGTTCAACAACAATTACGCTGTTGCCCTTGTCCCTGAGACCCTGCAGTGTGTCCATCAGTCTCCTGTTGTCGCAGGGATGGAGCCCTATGGTGGGTTCGTCCAGCACAATGGTAAGACCGGTGAGGTTGGATGCAGCCTGGACTGCAAGCCTTATTCTTTGTGATTCTCCCCCGGAAAGCGTACTGCCTGCACGATCAAGTGGAAGATAATCCAGGCCCAGGTCTGACAGCAGGTGCAGCCTTTTAAGGACCTGATCTATGAGCATCCTTGCCGTCTCCTGTCTTTGCCGGGGAAACAGCACCCTTTCAAGCCAGGTTTCAAGGCACCTTGCAGCATCACCTATTTCCATGGAAAACACCTTGTCTATGGACATCCCCTGGATCTTCCACAGCCTGGATCTTTGTGAAAGCCTGCTTCCCTTACAGTCCGGGCATGTCGTCCCTTCCCTTAAGATTCCTCTGCCGAGACAGGCCGGGCACTTCCCGGACCTGGAATGGAAGGAAAACAGCAGGGGGTCTGAATCTGGCACGCTGATCCTGCACCTGGCACAGAAATTTTTCAGGCTCATGTTTGTTTCCCTGCCTTTTCCATGGAGGAATAACACCTCGCCGCCCCCGTGCAGAAGGGCGAGTTCCAGTAGAGATTTCAGTTCTTCAGGCTCCTTGGAGCCGGCCTTGAAGGGACCCCATACCCAGTCGATATCGTGTTCCCTGTATCTGGAAAGCCTGATTTTTTCTCCAGGGCGATACATCTTGCCGTCTGCCCTTACCATTGATGCCCCCATGGCAAAACCCCTTTGCAGGTCGGGCAGATGCCAGCCCTTTCTGGCCCTTATCCTGGGGGAAAGGATCATGGTGTCTTCTTTTCGAAAAAGTTCGGAGTAAAAATCCATTATGTCCCTGAAGGAGGCCCTTTGCATGTTGTTTCCGCACCGGGGGCAGACAGGCCTTGAAGCAACTGCAAAAAGGAGCCTGAGGTAGTGGGCGCATTCCGTAAGTGTGGCCACGGTGGACATGCTGCCGCCCCGGCTGACCTTCTGTTCGATGGCAACTGAAGGGGACAGGCCGCTGACAGAATCCACCTCAAAGCGCTCATGGATTTGAATGAACTGCTTCATATAAGAAGGAAGGCTCTCAAGATACCTTCGCTGTGCCTCCCTGTGAACCAGGTCGAAGGCCAGGGAAGATTTACCAGACCCCGATACCCCGGTAATTACGACCAGCTTGTTTTTCGGGATGGAAATATTTATGTCCTTGAGATTGTGATGTCTTGCACCCCTGATTTCTATGGAGTTTCTCGTGCCAAGGGGCCTTGCTGGTGCAGCAGGTTTTTCAGGAGATGTCCTCGGTGGTGTTTTCCCGTAGGCTGCAATAAAGTATGAAGTCGGAGTAGACGCCCTTTTCAGAAGATCTGCGGGCGTGCCTTCGAAGATCTTTTTTCCGCCCCTTTGTCCTCCTTCCGGGCCGAGTTCAATGATCCAGTCGCTTTCAACCAGAATATTGAGATCGTGTTCAACTACTATTACTGTGTGACCATTGCTGGTCATCTGTCTCAATTGTTTTACGAGTCTTTCTATCTCTTTGCGGTGCAGGCCCTTTGAGGGTTCATCCAGGATAAAAAGGCATCTTTCCCTGCGGCTGGCATGCAGAGACCTTGCAATCTTAAGCCTTTGCGCTTCTCCTGCTGACAGTGAATTAAGTGGCTGGCCCATCTGCAGATATCCAAGGCCGAGCATACGGGCAGGTTTTACTGCCCTTTGTAAGGGGCTGCAGTCATGAAAGAATTCAGCCGCCTCGTCCAGGGTCATGCCGAGTATCTGTTTTATGTTTTTCCCGCGGTAGCGGAATTCCAGGGCCTCCCTGGTAAATTTTTCCCCTCTGCACCAGGGACAAGGAAGCATTATGTCAGGGAGAAACTGCATTTCTATGGTTTCAGTTCCCTGGCCCCTGCACTCTTCGCATCTTCCCCCGGGGACATTTACGGAAAAATACCCGGGCCTTATACCAGCAGCCCTGGCATCTTCCGTTCCGGCCAGGAGTTTTCTTACCGGATCAAGTATCTTCAGGTAGGTTCCAGGGCAGGCCCTGGGGTTCCTGCTTACCGGTTCCTGGTCTATCATCCTGACCCTTGAAAAATCCTGCCATCCGTCTATCCGTTCAAATTTCCCCGGCCGGGGACACCCTTCACCCTTGAGCCTCAGGATTCCCCGGAACAGGCAGTCATCTATCAGGGAAGATTTCCCAGACCCGGATACACCGCAGATGCATGTGATTGCCCCCTTTGGTATGCGGCAGTCAACATCCTTCAGGTTATTGGCACATGCCCCTCTAATCTCGATAAATTCTGTGATCCTGCTGTCTAAGACCTGTTCCAGTCTTCTTGGCAGGATCTTCTCCGGGTGTTTTTCCGGGGCAGTGCCGACCGGGAAGGCAGTTTCAGGGCAATAAGAGCTTACAATGCTGCCGCCTTCGGTGCCGGAACCAGGGCCGAGACAGATCACTCTGTCTGCACATGCTTTTATCTGCGGGTCATTGTCCACAAGGACCAGGGTGTTTCCCTGGTTTTTGAGATCTTTCAGGATACGGGCCAGTGCCCGTATGTCCCTGGGATGAAGCCCTGCAGATGGTTCGTCAAGGCAGTAGAGAATTCCCGAAAGTCTGGTGGAAACTGCCCTGGATATGCAAAGCCTGGAGAGCTCTCCCCCTGAAAGGGTCCTGGACTGCCTGTCAAGGGTCAGATAGCCGAGCCCTGCCTGGTTGATAAGGCAAAGACGCCTTTCAAGTTCTCGAAGGAGACTCCTGGAAGCCTCATCCAGGGTCTTTTCCTCTGCAAGTTTTCTGCACCATGAGAGTGCTTCCCGGGAAGTAAGTGAATAAAAACCTGAAATGGTTTTTCCACCCAGCCTGTAACAAAGGGTTTCAGGCCTGAATTTTGTGCCCTTGCATGAAGGACATGTCAGATATGTCCTGTACCTGGCAAGAAGTATCCTTACATGGGCCTTGTATCTTTTGGTCTCCAGCCATTCAAATATAGCCTTTATTCCGTACCAGGAGCCCTTGCCCATGAGGACAGCCTCCCTTTGTTCCGGGGTCAGGGCGTGCCAGGGCCTGGATATGTCCAGTCCCTGGGACCTGCACCATGAGATGAGTTCTGCCTTTTCATCCTGCCAGTTTTCCAGGGGTCTTATTGCACCGTTCTGGATGGAAAGGGAGCTGTCCGGAACCACAAGATCCCAGTCAATGGCCGGAGCCCTGCCAAAACCTCTGCATTCCGGGCAGGCTCCCTGGGGAGAGTTGAAGGAAAAGAGAAAGGCTTCAGGTTCATGGAAGAGCTGTCCGCATTTTCTGCAGGCGGGTCTGCGGTTGAATGTTTCCTTGCTGCCGTCTTCAAATATCATCTGGACAGCGCCCTTTCCCATGGAAAATGCCAGTTCCGCAGATTCCCTGAGTCTTTCCATGCGGAGGGAAGGAAGAAGGAAGCGGTCAACTACCAGGTTCACGAAGGCGAATGCTTCTGTCCGGTCTTCCTTTGCCAAATTGTGCAGGCTGTTTTCAGAAAGTTCTAATTCTTCTCCGTCCAGGATGATTCTCCTGTAGCCTTCCTTTAACAGCCGGTGCAGATCCCACGGTTTCACAGCTGCTGTAAGCCAGGCCTTTTTGAGCCCCCGGCTTCTGGCCCTTTCAGCCTGTTTCCAGATATCGGTCCAATCTGCTGACTGGGCTTCAATGCCGCACCTTGTGCAAAAGGGCTGCGAGCACCGGAAGAAGAGCATCCTGGCAAAATAGGTAATCTCTGTAAGGGTACCAACTGTGGAGCGGGAAGTCCTTACAGGGTTGGCCTGGCCCACGGCAATGGCCGCAGGCAGGTTGGTCAATTCCGCTGCCTTGGGTTCAGGAAGGCGTTCCAGGAACTGGCGTGCATACGGAGAAAAGGTTTCTATGTATCTTCGCTGCGCTTCTGAATAGAGCGTATCAAACACCAGTGAGGATTTCCCTGCCCCTGATGGGCCCGAAATGCAAGTAATCTGTCCATGTTCAATGGACAGAGTGATATTTTTAAGGTTGTTTTGTCTTGCTCCTTTAATATGCAGTTTTGCCATGATATTGTAATAACAAGGCCCAAGGGCGGTTTTTTTCACTAGCGATCTGGCTGTCTTGGTCTCATGAAATTAAACGGGAAGTTTCGGGCAAGGCAGATACGGCTCGACAGCAATGTGGTATCCTGCAAAAAAACCGGAAGGGTATTTTTACCTTTAGAACCAGGCCTTCAGGGAGCGTGTCAGATTAACATAACCAGATCCTGCGTGCAAAGTCATGACAGCAGCAATGTTGTTCTGTATTCATCCACCGAACGTATCCCGCCTGCCGTGTCTGATGGCAAGCCCCCGGAAGGAGAGTGATGGGCACAAAGTCTCTTGAGAAACTTTTAAATCCGAGGAGGATAGCAGTCTGCTTCCAGGGCGGCACCCAAACGGAACTGGAAAAGAAATTCTTTTATAATGTAATAGGGTCTGGATTCCAGGGCTCCATTTATCCCATTGACCCGGACCGTGAAGCAGTGTGCGGCATACCTGCCTGTTCCACTGTTCAGGATCTTCCCCAGAAGGCAGATCTGGCAGTGCTGACCGGCCCTCCAGAGGCACTGCCGGCCGCACTGCGAAAATGTGCAAGGGCAAAGATACCTGCTGCAGTCATTTTTTCATCGGATTTCAGACACCGAACCAGGAATCCGGACAAGCTCATAAGTGAAATGGAAAAAATCTGCAGGCGTCATTCCATTCGATGTATTGGCCCCAACTCCCTGGGCTTCATCAGGCCCGGCCGGGGACTTAACATCAGCCTTGCAATTGCCCGTCCTCCGGCAGGCAAGATAGCCTTTCTTTCCCAGAGCGCCACCCTGGCATCGGCCATCCTGGATTTTGCCCAGAGCAAGAACGTTGGTTTCAGCACATTTGTTTCCCTGGGGAGCCAGATAGACGTGGATGTGGCAGATCTGATAGATTTTCTCGGGATTGATCCTGAGACAAGGGGCATAATCATATATCTTGAGTCCATCAAAAACGGCAGGAGGTTTTTGAGCGCCGCAAGGTCCTTTGCCCGGAGCAAGCCCATAGTAGTCATCAAGGGTGGAAGGTTTGAACAATCTGCCAGGCTTTCCATGAGCCGCATCGGTGCCCTGGCAGGAGAGGACACTGTTTACGACGCCGTGTTCAAAAGGGCGGGCATGGTGAGGGTGGATGATGTCCTCGAGCTTTTCAATACCTCTGAAGCCCTTTCCAAGCAGTCCACTCCCAAGGACAAGAAGATAATAATAGTTACAAATGCAGGAGGGCCTGCAGTCCTTGCAGTGGATACGCTTATAAGCAGGGGAGGGGAACTGACAGAACTTTCAGATGAAACAAAGGCTGCACTCCGGGAGATCCTGCCCCCCCACAGCGTGATAAGCAACCCTATTGATGTCCTTTCCGATGCGCCTGCGGAAAGATTTGCCAAGGCCGTTGAGATATGCCTGGGTGATGAGGATGCCAATGCTGTACTTGCCATTCTAAGCCATCAACTTTTCTGCCAGCCCAGGCAGAGTGCCCAGATGCTGGCACAGCTTTCGGAACTCTATCCCTTCAGGACCATACTGGCCTGCTGGATGGGAAGCGGCGAGATGGAAGAGGGCAGGAAGATCCTCAATGAAAATGCAATTCCAACCTTTGTGACACCGGAACAGGCCATAAAGAGCTTTATGTATATGTATGAGTACGAGGAGAATATTCATCTCCTGTCCGAGACGCCTTCCAACATCCTGGTGGATTTTCAACCGGACAAGGAAAGGGCAGCCTCCATTATGCACAAGGTGGTCTCCAAGGGCAGGCTTTTTCTGCTGGAAAGGGAGGCCAAGGAGATATTTGCTGCATACGGGATAAAATCACCTCCCATAAGGCTTGCCAGGACTGCAGAGGAAGCTCTGGCCATTGCCCGGGAGCTTGGTTTCCCAGTGGCCCTGAAGGTGGAATCCCCGGATGTGCCCCATAAGAACGAGGCAGGTGGTGTGTTCCTGCATGTACTGGAAACCGAAGTCCAGGACGTGTTTCTGCAGATAGAAAAAAACCTCAGGCAGTTCAATCCCCATGCCCACTTCAATGGTGTCACCGTCCAGCCCATGATCTATTGGCCAGGCTATGAGTTTGCAATGGCAGCCAAAAAGGACCCGACATTCGGTGCCATAATAGTATTCGGCCTGGGCGGACAGCTTCTGGAGGCAGAAAAGGATTACGCAGCTGCCATTCCTCCCCTTAACCAGACCCTGGCAAGAAGGCTGATAGAAAAGACAAGGATATGCAGATACCTTCTTGCCCAAAGCAGGAGGAGGCCCAGAATTGAGCAGCTGGAAGAGGCTCTTGTGCGGTTTTCCATACTGGTGGCGGACTTTCCCCAGATCAAGGAGATAGACATAAATCCCTTTTACCTGGGAAAGGAAGAGGGTACCTGTCTGGACGGCAGGATAGTTCTGGAAGAGGAGGCCCTGGAAGGTTTTCAGAGCCATCAGGGCGCAGCATGTCCGGAACACATGGTAATTTGCCCCTATCCCTGCCACTATATCCATTCCACCAAGATGAAAGACGGCACCAGGTATCTTATCAGGCCCATCAAGCCTGAAGATGAACCTCTCATGGAAGAACTTTTTTATACCTTTTCCGAGGAGACGGTGCGGAACCGTTTTTTTCAGTATAAAAAAGAGATAAGCCATGAAGAGTTGGCCAGGTACTGCCAGGTTGATTATGATAGGGAAATAGCCCTTGTTGCCGCTGTTGATGATGACGGCCGGGAAAGACTCATAGGGGTATGCAGGCTCACCATAATGCCGGACGGCAGGGCCGCCGAGATGGCAGTGGTGGTAGCCGATGCATGGCAGGGTCAGGGGATCGGCAAGAAACTTATGGAAAATACCATCAAGATCGCAAAGGAACGGGGTATTAGGGAGATCTGGATGGATGTTCTGGCTGACAACAAGCCCATGAACGGACTTTCAAGGAGAATGGGCTTCAAGAAGGCAGAATCAGAAGATCCTGACATAGTCCGTTACCTTCTCAAATTGAAAAAGTGACGTCATGAGCAGATTCGGACCCTTGAAAATAGTCTATGATGAAAGGTTTCTCCTGCACGACACAGGCGGAGGGGATCATCCTGAAAGCCCTGCCAGGCTGGAGACCATATTGAACAGCCTTAAAAACGGGCCGTTGTCAGAGCAAATAGAGATCCTTAACCCCCGTGAGGTGGACCGGGACCTGCTCCTTTCTGTTCACAGCGAAGACTACATATTCAGATTCGAGGAGGCCTGTCTTTCCGGCATGGAAATGCTGGGGCATCCTGACAACCGGATATCTTACGAATCATTTGAAGCAGCCCTCTTGTCTGCCGGTGCCTCGCAGTCCGGCATAGATTTTCTGGAAAACATGAATAGTTCTGACAGGGTGTTCTGCTGCGTCAGGCCGCCGGGGCACCACTCGGAGGCTGCATTGGCCCTGGGATTCTGTTTTCTCAACAACGTCGCCATTGCTGTAAGGTACTGGCAGAAAAATTACAGGAGACAAAGGATCTTCATCCTTGATTTTGATGCCCACCATGGAAACGGGATTCAGGAGATCTTCGATGAAGATCCCGACGTGTTCTATGCCAGCATACATGAACATCCCACCTTCAGCTTTCCAGGCACAGGATACGAAGAAGACACAGGCACGGGAGCAGGAGAAGGCACTACCATGAACATTGCACTTCCTCCAGGCTCCACGGATAGCGTGGTGTTGAAGGCAATGGAGGAGAAGGTGGCATCTGCCATTGAGGATTTTCAGCCCGACTGCATTATTGCAGCAGCAGGTTTCGATGCCCACGAGTACGACGACATGTCGGGCCTGGCCTATTCCACGAGGGTATACGGCCATATCGGCACTCACCTGGCTGCCTGGGCAGATGCCTGCTGCCAGGGCAGGCTGCTGAGCATACTGGAGGGTGGATACAGCCTGGAAGTGCTGGGGCCTTCGGTTGAGATTTACCTTGGCGGGCTTTGCCTGAAGGTGGACTGACTGCATTTTGAGATATGTGAAGAGGTAGAAACCATGTTCGTAACCGGATACATGACCCCGAATCCCTTGACAATAACCCCGGATACCCTGGTGCCTGAAGCCAGGAACATCCTCAGGGAAAAAGATTTCAGACATCTGCCCGTCACTGACCCGCAAGGCCGTCTCCTGGGGATGGTGACTGACAGGGACATTCGCTCTGTCTACCCATCTTCCATCCTGCGCGGAGAAGAAAGGAGGAAGATCCTCAAGAAGGTGGAAGGCTCCACGGTAGACGGCATCATGAGCACCAGGCTTTCTTCTCTTAATCTCAATTCTACCATTGATGACGCACTCATCCTTCTGGAAAGGCAGAATGTCGGCGCTCTTCCCGTGCTGGATGATGACGGTAAGGTAGTTGGAATATTTTCCATCAGGGATCTCATGAAGGCCTATGGTGAACTTTTCGGATTATACGAAAAGGGCAGTGCCTTAATATCCGTGAGGGATTCCGGCGAGACGGATATCTCAAGGCTGGTAAATATACTGGAAAAGAGAAACATCCCCTTTACCAGGGTCATAAGGTCACGGGATCTTTCCAGCGGATCAGGCAGGAAGTCGGCAATCCATATCCGCGTTCAGACCATGCAGCTTACGGCCATCAAGAAGGCCCTCAGGGAAGAAGGCTTTCAGGTAATCTGAAAAGGTGAATCTTTTTATCGCCGGCACGGATACCGGGGTTGGAAAGACCTTTATCACTGCTGCCTTGTGCAGTGATCTAATCACCCTGGGCCTCAAGGTGGGCATTCAGAAGTGGGTCACTACAGGCTGCAGCAGCGGCAGCGGGGATATCCAGTTTATCAAATCCTTTGTGGCAAAAGTGCACGGGAAAGAAACAGCCCGGAAACTGCCTGCCTCAAGCCCCTATTGTCTGTCCTTTCCGGCATCTCCCCATCTTGCTTCCGCCCTGGACGAAGTGGAGATAGACGCAGACAAAATCCTTCATGAATACAAAAAGATGGCTTCAATGTGCCAGATCTTCCTTGTGGAGGGCACCGGGGGTATCATGGTACCAGTTACAAGAAGCCTGCTTTTTTCAGATATCCTTCAAAGGGCCATGCCCCTTGTAATCCTTGTGGCAAGAAGCGGCCTTGGCACCATAAATCACACTCTTCTTACCATAGAAGCCCTCAGGACAAGGGGGCTTGACATATTATGCGTCATCTTGAATTCAGTCAGCCCCGGGGAGGGAAAGGACCATACCAGCCCTGTAATAGTAGAAGACAACATAAAGATTATCTCAGAACTGGGCAGGGTGGATGTTTTCGGTCCGGTGCCCTTTGCCCGTGATTTTGACCAAAAGGAAGTCTGGAAACAGATCCGGCCTGTTGCCGAAATGATAAAGATACGCTTTCAAAACAAATAATGGCCGCCGTGATCAGCACCTTGGATATGAAGAGCATATTTTTATTTTTCATCATCATGGCCTCATTGATCCCTGGGCCCTTATGCGCAGAACAAATCGGCCCTGTCTCTTCGGGTCAGGGCATGAAAATGTGTCTCAGCCAGGGCATCCTGACCATTTCATCTGCCTATTCTCCCTATTCTGTACATCTTATCAAGGCCGAGGTGGAAGGCCGCATAGTCCGCATAAATGCCAGGGAAGGCAGTATCCTGAAGGCAGGTACCCCGCTGGTTGAGATAGACAGCACTGCTCTTAGAGGCCAGCTTGAACAGCTGAAGCGGGTGCTCGAAAGCCTCAAAAAGAGTGAAAAGGTGCTGACCAGGGACCTGGCGCTGAACCAGAAGAAATATCATCGTTATGTGGTGCTTCAGAAGAACAAACATGTAGAGGCCCAGGCAGTTGAAAACGTCGAAAGGGAACTTCACAACTCTGAGCTGGTACTTATTGAGAACAGGAGACAGCAGGCCGATGTTTCCAGAAGGATTATAGAGCTGGAAGACAGGATAAGTAAATGTGCTCCAAGGTTTTCCAGGGACTTCTACGTGGCAGAAAATTTCAAAGAGCTCTATGAGACAGTGGTCCCTGGAGAAAATATCAGCAGGCTTCTTGATATCTCCAGGGCCAAGATCCATCTTGTCCTTTCGCCCGAATGTTTCTTGAAGGCAGAAAATTCCCTGCATGAAGAAGGACCCGTTGATTTTAAAATCATTACGGAAGACGGCAGGTCATATTCAACCAGGGGCAGGGTTGAAAAATTGAAAATCGATCCTGACAACAGCTATCTTTACAGTTACGGTTTTGACCTTGTCTTCAAGCCTGTTGAATTCCTGCTGTGGGGGCAGGTAGTCACTGTGAGACTGGATCTTGGTCAGCAGACAATAAAAACCATGGGCAGCCAGGGGAGCAGCCGCTGAGGATGCGGCTGTGACAGTAGTCTATGCCTGAATCTGGTTCCATGGAAAAGACCTTTTCCTGGAAACTGATATCATTTTTTGTCAGGAAGAGACCCCTTTCCCATACCCTTACCATACTGTTTGTCCTTACCGGTATTTTATCCTACTTCCAGCTGCCCCAGGAGATATTCCCTCCAATACCCACCAACAAGATAGAAATCAGGGCAAATTATCCTGGCACTTCCGCCGACACCTTTGATGACATCATTACCAACAGGATAGAGGATGAGGTCCAGACCATCGAAGGCGTAAAGCTCATCGAATCGGTCACAAGGGACGGTTCCTGTCTCATAACCCTGACCCTTGATGACGACGTCATGATTGAAGACACCCTCTTCAAGGTCAGGGATGCCGTGGACAGGGTCAAACCGGATTTTCCTGAAGACATGGACGACCCCACTGTGGTTCGAAAGATTGAAAAGTATCCCCTCTTAACGCTTTCCATAAGCGGTGCCGGCGAGGAAACCCTCCAGGACGTGGCCGATGACATCAGGAAGGAGATCGAGCGGATTGCCGACATATCAAAGGCCACAATCAACGGCAGGGCAAAGAGAGAGGTGCATATATACCTTAAAAACCAGATCCTGGAGGCCCTGGGGATAGAACCCCGGCAGATCAGAAATCTGGTAAAAAACTGGGTGAACAACAGCCCCCTGGGAGAGATAAAAGAGACAGGAAACCATCTTTTTATCACTACCCCTGGCGGATCTTCCTCGCCTCATTTCTGGCAGAACCTGATCCTGCATGTAAACGGCAGGAAGCTCTATCTGGGGAGGGTGGCAGATATCAGGCTGGAGCTGTCCGAGGTGAAAAGTCTCTCTCATTTCAACGGCAGGAGAAACATCTCCATCACTGTCTTCAAGACGGCAGAGGGCTCATCCATCGCGCTTTCAAAAAAGATAAAGTCCCTGCTTCCTTCGTGGGAAAAAAGATACCAGGGGCTGAAGTTTGCGGTATACAGCGATCTTTCAGTCTACATCAAGAACAGGCTGAACACGGTGAAATCCTCGGCAGTTGTAGGCCTCATACTGGTGACCATTTCCCTCTACCTGTTTCTCAACCTGAGGGTTTCAATCACTGTGCTCCTGGGCATACCCACGGCATTTCTTATTTCGTTTGTATACCTTGCCTACCGGGGAGAAAGCATAAACATGCTGTCTCTTTTTTCATTTCTCATGGCGCTGGGCATGGTGGTCGATGATGCAATCGTGATAGGAGAGAACATCTACCGTCAGATGGAAAACGGCCTGGCCCCTGTAGCTGCGGCAGTAAGGGGCACATGCGAGGTGTTCTGGCCGGTCTGTGCTGCCACATTCACCACAGTGGCAGCCTTCCTGCCCCTTCTCATGCTTACAGGTGATATCGGAAAGTTTCTCAGGATTATACCCATATTCGTCAGCACGGTCCTTTTGGCCTCGCTGGTGGAGGCCCTTTTTATACTGCCGGTTCATGCTGTGGAACTCTACCGCACAGGAATCGGGAAAAGCCCGTTTTCCAACTGGGAGCCCCTTAGAAGATTTTATGCATCTATACTGGATAAGCTCCTTTCTCACCGAAGGGCAGCCATGCTGTGGGCCCTGGTCCTGCTTGTCCTTTCATTTGCCGCCATGAAACTGTTCCTTACCTTTACTCTCCTTCCTCAATTTGACACCGATCAGATTTATATCAGGGGAAAGCTCAGCTCCAGGCACGGCATAGAAGAGACGGAAAAGGTGGTTTCCCTCATAGAAAGGCGTGTCCGGGACTGTGTGCCCCCGGATGACCTGGATTCCATTGCCACGCACATCGGTACATCCTTTAATGACAAGATGGAATTTGATATCGGGGAAGACCTCTTCCAGGTATTTGTAAACTTGAAAAAACCCGCTCCCCAGAATTGGCTGGAGCATTTCGTCTATCCGGTGGTGATGTTCGGGACCTACGAATTCGGTACCAGGACCCATACTGCCATATATCTTTCCAAGGTAATTGAAAGGCATCTTAAGGATATAAAAATCCAGCGCCTGACCGTTACAAAGCCCAAGGCAGGGATTGTCAGGGCAGATATAGAAATTTCGTTTTCCGCATCCTCACTATCCAAGGCACTGGCCCTTGACAGGATGAAGCAGGCAGCCAGGCTTCTTGAAAGGCATCTTTACGGCATTAAAGGCGTGGAAAATGTTGCTGATAATTTCGACCCAGGCAGGCTGGAACTGGAGCTTCATGTCAACAAGCGCGGACGAGAGCTGGGTTTTACCGAGGGGGCCTTGGCCTCTACTTTCATTCCCTATTATCTGAATATCAAGAATGCCAGGATTATGAAGGACGTTAACCGGGACGTGGTTGTCAGGACATATATCCTGGATAGAAAGGATCTGGACAGGTTTCTTAAAATAAAACTGCCGGTTCCGGGTAGCCGGAGATACGTCTATCTTACCCAGGTCTGCCGGATAAGGAAGCGGCAGGGGCTTTCCAGGATATGGAAGGAAAACGGGGTCCGCCAGATAACCGTTACGGCTTCCATCGACAAGGCAGTTACCACCAGCAGGCAGGTCATGGATGAGCTGGCACCGGTATTTGAAAAGATTCTGGCTTCAAACGTGCAAATAGATATAAAGGGTGAAAAAAAGGTGGCAGACAAGACACTAAGAGAACTGATGCTTGCAGGAATAGTTGCCATCCTGGGCATATTCATAGTGCTCCTCCTGCAGTTCAATACTGTAGGAGATGCCCTCATAGTCCTGTCCTCTGTCCCTTTTGCCTTTACGGGAGTGATCCTAGGCCACATTATAATGGGAAAACACCTTGCAATACCATCTCTTCTGGGTTTTGTGGGGCTTTGCGGTGTTGCAGTGAATGACGCCATCATCATGGTCGATTTTTTGAAAAGGCACATGGAAAAAGGCACGGACAAGGAATTTTTCCTAAGTGCCGCAGCCATGAGGCTCAGGCCCATCATACTTACATCTGTTACCACAATTCTCAGCCTGGTTCCCTTGATCTTTTTTGCCACAGGCCAGGCCCTCATCCTGAGTCCCATGGCGGTATCGTTCGGATACGGTCTTTTGGCAGCCACCTTTGCCAACCTCCTCCTTGTACCCACTCTCTATTGTCTTGTGCATAAGATAAATTTTGCACAAAATTAATGAAAATTTTATCAATACCCTTGTGAAAATTGGCGAGAAGGATTATTAATTCACATCTATTTTTAAAGGATGCAATCAGAACAAAGGAGGTGATACTTGAAAGCAATTCAGGAAGGAAGGAAAGGATGAGGAAAGATAACTGATTTTAAAGAAAAAAGACTTTGAAAAGGAGGGTCCTTATGAAAAACATTTTAAAGACATTGGTCTGTATCTGCTTTTTTGTATCCCTGGCATTTTCTGGCGTGCCTGTCCAGGCAAGCGGCCATGACACGGTTAAAAAGCCCAGTCCTGACGAAGTTCTGAAGATGCTCAAGGAAGGCAACAAGAGGTTTTATACAGGAAAGCCCATTCACCCCAATACCGACAAGTCTCGCCTTAAGCTGGCTGGCTCCGAGGACCAGGGAAAATATGCCTATGCAACCGTTATTACCTGTTCTGATTCAAGGGTGCCGGTAGAACTGATTTTTGATGCAGGGGTCATGGATATATTTGTCATAAGGGTGGCAGGTAATGTCTGCGATACCGATGAAATCGGTTCAATTGAATACGGCCTGGGACACGTGCATACCCCCGTACTGGTAGTGTTGGGCCATACCCAGTGCGGTGCAGTTACTGCGGTGACCCGTGCATTGAATGGACAGGGGCACAAGCTGGAAAGAAATATTGTTCCGCTGGTCAATAATATTATTCCAGCAGTTGAAAAGGCACAGGCCGAGCACAAGGACCTGAAGGGTGATGCTGTGATACCATATGCAATTGAGGAAAATGTATGGCTTGGCATACATGATCTATTCATGCAGAGCCCCGAGGCCCGAAATCTGGTCAAGGAAGGAAAGGCAAAAGTGGTTGGTGCAATTTACGACGTAGGTACCGGAAAGATCAAATGGCTGCCCGAGGCCAAGGTTTTAGAGATCCTGAAAGAAGTTGAGGCCTCTCCGGACAAGGCTACAAACGTCTATGCAGAATAGCCGATTATTTGAAAGAGTTCCTGTCTGAATCCAGAACACTTGATGAATGAGTAGAGGCCTGCCGGCTGTATCAGCCGGCAGGCCTTTTTTGTTTGCATGTTGAGTCTTCCTGTTACTGTTAAAACAGCTCAAAGCTGAAAGCTCAAGGCTCAACAGTAAAAGAAAGCCTGATTGTTTGCTTTCAGCTTCCGACTTTGAGCTTTGAGCCAGCTTTCATGTCATGGGGGCGACAAACCCCATGTCATGAAAGTTTAACGAGTGTTTGATATTCAGGTGGAAATAAAAAGGCCCGGCATCTGCCGGGCCTTTTGTTTAGATAATCAGGAGGTTTATTGGTTCAACGTGACCTTGACATTGACAGGCCTTCCCGGTGCCTTGTTTTCAAGTACGATTGTAAGTGTCTCAGTAACGGAGTTTCCATCACTGTCAGTAGCGGTCAGCACTGCCTGATAGGTACCTGACTGACTATAGGTGTGCTGGGCCGGCAGGGCGTCAGCAGTACTTCCGTCTCCGAAATCCAGGCTGAGCCCGGGGGTGCCGTCTTCTTCATCCTGGGCGGTTCCGTAGAAGGTGATCTTCCATGGCGGATTGTCGACATTAGTCTTGTCTGCATGGAAATCCGTAATCACCGGGTCGCTGTTGCTTTCCACGTTTACGGTGACTGAAGCCGTACCTGATGCACCGCTGTTATCTGTTACTGTAAGGGTTACCTGGTATGTGCCTTCAGCAAATACGTGGGATGCCGAGGCTCCCTGAGCGCTGGTGCCGTCTCCGAAATCCCATGTCCAGGATTCGATCTGGCCATCTGGGTCACTGGAACCGGAACCATCGAAGCGGACACTAAGAGGTGCCTTGCCTGCAAGTGTATCTGCCTGGATGTCGGCCTGGGGCAGGGCATTTTCGCCTATGGTAACAGTAACGCTGTCCGTGGCAGAAGCTCCCTTATCGTCTGTGACAGTAAGGGTTACCTGGTAGGTACCCGCCTGGGTAAATTCGTAGCTCCAGTCTGCACCGTCGCCAGAAGCCCCGTTATCAATTGACCAGTGATAGCCGGATATGGTTCCGTCACTGTCCCTGGAAGACGAACCGCTGAAGCTTATTGTTGCAGGCGCCGTTCCTTCAAGGGCAGATGCGGTTATCTTGGCATTGGGCGGTATGTTCAGGGGCTCTGCAGTGACAAAGGTGAGCACGAGTGCAGGTCTCTTGGAGGCATCCTGGTATTCACTGGATGCGAAATACCGGTTGGTATCCGATGAGGCCTCGGACCCTGGATTGAGCAGAAGCCCAAAGTTTGAGGCAGGGCTGTCTGTCCAGCCTTGAACCATCTTGGTAACATCCCAGGATACAAGCTGCTGGGCTTTCCCCACGGCCTTGATGTCTTCTGCTGCATCTATGTCGCCTTGTGCCATGGGAACTCCGTCATTTCTAACACTGTTTTGGGTCCAGGGGTTCTGGCCGTCATAGCTGGTGCCTGTGCATGCTTCGATTACAGGGTTTACATTTATTATTCTGTGTGCAGATATGTTTACTGTATCATCACCGCCGTCGCCTTCCATCTCTGCCATGTAGAGCTGAAGCTGCGCAGATTTGATCTCGCTGCCCTGGGGAATGAAATCCAGGTTCCACTTCATGATTATGGAGTTGGCTGGCTCGCTGCTCGGCCAGGTATAGATACGAAGGAGGTTCTGGGAACTGTAATTTTCAGAATTTACGTTTATATAGGTATCCTTTGTGGCCCCTTGCTTCTGTGCGTCACTTCCTTCCCCGATCTTCCAGGTGTAGGTATAACCCTTCACTGCAGTGACAGTCTGGCTGGTTGAGTCCTCTGCACCCTTGTCATCTGTCACCGTCAGGGTGATGGTATAGGAGCCTTCAGTTTCATAGACATGCTCTGCAGTCTGACCTGAACCTGTTGAACCGTCACCGAAATCCCAGTTGTAAGAAGCTATAGTGCCGTCCGGGTCGCTTGATCCCGAGGCATCCAACTGGAATGAAGCAGGCAGGAACGCCCTGTTTCTGTCAATGGAGAACCGGGCCTCTGGAGTCTGGTTTTCTCCTGCCGTGACGGTAAGAGTCGTGGAATCCGAAAGTCCGTGGCTGTCGGTTACTGTCAGGGTTACAGTATAAGAACCCGGGTTATCAAAGGTGTGGGTGATTGAAATACCGTTTCCAGAGGTGTTGTCGCCGAAATCCCATGCATAGCTCAGTGAATCTCCAGGGTCGGGATCAGTTGATGCCGAGGCATCAAAGGCAACAGGCATGGGGGCCGTGCCGGAAGACTTGTCAGCAGAAAATGCCGCTGTAGGGGCATGATTGCTTATGGGGACGGCCTTACTGACTTCGTCAGAAAGCTCGGATTCCTGGTCGGCAAGATCCACTGCAGTTACGGCAAAGTAATATGTATTTCCTTCTGCCAGGTTTTCAAATACATAAGAGGTCTGATCAGGAGAATCTATCCATACGCTGCTGTCATAATTCCTGCTGCTTGTTCCAATATAAACCTTGTAGCCCTTTATGTCCGGCTCTGGATTCTTGTCCCAGGAGATGGTTGCAGTGGCTGCCATACAGATGGAAGAAGACAGCTGGAAAAAGATTGCAAGTAAAAGCAGCGGGAAAAGCCCCGACTTAAATAAGTTTAAAAAATTAGTTTTTGTTTTCTGCAGTTTTACCTTGGAAAATCTTCTGCCTTTTTTAGGCCTTTTCTTTGTAATCACCCGAAATTCATAACAATTACTGGACATATCCGTTTTCCTCCTGATGGATATTTTTCATGTACCCATCCTCTAAGCAAAAAACGGCCCATGTGGTGTCAAATTTTGGTAGTTTTGAAAAGGCGGCAGGTGATCACCCGGCTGAGGTGGGATGACACGGGGATTTTTGTATCTGCTCACAGGGCAGGAGCATCTATCCCGCGATGCCGCGGGATCAGATGCTTGAAGTACAGGAAGTACGTCTGCGCGTCCTCCGCCTTGTATTTGCAGTGCCCTGCAAGCAGATACCTGAGAATTTACATGGACTTATTGAGAAGTTACGGATTTTTTATATGTGCCCCCGGATTGAGCCTTTTTTAATGACCCTTAAGGGAAAACACGTCAAGAAAACGAGTGGTTTCAGTAAAGCCTCTTTCTGAAAAGACTTCCGGCAACTGCCAGGGAGACGATTCCTATGACAGCCATGGGTATGTACTGGGTCCAGAGAAGATCGAAGGATGCCCCCTGCAGGAATACGGATCTTACTATGACCAGGAAATAGCGCATGGGATTCAGCAGGGTGAGTTTTTGGACCAGCTCCGGCATATTGGCAATGGGCGTGGCAAAACCTGAAAGAACCACCGAAGGCACCAGGAACATGAAGGCACCCATGAGGCCCTGCTGCTGGGTTACTGAAATGGAAGATATCATGAGACCAATGCCTATGGCTGAGAGCAGAAAGGTGAAAAGGCCTGTGTAGAGGGCAAGGATGCTGCCTCTTAGCGGTATATCAAACCAGAAGACGGTTACAAGTATTATGAACGTGCCTTCCAGTGTGCCGATAATCAGGCCGGGCAGGGATTTTCCAACCAGTATCTCAAAGGGCGTCATGGGAGTTACCAGGAGCTGGTCAAAGGTTCCTGCTTCCCTTTCCTTTGCGACTGAAAGGGCGGTAACCTCCAGGGTAACCACAATAGTCAGGAGGGCAACGATGCCGGGTATGATAAACCAGTGTGAATCAAGCATCCTGTTGAACCAGGATCTCACCTTTAGCCTTGCAGGAGGCATCCTGTCCTGCTTCCCCTCGGCCCAGTGCCTGTTGAAATCTGCCACGATGGTATGGATGTAATTCAGGGCGATGAGGGCAGTATTCGAATTTCTGCCATCCAGAATGACCTGCAGTTCTGCTGGCTTGCCCTTGCTCATCTCCTTTGAAAAGTTCCTGTGGAAATGAAGAACAGCTGTGGCCTTCTGCAGATCTATGAGGGGTGCGATTTCCGAGTCATTTGAGATGTATTTTACGATCTTGAATGTCTTGGAGCCCTGGAAGCGTGCAATGATATCCCTTGAGACAATCCCCTGGTCCTCGTTGTAAACGCCGAGACCAACGTGGTTGAGATCAAAGGTAGCTGCATAGCCAAAGACGATTATCTGGGCTATGGGCGGCAGGATGAGGACCATCCGGCTCTTTTTGTTCTTCAGAATTGCTATGAATTCCTTTATTGTCAGTGCCAGGATCCTGCTGAACATTTTCTCCGTCCTTACTGAAGCCTCTTGTGGAATTTTCTCTTTATCACCATGAAGAAGAACACGGCCATGCCTGCAAGCCAAAGGCAGTTTACCACGAAAATAGGCCAGATGTCCCCTGCCAGGAACAGGCTCTGCAGAATGCTTACAAAATACCTTGCAGCCACAATATGCGTGATAATCTGTATGGGCACAGGCATGGAGCCGATATCAAACACAAAACCAGAGAGCATGAAGGCGGGCAAAAAGGTAATTACAATGGCTATCTGGCCTGCTACGAACTGGTTGCCCGCAGCAACGGATATCACAAGGCCCAGGCCTATTGCCGTCAGCATGAAAAGTGCAGAAGAAAGGGCAAGTGCCCAGAAAGAGCCTTCGAAGGGGACGTTGAACAGCCATACGGCCATGACTACTGAAAGGGTCATGCCTCCCATTCCCAGGATGAAATAGGGTATGGTCTTTCCCAGGATGATTTCCGCCTTTTGTACAGGGGTAACAAGCAGGGCCTCCATTGTCCCCCTTTCCCATTCCCTTGCTACCACCATGGAAGTGAGCATTCCGCCGATAAGGGTCATAATCACTGCAATAAGACCGGGTACCAGGAAATTCCTGCTTCTTACAGCAGGATTGAACCAGATCCTGTGTTTTACTGTCACCGGGATATCCAGGCTCATCCCCTTGGAACGGGCATACTTGTCGAGCCAGCTTATCCACACCCCCATGATATAGCCTTCAATGATCCTTGCCTGGTTGGCATCAACCCCGTTTACTATTACACCTATTGGTGCATCCAGGGTATTAAGGAGTGTTCGTGCAAAATTACTCCTGGTCCAGACAATGGCAGCTATTTCCCTGTCCATGAGGGACTTTTCCGCCTCCTGTACAGAGGAGAAGAATCTTGGTTCAAAATATTCTGAATTGTAAAAACCGCTTATAAACTGGGAGACCTCAGGCCCCTGTTTTTCAATTACAAGGCCCACGGGCACATGCTCTGCATCCAGGGAGACTCCGTATCCAAAGATTACAAGAAGGATAACCGGCAGGAGGAATGCAATGCCTATGGCAGAAGGATCCCTGATGATCTGGAGGGTCTCCTTCTTGATGAGGCTCCTCAGCCTCATTTTCCTGGCCCCTGCTTCTCCTTTCATGATGCTTGTGATGACTCCTGCATCTCTATCAGCGTGATAAAGGCATCCTCCATGGTCGGATTTTTCATGCCGATGGGATGGTATGCTGCCTTGAGTTCTTCAGGGGTTCCGGAAGCAAGAATCTTTCCCCGCCTCATAACCACTATCCTGTCGCAGTATTCGGCCTCTTCCATGAAATGGGTGGTCACCATGATTGTAACCCCGGCATCGGCAAGGGCGTTGATGTGCGCCCAGAACTGCCTTCTTGCCAGGGGGTCCACACCAGAAGTGGGTTCGTCCAGGCATAATATGTCAGGCTCGTGCATGAGGGAGGCTGCCAGGGCCAGACGCTGCTTGTATCCCAGGGGCAGGGTGCCGCTGACTGCATTTTCCAGATGGTCCAGTTCAAAGGAATCAAGGGCCCACTTTATCCTTTCCTGCTGCTTTTTCCCCTTAAGGCCGTAAGCGCTGGAAAAGAACCGAAGGTTCTGCAGTACGGTAAGATCCACGTAGAGTGAGAATTTCTGGGCCATATAGCCGATGTTTTCCCTGGCCTTGGCCGGGGCCTTCCTGAGATCCTGCCCGGCCACCATGAGTTCCCCTTCGGATGCAGGCAGCAGGCCGCAAAGCATCCTGAAAGTGGTGGTTTTGCCGGCACCGTTGGCACCCAGAAGCCCAAATATCTCGCCCCGTTTCACCGAAAAGCTTATCCTGTTAACGGCATAAAAATCCCCAAAGCGCCGCACAAGGTCCTTGACCCTTATGACATCCTCGTCTCTTGACCCGGAAACCTTGTGATGTTCTATCCTCTTGAACCTGTATTGTTTCCCCTGTTCGAGGAGCCTTTTCTTGAGTATCCAGATGAATGCATCCTCAAACCTTGGTTCAGAAGCAGAGACGCTGATGGATGAGTCAAGGCCTAAAATGCCGGCAACCTGGCTGGCTTCCAGTTTTTCCCAGGTTACAAGACGAATCCTTTCGCCAAGTATCAGGGCATCCACGACCTCGGACCTGTTAGCAAGTTCGGCCTGGAGTTTCCTTTTCCTGCCCTTTGGAACATCCAGCATGAAACAGTGTCCTCCCATGGAAGAGCTGAAGCTTTTCGGGTCCCCGTGTCCGAGGACATGGCCTTCATGCATGAGGACCACCTCATGACATCTTTCTGCCTCGTCCAGGTAAGAGGTGCTAAGGAGAACGCTCGTGTTGTGTTCCTTCACCTGGGTATAGACGATGTCCCAGAGCTCTCGCCTTGATACAGGGTC